>NZ_MUME01000381.1 GCF_002155915.1 Streptomyces thermovulgaris | reverse complement strand
CCCCCAGTGACCCACCTTCCCGACCACCCCGGCCCCGAACACGGCATCGCGGTGCCGCCCCTGCTCACCTGCCACCCCGCCAAGCAACGGCTGTACGGCGCGGACACCTACTACCAGGAAGCCCACGAACAGCTCGCCGCCCTCACCGGCGACGTCACCGGCTTCGCCTGGCACCACGCCGCACTGCTGCTGAAACCGGACGCCGTGGTGGCACGCAGACTGGAAGCGGCCGTCGAGTGGCTGACCGAACAGGACTTCCGGATCGTGGGCGCGGCGATCACCCGTCTGACCCGCACCATGATCCGGGCCCTGTGGTACTTCCAGTGGAACCTCGCCACCCCCTACCGCAGACGGCTCGCCGCGCTCTTCCTCCAGGACGCCGACGCCCTCGTCCTCGTCGTCCGCCCCGGCCGCACCCTCGACATCCCGGCCTCGGTGGAACTCACCCGGCTCAAGGGCCCCACCGACCCGGACGCACGGGTGCCCGGCCAGCTCCGCCACCGCCTCGGCCGCTACAGCTATCTGCTCAACCTGGTCCACACCCCCGACGAACCCGCCGACGTCCTCAGGGAGCTGGCCGTCCACTTCGACGACGCCGAACGCGACCGCCTCCTCCGGTCCGCACTGCGGGGCGAGGACCGCACCGGCCACGCCCTCGAGCTGGCCGACCGGCTCCACGCCGCCACCAAGCCCCGCGAACTCGACTTCGGACCCGCCCTCGAACGGCTGCGCCGGGCAGTGGCGGACCGCCTCGGCCCCGACAGCACCGCCGACCCGCGCCGGCTCCTGGAGGAGGCCTGGCGGCAGGGAGTCGACCTGGACCCCTGGGACACCGTCGTCGTCGGCTCCAAGGTGCTCCCCATGCGGCAGCCCGGCCGCGCCCCGGTGCTGGACGGCGCCGACGCCGCCGCATGGCGCCGCCATCTGGCGGCCCTCGGCACCACGGCCCCATGAGGACGGCCCCGAGAACACCCCGCGAGAACACCCCTGTGAGGACGGCCCCGTGAGGACGGCCCCGTGAAGGAGGAACACCCCCATGCAGTTCACCAGGACCCTCCCGAAGGAACTGGTCCACCGGGCCGCGGTCGCCGAGGTCTTCCTGACCGACGCGAAACGCACGGGCGAGGACGAGGTGCTGCTCGCCGCGCAGCTTCCCCGCCTGCACGCCTTCCACGACGACACCCTCGCCCCCCGCACCCACCACGACCCCTTCCTGGTGCTGGAGGCGTGCCGGCAGGCCATCTTCGTCGTGGCCCACCGCTGCCTCGGCGTACCGCTGGGCCACAAGTTCCTGCTGCGCGCGGTCGAGTCGGACGTGCTCGACCTGACCGCCCTGACGACCGGGACCACCCCCACCGAGGCCGTCATCGCCGCCCGCATCGAGGAACGGCTGCGCAGCCGGTCCGGGATGACGGGACTGCGGCTGGCCTTCACCGTGACCGTCCGCGGACGCCCCGCGCTGTCCGCCCGCATCGACTACTCCTGGATGCGGCCGCAGGACTGGGACCGGCTGCGGTCCCGGCAGCGCGACGCGTTCGGCCTGTCCCGGCCGCCCGTCGCACCGCTCGAAGGCCCGTGCGCCGACGCCGCCGCGGTGGGCCGCCGCGACCCCGCCAACGTGGTCATCTCCCCGCCGCGTCCCACGGGCGACGGCGGGAGCGAGGCCCGCCTGGTCGCCCGGACCACGCACCCCACGCTGTACGACCACTGGGTCGACCATGTGCCCGGCATGCTGGAGCTGGAGGCATGCCGCCAACTGGCCCTGACCGCCGCCGTGGCCTCGGGCACGCTGCGCGCGCCCACGGCGCTGCCGGTCGGCCTGTCCGCACGGTTCCACCGCTTCGCCGAGATGGACCTGCCCCTGGTGTGCCGCACCGCCCCGGTGCTGCCCGGAGCGGACGTGGAATGCACCCTGCACCAGCTCGGCACCCCGGTGGCCGAGGCCCGCATCGGCTTCGCCGACCGGGACACGGACACCCGCGGCCCGGCCGGCGCCGCGGGCACGGCACCGGGCCGCATGCCGAGAGCGGGAGGGACGGTCCTGACATGAGCACCGTCGCCGTCACGCAGGTGCCCGCCCGGCTGGCCCGCTTCGTGCTCCACATGTTCCGGCCCTGGGTCTACGCCACCTACGGACTGCTGTGGACCCTGGCCCTGGAGTCCTCCGCGGTGTCGCTGACCGGCACGGCCTGGCGTCCGGCGGCGGCCACCTGGGTGCGGGCGCTGAGCGTGATCCTGGCCCTGCTGTTCCTGCGGATGCTGGACGAGCAGAAGGACCTCGCGTACGACCGTGTGCACCACCCGGACCGGCCGCTGGTCACCGGCGCGATCACCGTCGCCGAACTGCGCGGCGGCATGGCCGCCCTGACCGCCGTCGTCACGGGCCTGAACGCTGCGCTGTCACCGGCGGCCGTCCTGCTGATCCTGGCGGCCCTCGGCTACGCGCTGCTGCTCGCCGCCCTGGAGCACCTGTCGGCGGCACTGCGCGAGCGGCAGCTGCTCAATCTCGCGGTCACCTGCCCGGTGCAGGTGCTGCTCGGGGCGTATGTGTACGGATCGCTGGCCGCCGCCGGGACCGTCACCGCCGACTGGCGCGGGGCGGTGCTGCCGACGCTGTGCGTCTGTGTGCTCCTGCACTACGAGTTCGCCCGCAAGACGGCCTGGGAGACACCGCCCGGAGCGCGCCTGTACTCGGCCGCTCTCGGCCCGCGGCGCAGCGCGGTGGTCACGGCGGCCTTCGCGGCGGGGGCGGTCGGCTGCCAGATCGTCCTGTTCCTTCCGGACGGCCCGGCGGGCCTGCTGCCCTGCCTGACGGCGGTGCTCCCGGCCTGGGGCCTGCGGCGGTTCCTGCGGGCACGCCGCGGAGGCTGGCCGCTGCCGCTCGCGACGGGCTTCGTCGCGGGCACCCATCTCGCCCTGATCGTGCGCGCGGTGATGCTGCCGTGACCACCGGACGACCGCTGACCTGCGAGGAGCTGCTCACCACCACCCGCACCGTACGCAACGGCCTGGATCTCGAACGGGAGGTGGACCCGGAGCTCGTCAAGGACTGCCTGCGCATCGCCCTTCAGGCACCCAACGGCAACAACCGCCAGAACTGGCGCTGGCTGCTGCTGACCGACCCGGAGGTCCGCGCCGGCCTCGCCGAGGTGTACCGGGCGGCGTTCTACGACCGCAACGCCGCCGCTCTGCGACGGCTGGACGAACTGCCCGGGAAGGAACGCTCGATGCTCGTCGCCGCCCGGCGTCTGGCCGAGCGGCTGCACCGTGTCCCGGTCCTGGTCGTCCCCTGCCTGGAACTGGCCGACGCCCGGCTGCCGGCGGGCAGCAGGGAGCCCCACAGTCCGGCCTGATTGCCCGCCGGCAGCCGGGCGT
>NZ_MUME01000380.1 GCF_002155915.1 Streptomyces thermovulgaris | reverse complement strand
CGATCAGCCGCAGGGCACGCATGCGTGCGTGCCCTGCGGCTGATCGTGTGATGTGCACGTGTCCTGTCGTTCCTGCGGTGCGGCCGTCCGCGGCCGTGCGGTCCGTGCCCGTACTCCGCCGCGACCGGAGCAGAAACGTTCCTTCAGTTGTCCTGGGCGGCACTTCCGCTGCTGGATGACGTCGACATCGCCCGGTTGTTCCGCGCCCGCCCCATGAGTTCCTCGCGCTCGTCCTCGGTCAGGCCGCCCCACACGCCGTACGGCTCGCGCACCGCCAGGGCGTGTGCCGCGCATTCCGCACGGACCGGGCACCTCATGCAGACCTCCTTGGCCGAGTTCTCTCGAGCGCTCCGAGCCGCCCCGCGCTCGCCCTCGGGATGGAAGAAGAGCGAGCTGTCCACTCCACGGCAGGCAGCCAGCAGCTGCCAATCCCACAGGTCCGCGTTCGGTCCGGGAAGGCGGGAGAAATCTGCCATTGCGTGACCCCTTGTAGCCGTTCGTGGCGGATACGGTGCCAACGACCGTACATCTCCGGTCTAAGGAGATGAAAATATGACTCATTGAGAATCTAGCCCTAGACACCGGTAAACGGGAAGAAAAGGGGCTAAATGGGGCATACCTTGTGATGAAAAGTTGAGGGTCCGACGTTCATGTCTGCGCTGTGTCCGCTCCCTCACGTAGAGTGCCGAAGACGGCGTACAGCCCGTAACCCTTTCGAGTGACCGTCGTTGAGAGTGCGGAGGCGGTTGAAAGCACAAGTGCTCGGGCGGGCGTCCGAGACGGTCGACCGCACAGGTGACGATTTCGTACCAGCCTGGAGGCTCAAGGTGACGCGCATCAGCTGCGGAGGACGGCCATGACATCCGTCCTCGTCTGCGACGACTCCCCGCTTGCCCGAGAAGCGCTGCGCCGCGCGGTGGCGACCGTGCCCGGCGTCGAGCGCGTGACGACGGCGGCCAACGGCGAGGAAGTTCTCCGCCGCTGGGGCGCCGACCGCTCCGATCTCATCCTCATGGATGTGCGCATGCCCGGACTGGGCGGCGTCGAGACGGTTCGGCGCCTGCTGTCCGCGGACCCCGGCGCGCGCATCATCATGCTCACCGTCGCCGAGGACCTCGACGGTGTGGCGCTCGCCGTGGCCGCCGGCGCACGTGGCTATCTGCACAAGGACGCTTCCCGCGCGGAGCTCCGAGCCACGGTGACGCAGGCCCTCGCCGATCCCACCTGGAGACTCGCCCCGCGCCGGCTGCGCTCGGCGGAGATGGGCGCCGCGCCCACGCTCACGGCGCGTGAGATCCAGGTCCTGGAGGGCATGAGCCACGGCCGCTCGAACGCGGAGATCGGCCGTGAGCTGTTCCTCTCCGAGGACACGGTCAAGACCCATGCCCGCCGCCTGTTCAAGAAGCTCGGCGCCTCGGACCGCGCGCACGCGGTGGCGCTCGGCTTCCGATGGGGCCTGGTCCGCTAGGGACAGGCCCGGAGGATCCGCAAGACCCCGGATCCGGGCCGGCGCACCGGGCCGCCCGACGGCGGCGGAGACCGGCCGGCCAGGACCGGGGAAGACGCGACGGCACCCCCACGCCCGGTGGCGGCGTGGGGGAGCGTCGGTCGTACGAGGGTGCGCCCTGCGCTGCGGCGCCGCGAGGGACGCCGGCGGGAGGCGGGTGCCCCCGCCCCGCACACGACGCCGGCCGGTGCCGGCGGCCGCCGTGCGGCCCCGGCGCCCGCCGGGCACACGCGGACACGGCTCGGCCGTCCGGGCGGGTGGCGAACACTGCCGACAAGGCCGCCGGCCGGCAGGGCATCGGCGGGCGCGGCAGAGGACCGCATGCCGTGCGGTGGGGGGTGGCACGGCGCGGCACGGCACCGGTGACAATCGATGACACCCGTCGAGGTGCGTGCGCGGCCCATTACCTCATCGCGCCGCCGGTGGCAAAGCGGCCCGCCGGTGCCCGCTGCTCGTTCCGGCGGGGATGACGCATGCTTGAGGTGTGGAGTTCTCGCGGACGAGTCGGTCGAGCGGAAGGGGAGGGCGCAGGGGATGAGCTTCGGCGCACCTGCTCATAACGCTTCGGTGCACAACCACCGAGGCGGTGCCACGGATCGGACGACGCCAAGGCACCATGGACCGATGCGCGACGACCAGGCGGCACTGGCCCAGGGGGCGATCGGTGCACTCGTCCACCGCGCCGTCGACGGCGACGAACAGGCCACCCACGACCTGCTCGCCCGCGTTCATCCGCTCGCGCTGCGCTACTGCCGCACCCGGCTGTCCCGGCTCCCGGGCGACGCACGTCACTTCGTGGAGGACCTCGCCCAGGAGGTCTGCGTCGCCGTTCTGCTCGCCCTGCCGCGCTACAAGGACACCGGCCGCCCTTTCGAGGCATTCGTCTTCGCCATCGCCGCCCACAAGGTCGCCGATCTGCAGCGTGCCGCCATGCGGCACCCGGGCTCCACGGCCGTGCCCTCGGACGAGATGCCCGAGCGTGCGGACGACTCCCTGGGACCCGAGGAACGCGCCCTGCTCAGCAGCGACGCCGAGTGGGCCAAGAAACTGCTGGCCAACCTGCCGGAGCACCAGCGGGAGCTGCTGCTTCTGCGGATCGCGGTGGGGCTGACGGCGGAGGAGACCGGACAGATGCTGGGCATGTCACCGGGCGCGGTCCGGGTGGCCCAGCACCGTGCGCTGAGCCGTCTGCGCGCCCTGGCCGGACAGTAGGCACCGCCATGCCGGGCAGCGGGCACCGTTCACCGGGACCGGCCCGGCCCACGGGCGCCCCGGTGGCCGAACCGGCGGTGCGGCGGTTCCGTGCGCATCTGCGGACATCTGCGTGCACATCCGCATACGCGTCCGTGCGAACGCACAAGGGCCGAAGCGTTCCGGAACCGTGGAATGAGACAGCCGTGCTTGCCGTTAGCATGGACATCCGCACCGATCAAGGCCATTTGGGGAAGGTGTCATGACTGCCAACGTCGACGGAGTGCCCGAGAAATTCGCGACACTCGGGTTGACCTACGACGACGTGCTGCTGCTGCCGGGCCCGTCGGACATGGCGCCCGACGAGATCGACACCACCTCGTACGTCTCCAAGAACGTGCGGCTCAACATCCCGCTGCTGTCCGCGGCCATGGACAAGGTGACCGAGTCGCGCATGGCGATCGCGATGGCCCGCCAGGGCGGCATCGGGGTGCTGCACCGCAACCTGTCCATCGAGGAGCAGGTCAACCAGGTCGACCTGGTCAAGCGCTCCGAGTCCGGCATGGTGGCCAACCCCATCACGATCCACCCGGAGGCCACGCTCGCCGAGGCCGACGCGCTGTGCGCCAAGTTCCGCATCAGCGGCGTCCCCGTCACGGACCCCTCCGGCAAGCTGGTGGGCATCGTCACCAACCGGGACATGGCCTTCGAGCCCGACCGCTCGCGCCGGGTCAGCGAGGTCATGACACCGATGCCGCTGGTCACCGGCAAGGTGGGCATCTCCCGCGCGGAGGCCATGGAGCTGCTGCGCCGGCACAAGATCGAGAAGCTGCCGCTGGTCGACGACGAGGGCATCCTCAAGGGCCTGATCACCGTCAAGGACTTCGTCAAGGCCGAGCAGTACCCCAACGCCGCCAAGGACGCCAAGGGGCGGCTGCTGGTCGGCGCGGCGGTCGGGGTGACCGGTGACGCCTTCGAGCGGGCCCAGGCCCTGATCGAGGCGGGCGTCGACCTCATCGTCGTGGACACCGCGCACGGTCACTCCCGGCTGGTCGGCGAGATGGTCGCCAAGATCAAGTCGAACTCGTCCGCGGTCGACGTCATCGGCGGCAACGTGGCCACCCGCGAGGGCGCCCAGGCCCTGGTCGACGCGGGTGCCGACGGCATCAAGGTCGGGGTCGGCCCCGGCTCCATCTGCACCACCCGCGTGGTCGCCGGCGTCGGCGTCCCGCAGGTCACCGCCATCTACGAGGCCTCGCTGGCCGCCAAGGAGGCCGGTGTCCCGGTCATCGGCGACGGCGGTCTGCAGTACTCCGGCGACATCGCCAAGGCCCTGGTCGCCGGCGCCGACACGGTGATGCTGGGCTCGCTGCTGGCCGGCTGCGAGGAGTCCCCGGGCGAGCTGCAGTTCATCAACGGCAAGCAGTACAAGTCCTACCGCGGCATGGGCTCGCTCGGCGCCATGCGCTCCCGCGGCGACCGCAAGTCGTTCTCCAAGGACCGCTACTTCCAGGAGGGCGTCGCCTCCGACGAGCAGCTGATCCCCGAGGGCATCGAGGGCCAGGTGCCCTACCGCGGCCCGCTGGCCTCGGTCGTCCACCAGCTGGTCGGCGGTCTGCGCCAGTCGATGTTCTACGTCGGCGGCAGGACCATTCCCGAGCTGCAGGCCAAGGGCCGCTTCGTGCGGATCACCTCGGCGGGGCTGAAGGAGTCCCACCCGCACGACATCCAGATGACGGTCGAGGCGCCGAACTACAGCAGCAAGCAGTGACGCCCGCGCACGTGTGAGGCACGTCCGGCGTCCGGTCGAGGGCGGCTCCGGTTGCTCCGGGGCCGCCCTCGCCATGGGGGTCGGCGATACTGGAAGACGCCGCAACGCATCAGGGAAAGGCCACCAACGTGACTGAGATCGAGATCGGGCGCGGCAAGCGCGGCCGCAGGGCGTACGCCTTCGACGACATCGCGATCGTCCCCAGCCGCCGCACGCGGGACCCGGAGGAGGTCTCGATCGCCTGGCAGATCGACGCCTACCGTTTCGAGCTGCCTTTCCTGGCCGCCCCCATGGACTCGGTCGTCTCCCCGGCCACCGCCATCCGCATCGGTGAGCTGGGCGGCCTGGGCGTGCTCAACCTCGAGGGCCTGTGGACGCGCTACGAGGACCCGCAGCCGCTGCTCGACGAGATCGCCGAGCTGCCCGCCGACTCCGCCACCCGCCGGCTGCAGGAGATCTACTCCGCCCCCATCAAGGAGGAGCTGATCGGCGAGCGCATCAAGGAGGTGCGCGACTCCGGTGTGGTCACCGCCGCCGCGCTCTCCCCGCAGCGCACGGCCCAGTTCTCCAAGGCCGTCGTCGACGCGGGCGTGGACATCTTCGTCATCCGCGGCACGACGGTCTCGGCCGAGCACGTCTCCTCCTCGCACGAGCCGCTGAACCTGAAGCAGTTCATCTACGAGCTCGACGTCCCGGTGATCGTCGGCGGCTGCGCCAGCTACACCGCGGCCCTGCACCTGATGCGCACCGGTGCGGCCGGCGTCCTGGTCGGCTTCGGCGGCGGCGCCGCGCACACCACGCGCAATGTGCTGGGCATCCAGGTCCCGATGGCCACGGCGGTCGCCGATGTGGCCGCCGCCCGCCGCGACTACATGGACGAGTCCGGCGGCCGGTACGTGCACGTGATCGCGGACGGCGGCGTCGGCTGGTCCGGCGACCTGCCCAAGGCGATCGCCTGCGGCGCGGACGCCGTGATGATGGGCTCCCCGCTGGCCCGTGCCACGGACGCGCCCGGCAGGGGCCACCACTGGGGCATGGAGGCCGTCAACGCGGAGCTGCCGCGCGGCAAGAAGGTCGACCTGGGCACGGTCGGCACGATCGAGGAGATCCTCACGGGCCCCTCGCACACCCCCGACGGCTCCATGAACTTCTTCGGTGCGCTGCGCCGGGCGATGGCCACCACCGGCTACAGCGAGCTGAAGGAGTTCCAGCGGGTCGAGGTCACGGTGGGGGACGCGCAGCACAAGCGGTAGCCCACGACGTTCGTCCCGGGGCCCGGCCGCCCGCCCGTGCGGGTGACCGGGCCCCTTCGCGCATGCCCGGGCGGGGCGTGGTGCCCCATGGCGCGCGGCGGGGGTGTTTCCGGCGGCCGAGGGGTCCGTACGGGCCGTGCGGCCTCTTTCACGGCCGTGCACGCCCCTCGTGTCACAGCCGGTGCGCCGCTCCCGTGGGCGCCGCCCCTCGTGTGTCCAGCAGCAGCTGTGCCTTGACCGACAGCCCCTGCAGGTCGTACGTGCGGTGGTGCTGGAGCAGGATCGTCAGGTCGGCGTCCGCCACCGCCTCGTACAGGGAGTCCGCGCGGGGGACGGGCCGGTCCAGGACGCTCCAGGCGGGCACGTACGGGTCGTGGTAGCTGACCGACGCGCCGAGCCCCAGCAGCCGGACGGCGATCTCCTCGGCGGGGGTGCCCTGGAGATCGGCGAGGTCGGGCTTGTAGGTGACGCCCAGCAGAAGGACACGGGCGCCCCGGGCCGACTTGCCGTGCTCGTTCAGGAGCGTGGCGGCCCGCTGCACGACATAGCCGGGCATACGGCTGTTGACCTGCTGGGCGAGCTCCACCATGCGCAGGCCGCGGCTCGTCGGGCCGGCCAGGTCCTGGGGGACGCCGTGGCCGCCGACGCCGGGGCCGGGGCGGAAGGCCTGGAAGCCGAACGGCTTGGTCTCCGCGCAGCGGACCACGTCCCACAGGTCGACGCCGAGGTCGTGGCAGAGGACGGCCATCTCGTTGACGAGGGCGATGTTGACGTGCCGGTAGTTGGTCTCCAGGAGCTGGACCGTCTCGGCCTCCCGCAGCCCGCGCGCGCGGACCACCTTGTCGGTGAGCCGGCCGTAGAACGCGGCGGCCGACTCGGTGCAGGCCGGGGTCAGCCCGCCGATCACCTTGGGGGTGTTGGCGGGGGTGAAGACGCGGTTGCCGGGGTCGACGCGACTGGGGGAGTAGGCGAGGTGGAAGTCGCGGCCCGCCCGGAGACCGGAGCCCTCCTCCAGCAGGGGCCGCAGGAGGTCCTCCGTGGTCCCGGGGTGCACGGGGGACTCCAGGATCACGGTGGTGTGCGGGCGCAGATGCCCGGCGAGCGTACGGGCGGCGGCCTCCACCTGGCCCAGGTCGAGACCGCCGTCCGCGCCGCGCGGGGTGGCCGCACAGATCACCACGGTGCGCACCCGGCCGAGCTCGGCCGGGTTGGCGGTCGGCCGGAAGCCCCCCGAGAGCATCCGGCGCAGTTCGGCGGGGCTGACCGCACCGGACTCCTCCCCGGCGCGATACCCCAGGGTCGGAATGCCGGCGGCGACGGCGGCCTGGGCCAGGGGCAGGCCGAGAGGACCGAGTCCGATGACGGCGAGATCTGCGGGCATGGCGTGGGCCGTCCTTCCCAGTAACCGAGGCGTGGCAGAGACGCAAGTCCTGTGGACAGGACGAGCGAGCGCAATGTCAGACTAGGAGTAAATATGACCGTTTTGCGGGATTGACCAGCGTGTTTCTCGGTGAGTCGAGGCGGTTGTCCACAGGCTGGGGGGCGACTGGTGGCTGAAGACGGGCAATCCCGTCAGAATTTGGGCAGAAGCAGGAGGTGAGGGAACGGCACGGGAGGACCACGGAGCACCACAGGGGCAGGGGGGGACGGGAACGGGCTTCGCCGACGGGTGCGGCCGGCGCGACCGACAGCGGGAGGCAGCGGTGAGGACAGCGACACTGGGGCCGGCGCAGCGCGCCGAGTCCCTGGCGGGAATGGCCGAGCGGGAGCTGGACATCCTGGTCGTGGGCGGAGGCGTGGTCGGCGCGGGCACGGCCCTGGACGCCGTCACCCGTGGTCTGTCCACCGGCATCGTGGAGGCGCGCGACTGGGCGTCGGGCACCTCCAGCCGCTCCAGCAAGCTGATACACGGCGGACTGCGCTATCTGGAGATGCTCGACTTCGCGCTCGTCCGTGAGGCGCTGAAGGAACGCGGCCTGCTGCTGGAGCGCCTCGCCCCCCACCTGGTCCGGCCGGTGCCGTTCCTCTACCCGTTGCGGCACCGGGGCTGGGAGCGCCTGTACGCCGGCTCCGGCGTCGCCCTCTACGACGCCATGTCGCTGGCCCGCGGCCACGGCCGGGGCCTGCCCCTGCACCGCCACCTGACCCGCCGTCACGCCCTGCGGGTCGCCCCCTGCCTGAAGAAGGACGCCCTGGTCGGCGCCCTGCAGTACTACGACGCCCAGGTGGACGACGCCCGCTTCGTGACCGCCCTGGTGCGCACCGCGGTGTCGTACGGCGCGAAGGCCGCCAACCGTGCGCGCGTCACCGGGTTCCTGCGCGAGGGCGAGCGGGTCGTCGGCGCCCGGGTGCGGGACGTGGAGAGCGGCGACGAGTACGAGATCCGCGCCAAGCAGGTCGTCAACGCCACCGGGGTGTGGACCGACGACACCCAGGCGATGGTGGGCGAGCGCGGCCAGTTCCACGTCCGCGCCTCCAAGGGCATCCACCTCGTCGTGCCCAGGGACCGCATCAACTCCGCCACCGGGCTGATCCTGCGCACCGAGAAGTCCGTCCTGTTCGTGATCCCCTGGGGCCGGCACTGGATCATCGGCACCACCGACACCGACTGGGACCTCGACAAGGCCCACCCGGCCGCCTCCAGCGCCGACATCGACTATCTGCTGCAGCGCGTGAACTCGGTCCTCGCGGTGCCGCTCGGCCGCGACGACGTGGAGGGCGTGTACGCCGGACTCAGGCCGCTGCTGGCCGGCGAGTCCGAGGCCACCAGCAAGCTGTCGCGCGAACACACCGTGGCCCACCCGGTGCCGGGCCTGGTCGTGGTCGCGGGCGGCAAGTACACGACGTACCGGGTGATGGCCAAGGACGCCGTGGACGAGGCGGTGCACGGCCTCGACATGCGGGTCGCCGACTGCGTCACCGAGGAGATACCGCTGTTCGGCGCCGAGGGCTACCCCGCCCTGTGGAACGCACGGGCGCGCATCGCCGCCCAGTACGGCCTCCATGTGGTGCGGGTGGAGCACCTGCTCAGGCGGTACGGGTCGGCGGCCCGGGAGGTGCTGGCCCTCATCGCCGAGGAGCCCGCGCTGGGCGCGCCCCTGCGGGCCGCCGACGACTATCTGCGCGCCGAGATCGTCTACGCCGCCTCCCACGAGGGCGCACGGCACCTGGACGACGTGCTGACCCGGCGGACCCGCATCTCCATCGAGACCTTCGACCGGGGCACGCGCAGCGCCCGGGAGGCCGCCGAGCTGATGGCACCGGTCCTGGGCTGGGACAAGGAGCAGATCGAACGCGAGGTCGAGCACTACGAGAAGCGGGTGGAGGCCGAGCGGGAGTCGCAGCGCCAGCCCGACGACCTGACGGCCGACGCGGCCCGGCTGGGAGCGCCGGACATCGTGCCGTCGTAAGGAAGGGCCTCGGGCCCGTCTCCGGCCCGTCCCCGAGCCGTCCTCCAGGGTGTCCCCGGGCCGTCTCGGGGTGTCCCGGGCCGTCCGGGGGCGCCCGCAGACCGCCCGCGGATGTCCTGTGAGGGCCGCTCAGGCGGCCTGCACCGGATCTGCGTCACAGCGGATCGCGGCACGGCCCCGCCCTTTTGCGGCCGGCGCGGTGCGGGGTATGGACCGAATGGTCCGAAGGATCGGCACCTAGTTGTATTGCCCTGAGAGGTTA
>NZ_MUME01000038.1 GCF_002155915.1 Streptomyces thermovulgaris | reverse complement strand
AGGCGGGCCAGACGGCCCGCCAGTGTGGCGACCTCGTCCTCGGTCATCGCCAGGCCCGCCGTCTTGGCCATCAGCCGCTCCAGCGGGATCTTCCGCTCGGAGACCCGGTTGAGCGGGCGCGCGTCCACGCGGGGCGAGTCCGTCACCCCCACCGCGTCGACGATCACGAACCGTTCCTTCACCTCGGCGTCGGGCGTGACCGCCTGGAACTCCGCCGGGTCCACCGTCCGCGAGCCCCGCCCCTTCATCTGCTCGAAGTAGGCCCAGCTCTTGACGTCCCGCAGGAAGAACACGCACTCCAGCGGCGGGATGTCCGTGCCCGTGGCGATCATGTCGACGGTCACCGCGATCCGCAGCTCGGGGCTGTTGCGGAACGCCTTGATCAGCTCGGCGGGCCGCTTCGCCGCATGTGTGATCTTGCGGCAGAAGTCGTCGCTCTCACCGAAGACCTGACGCACCATCTGGACGATCTCGTCGGCGTGGTGGTCGTCCACCGCGAAGATCAGCGTCTTGGGCACGTGCGTCCGCGCCCGCCGGGTCTCCCCCTCTCNNCGTCCCAGCTGGGACGCCTTCCACTCCAGGTCCTCCTCCAGCTCCTGGTACCGCTCGCGCCGGGTCCTGCGCTCCCGTATCGGGACGACCGTCTCCGCCGGGATCGTTCCGCCGTTCTCCCCCAGCTCCGTGCGGATGCGGAACACGTCGAAGTCGACGTTGACGCCGTCGGCGACGGCCTGCTCGTAGGGGTACTCGCTGACCAGGTTCTGGAAGAAGAAGCCGAAGGTCTGCTTGACCGGTGTGGCGGTCAGCCCCACCAGGTGGGCGTCGAAGTACTCCAGCACCGCGCGCCACTTGCCGTAGATGGAGCGGTGGCACTCGTCCACGACGATCAGGTCGAAGGACTCGGGCGGCAGCTTCGGGTTGTAGCCGACCTCCACCGGCCCGTCGACCAGGTCGTAGCGGTCGAGGGCTTCGTCCTCGCTGTCGGCGCTCGGCACCTCACGGCCGGTCAGCGCCAGCCACAGCCGCTGCACGGTGGACACCACCACATGGGCGGAGTCCAGGACGGTGTCCCCGGCCAGGCGCTGCACGACGTACAGTTCGGTGAACTTGCGGCCGTCGTCCGGGGTGTCGAAGTTCTCGAACTCGGTGGCGGCCTGGCTGCCGAGGTTGTTGCGGTCGACGAGGAACAGGATGCGCTTGGCGCCGGCGTGCTTGAGCAGCCGGTAGCTCTCGCTGACCACCGTGTAGGTCTTGCCGGCGCCGGTCGCCATCTGGATCAGGGCACGCGGGTCGTCCTTGGCCAGGGAGCGCTCCAGGCCCTTGATCGCCCTCACCTGGGCCGGGCGCAGGTCCTTCGGGTCGAGGAAGGTCTGCGGCAGGCGGCGCATCCGGGCGCGCAGGGTCGGCGCGGCGGGATCGGCCTCGGCCTCCTCGATCCAGCGGGCGATCGTGTCCGGCCGGTGCACGGCGAAGACCTCGCGCGTGCGCGGGGACGGGTCGAGCGCGTTGTGGAAGCGGACGGTGTTGCCGTCGGCGACGTACCGGAAGGGCAGGCTGGCCCGCCAGGCGCTGAGCTGCTGGCTGCGGGTGAGACCGGTGGCGTAGCGGGCGGCCTGCTGCATGGCGGACTCCAGGTCGGCGCCCTCCCGCTTGGCCTCTATGACACCGACCAGGCGCTGGTCGACATAGAGGAGGTAGTCGGCACGGCCGACGGCGGTGGAGACCTCCCGGACGGCGACGCCCCTGCCCGCGAAGAGGTTCTTGGCGCTCTCGTCCTGGACGACCCAGCCCGCCTTCTCCAGGATCCGGTCCAGCTCGGCCCGGACCTGGGCCTCGCTCATCGGCGGGCGGGCGGCCTTCTGCGCGCGGGCGATGAACTCGTCGCGCCGCGAGGCCCCGTCCAGCGGGCGGGCGGCCGTACGGGACGCCATGGCCTGAGCCGTCAGCTCGGTGATCTTGTCGCTCAGCTCGGCGATCAGATCGTGCAGGGCGGCCCGTTCGGCCTCGGCGCGGGCCAGTTCGGCCTCGGCCTGCTCGCGGGCGGCCCGCTCACGCTCCAGACGGCTCTGCTTGCCGTCGTAGCGGAGCCGGGCCTCCTCCAGTTTGCGGCGGTAGGCGTCGAGTTCGGCGCGCAGCTGCTCCAGCTCGTGCCGGTCGGCGACGGTCGTGGGCGCGGGGGCGGCGGAGGGCGGCGCGGGCGGCAGGAACACCCTGTGGGTGGTGTCGGACGGGTCGAGGGCGCGGTGCAGCCAGTCACCGAGGCGGAAGCACATCTCCACGGACCGGAGTGCCTCACGGACGTTGGCGTAGTACTCGTGCACCGCCTTGTTGCCCGTCGTGCGGATCGCCTCGAACCAGGCGCGCACCTGGGGGACGAGCGCACCGGCCCTGGTGAGCGCGTTGATCCGGTCGACCTGCCGGGGCCCCGGGACGGTGAGGCCGAGCAGCGTGACCAGGTGCCGGGCCATGATCTCGCCGAACAGACGGGCCTTCACCATGGCCGCGTGCGGATCGGTGTGGACGTACGACTCCGCGGAGCAGCCCAGCGTCACCAGTAAAGGCTCGTGCTTGAGCAGGTGGCCGAAGTTGGACGAGCCGGCGGCAAGCCGCGCGACCTGCTCGTCGTCCCCCTCCGCCGGACCGCCCACCGTCGCCGTCACCATGCGCTGTCCCCCTCGGATTCCTGGATGGTGCTGTCGGAGCAAAGCCTCGCAGGATGACATGGACAGGCTGGTCTGGCAAGGATTTCGGGGCGTGAGACCGCAAGTGGCGGATATGGGCCATGTCCGGATCCGCCATCTGCGGATTCCGGTCCTCTGGTGGCCCACATCCGCCACTTGTTGCCCGCACGGGCCCCGACCGCCCCGGCCGGAAACGCGCGGGGGCGGAACGCGCCCTGCGGCGCGTTCCGCCCCCGGCTCACTGCCTCACGGCATCACGTCGACGTGCTGCGGCGCCTCCGGGCGCCCGGGCGGCGTTCGCTCGGGCGGGTGACCGGGTCGCCCGCCGCCAGGGCCGCCAGGCGGCGCTTGGCGCCGAAGTCGGCCAGGGCCTCGGCCAGCTTGTGGACCGAGGGCTCGGGAGCCATCACGTCCACGCGCAGACCGTGTTCCTCGGCGGTCTTGGCCGTCGCCGGGCCGATGCAGGCGATCACCGTCACGTTGTGCGGCTTGCCCGCGATGCCGACCAGGTTCCGCACCGTCGACGACGAGGTGAACAGCACCGCGTCGAAGCCGCCGCCCTTGATGGCCTCCCGGGTCTCGGCCGGCGGAGGAGAGGCCCGCACCGTGCGGTAGGCGGTGACGTCGTCGACCTCCCAGCCGAGCTCGACCAGACCGGCGACCAGCGTCTCCGTGGCGATGTCCGCACGTGGCAGGAAGACACGGTCGATCGGGTCGAAGACCGGGTCGTACGGAGGCCAGTCCTCCACCAGCCCGCGCGCCGACTGCTCGCCGCTGGGGACCAGGTCCGGCCGCACACCGAAGTCGATCAGGGCCTTGGCCGTCTGCTCGCCGACCGCCGCGACCTTGATGCCCGCGAAGGCACGCGCGTCGAGGCCGTACTCCTCGAACTTCTCGCGGACCGCCTTGACCGCGTTGACCGAGGTGAACGCGATCCACTCGTAGCGGCCCGTGACCAGGCCCTTGACCGCGCGCTCCATCTGCTGGGGCGTACGCGGCGGCTCGACGGCGATCGTCGGGACCTCGTGCGGCACGGCACCGTAGGAGCGCAGCTGCTCCGAGAGCGCGGGCGCCTGCTCCTTGGTGCGCGGCACCAGGACCTTCCAGCCGAACAGCGGCTTGGACTCGAACCACGACAGCTGGTCGCGCCGGGCCGCGTCGGCGCGCTCGCCGACGACGGCTATCACCGGCCGGTGGCCCTCCGGGGAGGGCAGGACCTTGGCCTGCTTCAGGGTCTGCGCGATCGTGCCGAGGGTCGCCGTCCAGGTGCGCTGCCGGGTGGTCGTACCGGCGACCGTCACCGTCAGCGGGGTGTCCGGCTTGCGGCCGGCCGCGACCAGCTCGCCGGCCGTCGCGGCGATCGTGTCCAGCGTCGCGGACACCACGACCGTGCCCTCGGAGGCGCCCACCTCCATCCAGCAGCGCTCCGAGGCGGTACGGGCGTCCACGAAGCGGACGTCCACGCCCTTGGCGCCCCGCAGCGGCACCCCGGCGTACGCGGGCACGCCGACGGAGGTCGCGACACCGGGAACGACCTCGAAGGGAATGCCCGCGGCGGAGCAGGCGAGCATTTCCTCCGTGGTGTACGTATCAAGTCCCGGGTCCCCGAGCACCGCACGCACGACCCGCTTGCCGCCCCGCGCGGCCTCCATGACAAGATGTGCGGCATCCCGCGTCGCAGGGGCCCCGGCGGTCGCCGACGTGCCGTCGACGACCGTGAGCTGGGGTGTGCCCGTGCCCGGGACCGGATTCGACGAGGGGTCCGGGTCCGTGGGCACGACGGTGACGCCCGGCTTGGCGTGCGCGCGCACGACCTCGAGCACCTCGTGCTCGGCGGCCAGGACGTCCGCGTTCGCCAGCGCCTCCACGGCGCGCAGGGTCAGGAGTCCCGGATCCCCGGGTCCGGCACCCAGGAAGGTGACGTGCCCGTGTTCAGGACTGACGGCGGAAAGGGCGGTGGGGCTCACAGTGCTCGCTCCCCCATCAGACCGGCCGCGCCCTGGGCGAGCATCTCGGCGGCGAGTTCGCGGCCGAGAGCCATGGCCTCGTCTTGCGTCCGGGGCACGGGACCGGTGGTGGACAGCTGCACCAGCGCGGAGCCGTCGGGCCTGCCGACGACACCCCGCAGGCGCATTTCCTTGACAGTCTGCCCGTCGCCCCGGGAGTCCCCCCACTCGAGCGGATCCGAGAGTGGGGGAAGGTCGGCCAATGCGCCGACAGGGGCGCTGCAACCGGCCTCCAGGGCGGCGAGCAGTGAACGCTCGGCCGTCACGGCGGCCCGCGTGTGCGGGTCGTCGAGCTCGGCGAGCGCGGCGGCGAGGTCCGGGTTGTCCGCGGTGCACTCGACCGCCAGGGCCCCCTGGCCGGGGGCGGGCAGCATGACGTCGACCGGGAGGACGTCGGTCACCTCGTCGCTGCGGCCGACCCGGTTCAGTCCGGCGGCGGCCAGGACGACCGCGTCGAGTTCGCCCTTCTCGACGAAGCCGATGCGGGTGTCGACGTTGCCCCGGATCGGGACCGTCTCGATGGTGAGGCCGCGGGCACGGGCGTACCCGTTCAGCTGGGCCATGCGGCGCGGCGAACCCGTGCCGATGCGGGCCCCCTCGGGCAGATCGGTGAACTTCAGCGCGTCCCGGGCGACGAGCACGTCCCGCGGGTCCTCGCGCTCCGGGATGGCGGCCAGGACCAGGCCCTCGGGCTGCGTGGTGGGCAGGTCCTTGAGCGAGTGCACCGCGAAGTCCACCTCACCGCGCTGCAGCGCCTCGCGCAGGGCGGCCACGAACACGCCCGTGCCGCCGATCTGCGCCAGGTGCTCGCGGGAGATGTCGCCGTAGGTGGTGACCGGGACGAGCTCGACGGGCCGTCCGGTCACCTGGCTCACGGCGTCCGCGACCATCCTGGACTGGGCCATGGCGAGCTTGCTGCGCCTGGTCCCGAGCCTCAGTGCCTTCTCAGTCATGCTGGCCCTCGGTTCTTGCGGTGCTTCTCGGAGTCGTTGTCGGCCCGGGAGACGGAGGCCACCGTCTCCGGATCGAGGTCGAACAGGGTGCGCAGTGCGTCGGCGTACCCGGCGCCGCCGGGCTCGGCCGCGAGCTGCTTGACCCTGACGGTCGGTGCGTGCAGCAGCTTGTCGACAACTCTCCGTACGGTCTGGGTGATCTCCGCCCGCTGCTTGTCGTCGAGGCCGGGCAGCCGCCCCTCCAGGCGGGCGATCTCGCTGCTGACGACGTCGGCGGCCATGGCGCGCAGGGCGACCACGGTGGGCGTGATGTGCGCCGCCCGCTGGGCCGCGCCGAAGGCCGCGACCTCGTCGGAGACGATACGGCGGACCTGGTCGACGTCGGCGGCCATCGGGGCGTCGGCGGAGACCTCCGCCAGCGACTCGATGTCCACCAGACGCACCCCGGCCAGGCGGTGCACGGCCGCGTCGACGTCGCGCGGCATGGCGAGGTCGAGGACGAAGAGGACCGGCTCGGGCCGCGCGGCGGCGACCGGCTCGGACCTGCGGTGCTCGGGGACGCGGCCGGCGGTGGCCGCGGTCGCGGCGAGCGCCGCGATCAGCTCGGCGTCGGCCTCGGGGTCGGCTCCGGTCCGGGCGGCCTCACGGCGGTCGACGGTGCCGTTGTCCACCCAGGCGCCGTGCTGCTCCAGGGTGGCCGCGTCCATGCCGGCGACGGCGGACTCGCCCATCAGGGAGAAGCCCGGTTCGGCCGCGGCCGGGTCCAGCGGGGTCTCGCGGACGTCCGTCCTCACCGCCGTACGGCCGCCGTCGGAGCGCTGGGCGTCGTCCTCGACGACGGCCGCGGGGGCGCCGGTGCGGCCCTCGACCGCGGCGGCGATCGTCTCGGCCGTCAGGACGAGTCCGGTCGCGCCGGTGCAGGAGACGACGACATCTGCACGTGTCAGTTCGGCCGGTACGGCGTCCATCGGTACCGCGCGGGCCCGCACGTCCGTGTCACCGCCCTCGGTGAGGATCTGCGCCAGACGCTCGGCGCGCTCCTGCGTGCGGTTGGCGATCACCACCTCGGCGACACCGGCCCGCGCGAGCGTGGCGGCGGCCAGCGACGACATCGAACCGGCGCCGATGACCAGGGCCTTCCTGCCGCGCGCCCAGGCCGGCACGTCCTTGCTCCGGGACAGCTGCTCCAGGCCGAAGGTGACCAGGGACTGCCCGGCGCGGTCGATGCCGGTCTCGGAGTGGGCGCGCTTGCCCACCCGCAGGGCCTGCTGGAACAGGTCGTTCAGCAGCCGTCCGGCGGTGTGCAGCTCCTGGGCGCGGGCCAGGGCGTCCTTGATCTGGCCGAGGATCTGCCCCTCGCCGACGACCATCGAGTCCAGGCCGCAGGCCACCGAGAACAGGTGGTGGACGGCCCGGTCCTCGTAGTGCACGTAGAGATAGGGGGTGAGCTCCTCCAGGCCGACCCCGCTGTGCTGGGCGAGCAGCGTGGACAGCTCGGCGACACCGGCGTGGAACTTGTCCACGTCGGCGTACAGCTCGATGCGGTTGCAGGTGGCCAGCACGGCGGCCTCGGTGGCCGGCTCGGCGGCCACGGTGTCCTGCGCCAGCTTGACCTGGTCGTCCGCGCTCAGCGAGGCACGCTCCAGGACGCTGACCGGAGCACTGCGGTGGCTCAGTCCGACGACGAGAAGACTCATGCCGGCATCACCGCGGGCATGTCCCCGTCGGGCCCCTGGTCGGTGGACTCGTCGCGGCCCACGGTGGTCTGGGGAAGGACGCCCCCGCCGACGGCCTCCCCGCCGGCCTTGCGCTGCTCGTGGAAGGCGAGGATCTGCAGCTCGATGGAGAGGTCGACCTTGCGCACGTCGACGCCCTCCGGGACGTTCAGCACGGTGGGCGCGAAGTTCAGGATGGAGGTGACGCCGGCGGCCACGAGCCGGTCGCAGACCTGCTGGGCGGCGCCCGCGGGGGTCGAGATCACGCCGATCGAGACGCCGTTCTCCCGGACGACCCGCTCCAGTTCGTCGGAGTGCTGCACCGGGATGCCGGCGACGGGCTTGCCGGTCATGGCGGGGTCGGCGTCTATGAGCGCGGCGACCCGGAAACCGCGGGAGGCGAACCCGCCGTAGTTGGCGAGGGCGGCGCCCAGGTTTCCGATGCCGACGATCACAACCGGCCAGTCCTGGGTCAGGCCGAGTTCACGGGAGATCTGGTAGACGAGATACTCGACGTCGTACCCCACTCCACGGGTCCCGTAGGAACCGAGGTACGAGAAGTCCTTGCGCAGCTTGGCGGAGTTGACCCCCGCCGCCGCCGCGAGCTCCTCGGAGGAAACCGTGGGGACCGAGCGCTCGGACAGCGCGGTCAGGGCTCGGAGATACAGCGGAAGCCGGGCGACGGTGGCCTCGGGAATCCCTCGGCTACGGTTCGCCGGTCGGTGAGTTCGGCCAGTTGCCACGGTGCTCCTGCGGGTAGAGCGAGGCTGTGGGCGGTCGCACGTCACCCGACCGCCCCGTCGACAGCAGGCTATGTCTTTGTGAACGTGTGCACAAAGATGGTGTCCGATTTGTCCGGCCAACGTGACCGGGGTCACGCACCCCCGGCGCAGGCATGGGGAACCGGCATATGCGTACCGCTGTTCCTTAATTCCTGGGGGCAAAACCGCACACTCTCCTTCGTGATCGCCGCCCCCGAGACCAAGACGCCGTCGATCCTAAGCAACTTCTTGTTGCTTTGGGCATCCAGTGTCCCGGTGGCCCGACTACCCGGTGAGCGCCTTGCGCAGCCGTTCCTCGTTCACTCGCCAGAAGGTGTGCTGCTCCCCGTCGACGAGCACGACGGGAATCTGCTCCCAGTACCGGTCGTACAGCTCCCGGTCCTCGGTGATGTCCTTCTGCTCCCAGGGAACGCCGAGGTCGGCGCACACCTTCTCCACGACGGCCTGCGCGTCGTCGCACAGATGACAGCCCGGCTTGCGGACCAGGGTGACGAGCCGGGCTCGAGGCTCGGAGGACTTGCGGCGGAAGATGGGGCTCATGTCGGCCATTCTCACCCCGCCGCGCGTCCGCGGAACCCCACCGGCACCGGCACACCGCGCGCGGCACCGGCCTGCCCCGTCCGGGTGACGACACGCCGTCCGTACGAGTTCTTCGACGGCTTCGTCACCCAGAGTTCACGCCCGTGCGGCGTCACGGCTCCGGAACCGCCGATCGGACTGGCTATGCTCGGCGCCATGGCCGCTCTAGGATGGCTCACCCCCCGCAGGCGTCCCGCCACGGCACGCAGCGTGCTGGCCGGCGAGGCCTCGGCGGAGGCAGCCCGCAAGTCCTCCCAGGAGGCACAGGCTCCGCAGCCCCCCGACAAGGAGGCGGAGTTCCCGGTGCGCGGGGACGACCGGGCCGCCGCGTTCTTCGACCTGGACAACACCGTGATGCAGGGCGCCGCGCTGTTCCACTTCGGCCGGGGCCTGTACAAGCGGAAGTTCTTCGACACCCGCGACCTCATCAAGTTCGCCTGGCAGCAGGCGTGGTTCCGGCTGGCCGGGGTGGAGGACCCCGACCACATGCAGGACGCGCGCGACTCGGCGCTGTCGATCGTGCAGGGCCACCGGGTCTCCGAGCTGAAGGCGATCGGCGAGGAGATCTACGACGAGTACATGGCCGAGCGGATCTGGCCCGGCACCCGCGCGCTCGCCCAGGCCCACCTGGACGCCGGCCAGAAGGTGTGGCTGGTCACGGCCGCACCGGTGGAGATCGCGCAGGTCATCGCCCGCCGTCTGGGCCTGACCGGTGCGCTGGGCACGGTCGCGGAGTCCATCGACGGCGTCTACACCGGCCGTCTGGTCGGCGAGCCGCTGCACGGGCCCGCGAAGGCGGAGGCGGTGCGCGCCCTGGCCGCCGCGGAGGGCCTGGACCTCTCCCGCTGCGCCGCCTACAGCGACTCCCACAACGACATCCCCATGCTGTCCCTGGTCGGCCACCCCTACGCCATCAACCCCGACGCCAAGCTCCGCCGTCACGCCCGTGAGATGGACTGGCGTCTGCGCGACTACCGCACCGGCCGCAAGGCGGCCAAGGTCGGCATCCCCGCGGCAGCGGGGGTCGGCGCGGTCGCCGGCGGCACGGCGGCGGCCA
>NZ_MUME01000379.1 GCF_002155915.1 Streptomyces thermovulgaris | reverse complement strand
CGGCTCCGACGCCGTGATCACACCAGCCACACCATGATCATCTCACCTGCGACCAGCAGTTACGGGACAGCCCTTAGACAACGTAGGGAGCCCCGTGGGGCTTGTTCGCTTTCACGTTACGGACCGGGACGTCGGTCGTGCGCCGGATCACCCGGATCTGGCCGTCCAGCTCGACGCTGATCGTGGAGTCCGAGACATGCACGGTCACGGTCTGGCCTGCGTAGGGGCGGCCGAGGGACACGACCTGCCGGCAGACCATGACGGTGCCGACCGCGCTGACCCGCCGCTGCACCCGCACGGGCTCAACACCAGGACGCGGCGGCGGTCCGGCCGGCCGCAGGCCCCGCAGCCTGCGGACTTCCTCGCTGGTCAGCGGGCTGGGCCGCACCCGCAGCAGTTCCCGCGAGGACGGATCGAAGAATGACAGTGTCTCGTCGTCGATGCGGATACCCACCTGGCGGCCGCCGAGTATCTCCGCCGCCAGAACCTGGTGCCCGCCCAGGCCCACCAGGCCGCTGTTGTTCACGACCCGGTCCACCTCGAACGCCGCCCCGTCACCGACGGGAAGCGGGGCCGGTCTGGCCGGACGTCCGCCCCGGGCCACCAGCCGTCCCAGATCCGCCACCGACAAGTGTGACCGCACGGTCTTGATCCGCGTCCCGGCGATCAGCAGATGGATCACTTGCGTGTCGGCCCTGAAGGTCACCGTCAGCCCTGAGCGGGCCGGACCCAGCCAGAACTGCTTGCCCGCGACCTGCAGATTCCCACTCGCAGGCACCACCCGCTCGAACTCCACCGGCCCGCCGGGCTCCACCGGCACCTCTGCCGGGACCACTTCAGGCAGGGCGGCAGGAACATCGGAGACTTCGGTCCGATCCGGCTCCGGGTCCTCTGGGGGTGTCCGCTGCTGCGGCACCAGCGCCAGCACTCCGGGGATCTTCAGGCCCAGGACGTTCCGCTCCTGCTCGGCAACCGGGGCGAACCGATCGCCCGGAGACTGCATGTCCAGCGCCTGATGCGGCCGCGAGGAGTTGTATTCCTCCACCCACGCCTCCAGTGCCGCCTGAGCCTGCTCGATGCTCTCGAACGCGCCGCAGTCGTCGAGGAGTTCGCGTCGCAGCGTCTGATGGAACCGCTCGACCTTGCCCGTCGTGGTCGGCGACGCCGGCTGGGTGAGGCGGTGCGCGATCCCGTTCTCCCGGCAGATCCGGTCGAACAACACCTCACCGCCCTGCCCGAACCGGTCGGTGAACTGCTTGCCGTTGTCGGTCAGCACCTCCTCCGGCACCCCAAACGCCTGCAAGGCCCGGGCGAAGGCCACGCAGACCGCCCGCCCGGTCGCCCGCTCGACCACCGACGCGATCACGCAGTACCGGGAATGGTCGTCCACCCCGGTCACGATCTTCGCCTCGGTCAGCTCACCCGTCACCGGGTCGACCAGCGTCACGCCGCCGACGATGTCCATCTGCCACAGCTGCATCGGACGGTCCCGCTGCCAGCGCTTGTAATCCGACCGCTTCCGGCGCCGCACTCCCGGCTCCACCAGCCCGTGACGGACCAGGATCCGATACACGGTCATCCGTGACGGCACCGGGCTCACTGCCCCGGACCGCTCAAGCACATGGGCGATCCGCCGCGGACCCCACTTCGGATGCTTGCGCCGCAACTCGCACACCGCAGCCTCCACCTCGGCAGAGGCCTGATGCGGACACGACGCCGGCCTGCGGGAACGGTCCGCCAACCCGGCCAGACCGAAGGCCTCATACCGGGACTTCCAGCCGCTGACCGTCTGCCGCGACACCCCCAACGACGCGGCGACCTCCGTCACCGTCGCACCCGCCAACACCGCAAGCACAGCCCGGTATCTCTGCTCCACAACCGACAACTCCACCAGCGCCAATCCCGGCCTCCCCACACACGCCGCAACGACGCGCACAGAAAAGCCGAACACGGCCACTGTCAACCATCAGCTGGGACCGAACTGTCAAGCATCTACCGGGATCGGACAGCTCGGCCCGTGGGTGAGCTGTTCAGAGTTTCTTTACTGGTTTTACTGGTTCAAGGCGGCCCGCTGACGCGGCCCGCGCGCTCCGGCCCTGCGGGGCCGCCGCCCGCTCCTGTCTCCGCCCCGCTTGCCGTCGGCCCCGCCGGTCCGGGCGCGCAACAGCCAGCACAGCAAGCCACCTGGGGCGCTGCCCCAGACCCCGGCCCTCCCTCCGAGGGGCAGGGGGCCGACTTACGCGTGCGGCTTCGTCGTGGTGAGTGGTCGCGGGTCGCGGGTGGGGTCCCTCGCCGCCCGGTCACCGGAGGCGTACCAGGAACCCCCGGGGGCCGCCAAGGCCGAGCGCAAGCGTCACGGGGTGAGCCTTGGCGGCCCCCGGGGAACCCTGGTCCGGCGAAGCTGCCCGACCGACGAGGGACCCCACCCGCTCAGGCCCCGGTCCTGCCGGGGCCCGGCCCGCCGCGTGGTGGGGCACCTTTGGGGGCGGGTGCCTGTCGGATCACCCCGGTTGATGTGCCGGCCGGGCGTACCGTGGAGTGGGAGGTGGTGAGTTGATGACCACGGAGCTGGCCGACAACGTCCGCAAGTACCGGCGTCGCGCGGGGATGAGCCAGGAGGAACTGGCCCACGCCGCAGGCGTATCGCCGGGCACCGTGCGCAAGGCCGAGCAGGGCGGCACCATCCGCATGGAGACCTTGCACACGCTTGCCCGCGCGCTGGGGGTGACCACGGCCGCGCTGATGGCCTCGGATGCACCGGAGCCAGTGGGGCGAGCCGAGGAGCCGAACCGGGTCAACCTGATCCAGCTCCGCGCCGCCCTCACCCCGGCCGTCGGGCTCGTGGACCAGGACGCCGAAGCCGTGGCCGAGGAACCGAACCTGCGCACCTTCCGGCGGATGCTGCAAGACGCACGGGTGTTGTACTTCTCCGACAGCTACAAGAGCGTCGCGGCTCAACTGCCGGGCCTGCTGCGCGATGCCGCACAGGCCGTCGCCTACTACGACAGCGGGGACGAGCACCGGCAGGCCCTGCTGGCACGCGCCGAGGCGCTGCGTCTGGCCGGCACCTACCTCACCCAGGTACGGCAGTACGACATCGCGTATGCCGCCGTGCGCGGCGCCATCATGGACGCCCGTCAGGCCGGAGACATGCTTGCGGCGGGCTCCGGTGTCGGCTGCATGTGCTGGCTGCTGGTGAGGCAGGGAAGGTTGGACGAGGCGGAACAGGTCGCCGCCCAGAGCATGGACGCGGTGGAGCCGAAGATCACCGGGGCTGAGCCGGACCACTACGCGGTGTGGGGCGGCCTGGCGATGGAGGCCGCCGCCGCAGCCGCGAGGAACAACCGTCCCGACGAGGCGAAGGAGTACCGTCAAGCCGCCCGGGTCGCGGCAACCGCTGTCGGCACGGCGCATCGCAACGTCTCCCGGCACTGGTCCGTCTTCGGGCCGGTCACCGCCGCGGTCAAGGCGCTCGAAGACGACATGGTCGTCGGCGACTCCCGCGCGGTGGTTCGCAAGGCCAGCGAGCAGGAGGAGTTGTCGCCCAAGGCGTGGAAGCGCTTGGGCAGGCCCAGCACCAACGACGGGAACCGTTTCACCCTCGATGTGGCGCGCGCCCACACCCGGACCGGCGACCTGTCCGCCGCCATGGACGAGTTGACCCGTGCCAGGGAAGCCGCCCCGCAGTGGCTGCGGCACCAGAACGGGGCCGCCGAGACCATGCAGGAGATCCTCGGCAAGCGCAAGCGCACCCTCACCACGGAGATGCGCGAAATGGCCGACTACCTGGGCGTTGTCGGGTAGCTGCCACGCAGCGTGGCAGTTCGTGAACCTAGAGTCGCGAACTGCCATGACTCCCATCTGGGGTGACGATCAGTCAGTGCCTACGGTCAGTGTGTCCACAACCAGTGACCCAGGCCGGGGGTGCCCAGTGAGCCAGCCCAGGAGCGATGCCGACCGTATGCGTCGCAGAGAGCTGTACGACGCCGCGTCGGGCGGGGGAGGTCCCCGCTTACTGCCGTGGACCAGCCCGGAGGGGAAGCCCTGCTACCTGAGCAGCGACGGCCGGGGTTACCTCTCCACCCTCGCCGACAGCATCGAGACGGTACAGCTCAGCATGGGCCAGGAACTGTTGGAGTACGCCCGCGACGCCACGGCGCCCGGCGCGAAGGCCCTGTCGGCGAGCGAATACCGCTGGTTGGCCTGCCGGTTGGCGGAAGCCCTGGCGGACGCGCTCAGGGTCGCGGACTCGCGCGGACAGCGCATCCCGGATCAGGAAGAGGCGGCCGAGGATGCCTGACTCTTCAAACGCCGGCGCACCAGTACGCAACTCCGCTCGGGGGCGCTTCCGCTTCCGCGAGTACCACGTGACCACCGTCCCCGACCCTGTGGCGCTGCCAGCGTTCGAGGCGGTCTGCGTCACCGGGGAAGAGCACAACTGCGGCGCCACGTCAGGCACGCTGCACAACTCGGACGAGCTGACCCGTTGGATCGCCGGACACTGCGCCCAGAGCGGCCACGAGCTCTACGAGCAGACCGTCCACGCTCTCGTCCGTGCCGAGCGTGGCGCGTGGCAGTAGAGTCCCCCTGCGCCGACACCACGCCAGCGGCAACGCGACCGCGCAGCCCAAGCCGGTGACGGCAGTAAGGGCTGTCCCGTAACT
>NZ_MUME01000378.1 GCF_002155915.1 Streptomyces thermovulgaris | reverse complement strand
GTGCGGGCGGTGCGCTCGGTGCGGGGACGGTCGTACGCCGGATAGGCGCCGTTCACCCGGGAGCGGTGGGCGGCCCGCCGCCGGGTCTCGCACAGCAGACACAGATCGGGCGCGCTGGTGTCGACGGGCCCGTTCGGATGCTCGGGGCACCGGGTGGTGGGCGCGGCCGTCGTCACGGTCTCGTCCAGCAGCTCCAGGGCACGCCTGAGGTCCGCCCGCACCTCGTGCAGCTTGGCGTCGGGCGTGTCGACGGACAGCGCCTCGCCGTGCTCGCCGAGCAGGCGGAGGGCGCGGCCGAGAGCGGTGAGCTGGGCGTGGTTCATGGTGTCCTCCAGCGTAGGCCCGCCGGCGGGCTCAGCTCCGGGCCCCCTCGAGGGCGGCGCGCAGATGGCCGTCGGCCTCCTCCAGCAGGCGGGCGGCCGTCGGGCCGTCGACATCGGCCAGGAGGGTGAGGATCGCGTTCTTCACCTCGCCGTCCGTGGCCGCCAGGGCCCGCTCGATCTCGTCGTCCGAGGCGCCCGTGGCGAGGGCGACGATGCGGCGGGAGCGGGCGCGGAGCTTGTCGTTGGAGGCGCGCACGTCGACCATCAGGTTCCCGTAGGTCTTGCCCAGCCGGATCATCGTGATCGTCGAGATCATGTTCAGGACCAGCTTCTGGGCCGTTCCGGCCTTCAGCCGGGTGGAGCCGGTGAGGAGTTCGGGGCCGACGACGACCTCGATGCCGTGCTCCGCGGCGGCGGCCAGCGCGCTGTTCGCGTTGCAGGCCAGGCCGATGGTCAGGGCGCCCAGCTTCCGGGCGTGCTCCACCGCGGCGACGGCGTAGGGGGTGCGGCCGGAGGCGGAGATGCCGACCACCGTGTCGTCCGGGGTGAGCTTCAGGGCGTCGAGGGCCTCCACCGCCGACTCCCTCGAGTCCTCCGCGCCCTCGACCGAGGCGACCACGGCCTCGGGGCCGCCCGCGATCAGACCGACCACCTGCGACGGGTCGGTGTTGAAGGTCGGCGGGCACTCCGAGGCGTCGAGCACGCCCAGCCGCCCCGCCGTGCCCGCGCCGGCGTAGAGCAGCCGGCCGCCGCGCGCCATCCGCTCGGCCACCGCGTCGATCGCGGCGGCGATCCGCGGCAGCTGTCCGGCGACGGCGGCGGGCACGGTGGCGTCCTCGGCGTTCATCAGCCGCGCGATCTCCAGCGTGGGCAGCCGGTCGATCTCCGCCAGCTCGGGGCGGAACGCCTCGGTCGTCAGCGCCTCCAACTCGGTGCGCAGCTCACGGTAGGGGGGCGTGGAGGTCATGAAGGAAGACTCTCTTCGTGCGATGCGGTACGGCCGACCGTACTGATCCTCGCGCGTCGCCCGGCTGTGCGCGCCCGGTCCGCGGGCTACGCGCGCCTGCCGCGCGGGCTGCGCCGGTGGGCCAGTGCCTCGTACGACGCCGCCAGCGCCGGGGCCGCGGTCTCGTACGTCCGCTGCGCCACCCCGACGAACAGGCAGTCCACCACCAGCAGCTGACCGGTCCGGGAGGACATCGCCGCCGGGCGCAGCTCGCTCTCGCGGGCGGTGGAGGTGGTCAGGACGTGGTCGGCGTACTGCGTGACGGGCGCGTCGGGCCGGCCGGTGATCGCGACGGTGGTCGCGCCGCGCTCGAAGGCCACCCGCAGGGGCTCGATCACGTCCCGGGTCGACCCCGAGTGGGTGATCGCGACCGCCACGTCGCCGGCGCGCAGCTGCACCGCGTTGGTGACGGCGAGGTGCGGATCGCCGGGGGCGTGGGCCATCAGTCCTATGCGCAGCAGCTTCTGGGTGAGGTCCTGGGCGACCAGACCGGAGGCGCCGATGCCGTAGACGTCGATGCGCCGGGCGGCGACCAGGGCGGCGACGGCCGCGCCGAGCTGGACCGTGTCGAGGCCGGCGGCGGTGTCGGCGAGGGTCTGCTGCTCGTCGTGGGCGAGCTTGGCGACGACGTCGGCTATGGGGTCGTCCACCGTGATGTCGGTCGTGAGGGCGGGCGCGCGGCCCGACTGCTGCTGGGCGGCCAGACCCGCGAGCGCCAGACGCAGATCGCGGTAGCCCGGATAGCCCAGCAGCCGGGCGGTGCGGACGACGGTCGCCTCGCTGGTGCCGGTGCGCTCGGCGAGACCGGTGACCGTGAGCGCCGCACAGCCGGCCGGGTCGCTCGCGACGGCCTCAGCGACACGCTGCATGGAGCGGGTCATCGTGGGCGCGAGCGCGCGCACCTTGGCCGCGAGAGCGGCGGGGGCGGGAGGAACCGGGGGCACACCGCCGGAGGCACCTGCGTCCTTGCAAGTTTCTTTTATGCCCTGGGTCACACTGTGAAAGGTATTTTCCGTTCGATGGTGCGGTCAAGACTGCGCACAATGGAGACATGATGGCCCCCGTAAGCCCCCTGGAGCAGGCCCTGCACGCCGCTCGTGCCCTCGTCCTCGCCGATCTGGTCGCGGCGGAGGTCGCCGAGGCGGACGTGGTCTCGCTCGTGGAGGACTCCGTCGCCCAGCGCCGCTGGTGGGTCGAGCAGTGGCCGGACGGCGCGGAGTTCGTGGCCGGGCTGATCGCGCAGGACGTGCAGGACGCCCTCCTGGAGCGGCACGGCCGCTGGCCGCTGTGCCCGGTGTGCGGCCACGGCGACCCGCACGCGCTGGACGTCGAGCCCGAACTCGGGCCCGACCCGCACTGGGTGTGCCCCAAGGCGGGCGTGAAGGTGGCCCCGGTGGGCGGACTGGCGGACACGGTCGGCGGCGGGGAACCGTCCTCGTGACGCGGCGGTGACCCACCGGACGGCGACCCCATGGCCCTCTACATCGACCCTCCCACCTGGCCGGGCCACGGCCTGCTGTGGTCCCACCTGGTCAGCGACGTCTCCTACGACGAACTCCACCTCTTCGCCGCGTCGTTGGGCATCCCCCGGCGCGCCTTCGAACGGGACCACTACGACCTGCCCGCCCACCGCTACGCCGACGCGGTGGCGGCCGGCGCGATCGAGGTCAGCAGCCGCGAGGTGGTGCGGCTGCTGCACGCCGCGGGGCTGCGCCGCCCCCGGCGGTGGGCTCAGGCACGCAGCTCGTAGACGTAATCGGCGCCGTTCTCCGCGACACGGGTGAACCCGGCGCGGGTGACGACGTTCTGCGAGGGCGTGTTCTCCCGGGCGACGACGGCGGCCACCGTCCGTACGCCGTCCTGCTCCAGCGCCCACGCCGACAGCGCGCGCAGCGCCTCGGTGGCGTAGCCCTTCCCACGGGCGTCCACCACGAGGTCGTAGCCGATCTCCACCCGGCCGGTCGCGTCCGGGACGCCGTGGAATCCCATGGCGCCCACCGCGCGGTCGTCCTCGCGCCGCACCAGCGCGTACATGCCCCACTGCGGGTGGAACACCCCGTCCTCGTACTGCTTGACCACGAGCCCCGCGCCCACGCGGGTGCCGTCGGCCGGCTGCGCGCCCACCCACTCCCAGCCGCCGTCGCCGCCGTGGTTCAGATCGCGGGCGGCGGCGGGACAGACGCCCTCCAGGGTCAGCCGCTCGGTGGGCAGGACAGGGGGGTTGGTCCACTGCCACTCGGTGACCGGCGCCCGCCCGGGCAGCTCGCCGCGGCCGGTGGCCCACAGCAGGGTCGGCCAGGGGGCGGCGCCCGGCCGGACCCGCGGGAGGATCCGGGGCAGCACGCCTTCGCACAGCCCGGCGGGCGGCTCGTACGCCAGCCCCAGGCCGGAGGCGATGTCGTGCGTGTGCAGCAGCACCTCGGTGACCCCCATCGCGGCGAAGCCCTCGCGGTTCGCGCTGCGGAAGGGACAGGGGTGGAAGGCCCGGGCCGCGCGCGGGGCGGTGCGCACGGTCGCGGCGAGCAGCGCGCCGGCCGTCTCGAGCATCCGCAGGACGTCCGCGGTGCCGGTGCCCTCGTCGAGGACGAGGCGGAAGGGGAGGCAGGCGTCCTGCGCACGCCCGGCCAGCTGCTTCGCGTAGGTGAAGAGAGCCTGCGCGGTGTGCTCCGCGGTGCGCCGGCAGCTCCACTCCAGCCGCCCGGCCCTCACCCCGTCCCAGTCCCGGTCCACCGCCGTTCGCAGCAGGCTCACGGCACTGGCGACGGCCTGCTCCACCTGTTCCCCGCCCCATGCGCGCATACGGCGCAGGGTAGACCCGGCGGGGCGTCACAGCGACAGCGTTTCCAGCTCGGACGTCAGGTTGTGGCGGGCGGCGGCCTCCCAGTGCTCCGCTCCGTACGGGGTACGGAAGAGGGCGGGCAGGGCGAGGAGCCGGCGCAGGACGGCGGCGCGGCCCTCGCGGAAGGCGGCGCCGGGAATGAAGTGGTACTCCTCGCGGACGGCCGCGGTGTAGGCGGCGTACGCCGACGGGGGCGCGGCGAGGATCGCCAGGTCGGCGTCGCACAGCACCTGGCCGTTGCGGTCGCCGTCGGCCGGGTCGTGCGTGACGGTGAGGCGGACCAGCCGGGCCACCTCGGCGGTCTTCCCGGCGCTCACCCCGGCCTCCGGCAGGGCGCGCTCGGCCAGACGGGCGGAGCGCTCCTCGTTCTCGGACCGCTCGGGCCGGTAGACGGCGTCGTGGAACCAGGCCGCCAGCCGGACCGCGTCCGGGTCGTCGGCGTACTCCTCCAGCAGGTCGACGTGGTCGAGGACGGCGGTCAGATGCGCGAGCGTGTGGTAGCGCCGCTGCGGCTCCTGCCAGCGCCTCAGCAGATTGTCGGCGTACGGCACCGGGTCGGGACCGCCACCGGGCCCGCGGACCCCTTCGAGAGCACGGGTCCAGCGGGCACGCAGGGCGTCTGGGTCGGGCATGGGGTCATTCTCCCCGGTGCGCGCGGCTCCGTGCCGCCGGAAGATCCTTCTCAGGCAGCGAGCCCGGCATCCGGAACGGCGCGTGAACGCGGCGTTCGGCCCCCGCGCACGTCATCGGAAGATCCACCTCGGCTCGTACCGTCTTTCCGGGACCGCCCCCTTCCCGTGGCTCGACGGACAGCCGGTTTGCCAGGCAGGCCACCAGCCACAGACCACGGCCTGCTTCTGCCTCGGGATTCTCGGGCGCGCACGGCCGGGCCGGCGGCACACGGTCGCCTCTGGTGTCGGTGACCTCGACGCGTACACGATCGCGGGCGGTGGCCAGTGTCAGGCTCAGGTGGAAGTCGCGGCCGGGGACACGGCCGTGCGTCACCGCGTTCGCGACGAGTTCCGCCACGACCAGGGTCAGCGTCTCGTTCACTTCCGAGTCGTACGGGAAGCCCCAGGCGTCCAGGCGATGAGAGACGAGCCGTCGGGCCAGGCGCGCCCCGCGCGGCGTGGACGTGAAGGTCATGGCGAACCGCGTCTCGGAGCCGGCGATGTGCCCCGCCTTCCCGAACGGGGGATTCTCAGTCGTCATGCCGGTGAGCCTCGCGGCCCGCGCATACGGTGACCAGTGACGAGCCCCTTACACAGTGTGGTTGTGGGGGTGCTGCGCGTGGCTGTCGGGGCAGGGAAGGGGACGGGCGATGGCGCAGATCACGGGGCAGTCGTCGGCACGGGAGGCGGACCCCGCCAACGAACTTCTGCGGTGCTTCGGCAGGCAGATGAAGATCCTCCGCGAGCGGGCGGGACTCACCCAGGCCGCACTCGCCCAACAACTCGGATACAGCGAGGCGCAGATCGCCGCGATCGAGCAGGGGCGCCGCATTCCACGGCCGGAGACCATCGACCGGCTCGACAGCCTGCTGGACGGCAACGGGCTGCTGATCGCCATGAAGCGGGCCGTGGCGCTCACCCGGTATCCGGCCTTCTTCCGTGACGCGGCGCGGATCGAGGAGGAGGCCGTCGAGTTCCACGCGTACGCGGTGCTCGCCGTGCCCGGTCTGTTGCAGACCGAGGAGTACGCACGGACCATGTTCACCGTGTGGCGGCCTCGACGGCGTGAGGACGAGATCGAGGAGATGGTGGCGGCGCGGCTGGCCCGCCACAAGATCTACGAGAGGAAGCCCGCGCCGACGCTGAGCTTCGTCATCGAGGAGTCCGTGCTGGAACGGCCGTTCGGTGGAGTCGAGGTGCTGCGCGGTCAGTTGGAGCACATCCGGCTTGTCGCCGACAACCCCCACGTCGAGATCCAGGTCATGCCGACCCGGGTCGTCGATCACGCGGGCGCGGACGGCCCCTTCACGCTGATGACCCCGGACGGCGGGGAGCAGGTCGCGTATGTGGAGAGTCAGGCCAACGGGCGTGTGATCACCGACCGGGAAAGCGTGCGCGGCTTCGCCGTGCGGTATGGGATTCCGCGGGCGCAGGCGTTGTCCCCTGCCGAATCCGTGCGTCACGTCGAGAAGTTGCTGCGAGGAGACCTATGAACACCGAGCAGTCCCAGGCACGGTCGCTCCACTGGTTCAAGTCCAGCCACAGCGGTGGCGCGGGCGGCGAGTGCGTCGAGGTCGCCGCTCTCCCTCACTCCGTCCACATCCGCGACTCCAAGGACACCGGCCGAGGCTTCCTCACCGTGTCCCCCGCCTCCTGGTCCGCCTTCGTCGCCCACACCGGCCGTCGGCACTGACCGAAAACAGATGTCACCATGCCGTGACGGTCGGCTTGACCGTCACCGGCGTGCCTGGGCAGCATCGGCCATAGCAAACAGAAGCACGGTGCACAGAGCTGCACCAGGCCCTGGGGCCGCTCCTTCGGGAGCGGCCCGAGTGCTTTTCAGGCACGGGATTCCGCGGGCGCAGGCGTTGTCCCCTGCCGAATCCGTGCGTCACGTCGAGAAGTTGCTGCGAGGAGACCTATGAACACCGAGCAGTCCCAGGCACGGTCGCTCCACTGGTTCAAGTCCAGCCACAGCGGTGGCGCGGGCGGCGAGTGCGTCGAGGTCGCCGCTCTCCCTCACTCCGTCCACATCCGCGACTCCAAGGACACCGGCCGAGGCTTCCTCACCGTGTCCCCCGCCTCCTGGTCCGCCTTCGTCGCCCACACCGGCCGTCGTCACCGACCGGGAACAGAGGAGGTCCGTGCCTTCAGCGGGACCGATGTGCAAGGCACTTCGGCAGGGGTGCGGCTCTTCTGAAGCGAAGGTCGTGGATCAGGCGGTCAGTGTGTATCCGGCCTGGTCGGGGGTGGGTGGAGTCGTTGGTGTTCGTTCTGGGTGTGAAAGGTCCAGCAGGCGTCGAGGTCGTTGTCGGCGGCGAGGTGCGGGACGGGTGTCGAAGACGCAGGCGACGGTGGCCATGCGTGTGCGGTTGGGTTTCTCGCCAGGAGCTCACCAGTCGTCTCCCGCGTGATCACCAGCCGTGAGAGCCGTTCACGCTCAGCCTCCAGCCGCACCGTCAACTCGGCCATCCGGGAATCGAGTTCTTCCACACGCTCCTGGACCACGGCCTCCTCGGCCTCGATCGCATCGAACAACGACCCACCGGCACCGCCCCCTTCCGTCAGGAGGAGACCTGCCCGCCCACACACAAATCAACATCTCCTCAGGTCAAGCCATCCCTCGAAAAAAAAGCCGACCCCCTTCAGCAGGAAGCTGTGAACATGCCAAATGCGCACGACGTCACCTCGCGCACGTGCCGCCCGGACGGGGACAGCCGCGCGTAGTGCAGCTGAAGCGGGCCGGGCACTAGCGTGGGGACATGACTTCTGTTGACGCGTACGAGGTGCGGGACCCCGAGCTGCCCGGGCGGCTGCTCACCCTGGAGCGGGACGCGTTGATTCCGTTGCTGCGGGCGCGGCCGGACGCGGACTTCGCGCTGCCGACCGTCGCGTGCCCGGGATGGACGGTGCGGGACGTGCTCGCGCACTGTTCCGCCGCGCTGATGCGGGTGGTGGAGAACCGGTTCGAGGAAGGGGTGTTCTCGCCCGAGTCCAACGAGCGGGACATCGCCGAGCGGGCCGACTGGACCAACGCCCGGGTGGTGGACGAGCTGGAACGCGGAATGACCGAGGCCGGGCCGGTGATCGCGAAGGCCGGCGGGGCGCTGGACGCGATCGCGCTGGGCGAGTGGGTGCACGCGGGTGATGTGCGCGAGGCCCTCGGCGAGCCGGGCGCCTACGCCGGTGACGGGCTGCCGTACGCGCTCGCCCTGCTGGCGCGTCTGACCCGGGAGAGGAAGCATGTGCCGCTGCACGCCGACCTCGACGACATGGACGAGCCGCTGAGGCTGGGCGAGGCGAGCGGGGAGCGGAACCCGGCGCGCTACATCGGCGACGGTGCCACGCTCGTACGGCTCTACGCGGGACGTCCGGTGCCCGCGGCGGGCGAGGGCTACGAGCTCGTCGGCGCGGAGAAGGAGAAGCTCAACATCTTCGGCTGACCGGTGTGCGGCCGTGGGACCCCGGACCGGCGTACCCTGAGGATTGGACTAGACCTATCGGGCGCCAGTCGAGCGCCGGGGAAACCGAGGAAAGGGGTCCCATGAGCATGCGTGCAGTCCTGGAGGTGATCGCCCTCGACGTCGAGGACGCGGTCGCCGCCCAGGCCGGAGGCGCGGACCGCCTGGAACTGGTCACCGACATGGCGGCCGACGGGCTCACCCCGCCCGCCGCGGCCGTCGCCGCGATCCGTGCCGCCGTCGACATCCCGCTGCGCGTGATGCTGCGGCTCTCGGACGGCTTCTCCGCAGGGGGCGCCGAAGGGCTGGACCGGCTCGTCGGGGTCGCCGGCGAGCTGCGGGCGGCCGGCGCGGAGGAGTTCGTGCTCGGGTTCCTGGACGAGGCCGGCGGGGTGGACCTGGCGGCCGTGGAACGGGTGGTCGCCGCACTGGACGGATGCCCGTGGACCTTCCACCGGGCGATCGACCGGGCCGCCGACCGGGACGCCCTGCGCAAGCAGCTGGACGGGCTGCCCGGACTCGACACCTACCTGACGGCGGGCGCCGCGGGCGGGGTGGACGACGGGCTGTCCGTCCTGGCCGCCGAGGCCGCCCGGCGCGGCGAGCCCGGCTACGAGCAGCGGATCATGGTCGGCGGCGGGCTGAGGCTCGATCATGTGCCGGGGCTGCTCGCCGCCGGGATCGACGCCTTCCACATCGGCAGTGCCGCCCGCCCCGACGGGTGGGACGGACCGGTCTCCGCCGCCGCGGTCGCGGCATGGCGCACGGCGCTGGACGGCCGGGACGGGCAGGGGCTGTCTCCTTGACCCGTTCATGGGTTCCGTCCACGGGCACGGGCGGGAGCGGGCGCGGCGGCGGACTCGTGCGGTCCGGCCGTCAGGGGTGTTCTCTCGGTGGAACGCCTGCCACCCGATGTCCAGGACGAAGCCACCCGATGCCCAGGACGAAGGCGAGGCCCGCGGCGATCATGGCGGCGGGCCGGTTGCGGTGCAGGGCGAACCAGAGCAGCGCCGCGGTCACCAGTACGGCGGCCGTGCCGATCGCGGCGCGCAACAGCCCGTCGCTGCGGCCGTATCGCCCAAGTGCCGCGTCGGCCAGGTGAACCAGGCAAGCCTCATGCCGCTCTTTGTGCCTCTCTCCTCGGGCGGCGATCACTTCTCGAAATGACGACCGGATCCCGACTGCGGGGTGGGACAAGGGAGTTCGCCGGGACGAGCGGCCCGGGGGCGCGTTGTTTCGTACACCTGGTCCATTTCCGGCCGTCACGATGTTGTTCATGACAGCATCGCCCCCGCGCCCCGCCGGGCTCCCGTATCACCGCATGGCCCGGTACACCCCGCACTACCACGGGTGGCAGCCGGTGCTCGGCACTCTGCTGCTGCCCTTCGGGTGGCTTCTGGCCACCGTGTTCCTCTATCTCTTCACCGAGGTCTTCGGACGAGCCGCCGGTTACCCGGAACTGCCCGACGGGGACGTCGACTTCGGTCCGATCGCGGGCACGGCGCTGGACCTGACGTACATAGCCCTCGTCCTGCCGCTGGTCCTGCTGGCCGCGCTCTGGCCGGGGCGGCGTCCGGCCGGCACGGTGTCGTCGGTCACCGGGCGGCTGCGGTGGCGATGGCTGGCCTGGTGCCTCCTGGCCGCCCTTCCGGCCACGGCGCTGCTGGTGGTGGTCTCGTTCTTCCTGCCGGGCGACCCGAGCGGCTCCGAGGAGAGCAGTGCGTGGGTGGGGTGGGGGACGTTCCTTGCCTCCCTGGCCATGCTGACCGTCCTCGTGCCGTTGCAGTCGGCGGCGGAGGAGTACCTCTTCCGGGGCTGGCTGCTCCAGACGGCCGGGGCCTTCGTCCGTGCCCCGTGGTTCGCGGTGCTGCCCCAGGCGGTGCTCTTCGCGGCCGCCCACGGCTGGGGCACCGTCTGGGGATTCATCGACCTTCTGGTCTTCGGCCTGGTCGCGGGGTGGCTGTCCATCCGCACGGGCGGCCTCGAGGCGTCCGTCGCCCTGCACGCGGTGAACAACCTGGTGGCCTTCGGGTTGTCCGCCGTGTTCGTGGGCGGTCTGGAGTCCGACGAGACGGCGGCCGACGCCTCCTGGCCCCTGGCCGTCACCGACATGGGGACGACCCTGCTCTACGCCGCGATCGTGCTGTGGCTCACCCGGCGCCGCTCTCCGCAGAACCTGTCCTCCCCGCCCCCCGAGCCGGCCGCGCCCCGTCTGCCGCATCCGCAGCCGTGGGGCGCGTACGGGCCGTATCCGCACCAGTGGGGTGCCGTACCAGGGGCGCAGCAGCAGGGCCCTCATGGTCCCCACGGTCCCTACGGCTCCTACGGCCCCCATGGCCCCCACGGTCCCTCCGGCCCGTACCCGCAGCAGCCGCAGGGTGCGTACGGGCCGTACGGGGCATGTGGAGCGCCGTCCCCGGACGCGGCCGTATCCGGTGCCGCCGGCCACGGTCCCGACGAGCAGTCACCGGACCGGCCCCGCACGCAGTCACCGGACCGGCCCGAGGCGCAGTCGTCGGAGCCGTCCGGCGAGCGGCCGCCGGTCCGGCGGCCCGGCGCCTCCCAGGGCACCGGCGCCCCCCGGGACACCGGCGCGTCCCGGGAGACCGGCGCGTCTCAGGACAGCTGAGGCGGCAGGGGAGCGGTGTGGGTGACGACCAGACCCGAGACCGCGCGGGTGAGGGAGACGTACAGGCGGCGCAGACCGGTGCGTTCGTCGGGCTCGGCGTCGACCACGGCCCGGGGTTCGTCGAGGACCACGTAGTCGTACTCCAGACCCTTGGCGAGGGAGGCCGGGACCAGGGTGAGACGGATGCCGGCCGTCGTCTCCTCCCCGGGGGACAGGTACGGCACACCGGCCGCCGTCAGCGCCTCGGCGAGGGCCGGGACGCGGGGGTCGGCGGCGATCAGGGCGACCGAGCCCTCCCGGCGCAGCAGCTCCTGGCAGGCGGCGACGACGTCGTCGTCCCCGGCGACGGGACGGACCTCGAAGCAGCCCGGGTTCTCGCGAATCGAGGCGACCGGGGTCAGACCGGGGGCGATGTGCGGGAGCAGACGGGAGGCGTAGGCGATGACGTCCGCCGGCACACGGAAGCCCGTCGTCAGTTCCTCGATCGCGGCGTCGGGTTTGCCGAGGTGGGCCAGGGCCTCCTCCCAGGTGCGGGTCGCCCAGGGGGTGGTGCCCTGGGCGAGGTCGCCGAGCACGGTCGCGGAGCCGGTGGTGCAGCGCCGGCCGACCGCGCGGTACTGCATGGGGGAGAGGTCCTGGGCCTCGTCGAGGACCACGTGTCCGAGGGAGGGCGTGCGCTCGATCAGGTCGGCCGCCTCGTCGATCAGCACCGCGTCCGCCGCGGACCACTTGGCGGACCTGACCGACCGTACGGGCCTGGTCCACAGGATCGCCTTCTGCTCCTCCTCGGTGAGGATCCCCTCCGCGTGTTCGGCGAGGAAGTCCTTGTCCGTCAGCAGCCGCAGGACGAGTTTCGCCGGGTCGACCGGGGGCCAGATCGCCTTGACGGCGGCCTTCACCGCCGCGTTGCGGGCCACGGCGTCCTGCACCCGGTCGTCGGGGGCCTCGCCCGCCCGTTCCATCCGCACCAGCACGGCGTGCGCGATCCGCTGCGGCAGGGCCTCGCGGGCGGCGCCATAGCGGATGCCGCGGTCCAGCAGCTCGCGGACGATGTCCTCCAGTTCGTACGCCGGGATGCGCCAGCGGCGCGAGCCGCGGGTCACCACGACCGGCTCGGTGGGCATCGTCACATGGGAGTACAGCGCCCTGCGCAGCACCTCGGCCATCCGTGCGTCGCCCTTGACGACCGCGGCGGCCGGGTCGTCCGTGCCCCGCACCTCCACATGGGCCACCAGGTCGTCGACCGTGGCCTGGCGCACCGTCAGCTCGCCCAGCGCGGGCAGCACCTGCTCGATGTAGCGCAGGAAGGACCGGTTCGGTCCGATGACGAGGGTGCCGGTGCGGGCCAGCCGCTCGCGGTGGGCGTAGAGGAGGTAGGCGACCCGGTGCAGGCCGACCGCGGTCTTCCCGGTGCCGGGGCCGCCCTGGACGCAGAGGGTGCCGGACAGGTCGGACCGCACGATCTCGTCCTGCTCCGGCTGGATGGTCGCCACGATGTCCCGCATCGGGCCCACGCGCGGACGCTCGATCTCCTGCTGGAGCAGCCTGCCGGCGGTCGCCGTCTCGGTGGGGTCGGACAGGTGCTCGTCCTCGTACGCGGTGAGGTCGCCGCCGTCGTAGCCGAAGCGGCGGCGCAGCACGATGCCCATCGGGTCCTTCCTGGAGGCCCGGTAGAACGGCTGCGAGACCGGGGCGCGCCAGTCGATGACCATGGGGTCGCCATTGGCGTCGTGCACATGCCGCCGGCCGATGTAGAAGCGCTCGCCCGAGGCCCCCTCGGCCTGGTCCGCGCCCGGGGCGTGCAGATAGTCGAGCCGTCCGAAGAACAGCGGGGTGTCCTTCATGTCGGCCAGGGCCTTGATGCGCTCGTCGATCTGGCGGGCGAGGACCTGGGCGTTGACCCAGTTCGCGGCGACGTCGCGGATGTCGAGCGCCTCCACGTCCTCGCGCATGGCGCGCAGCGCGGCGCGGGAGGCGGACAGATGGGCCCGCTCGCGGGCGAGGGGGTCGTCGGCGGGGTGCGCGGGGCCGGCGGGCGTGGAGGAGGGAGAACGCGACAAGGGGATGCCTCCGGGAAGACCTGCGAAGACCTGCGGGACGGACGGGTGCGCCGCGGGGCGGTGCCAGGCGGCTGCGCCGTGGGGCGCGGGATCTGCCGCCGGTTTCCGACCGGACGGCGGCACTCCGAGAGGAGGCGGGCAAGGGGGTGGATTCTAGGGCGGCGGCCGGGCGGAGGCCAACCGGTTTGTCCGGGCGGCGCGGCCGGGGCG
>NZ_MUME01000377.1 GCF_002155915.1 Streptomyces thermovulgaris | reverse complement strand
TCCCCGCACCCCGTCTCCTCGCCCTCCGGGCCCTCCTCCGCCGTGCTCCCGCCCTCCTCCCAGGGGCCGGCACAGGCGGAACTCCTCGACTTCGTCCGGCGCACCGCCGCCGACACCGAGCTGATCGCCTCGCTCCCGCTCGACCCGAAGGACCGCACCTGGGTGCGCCTGGACGGGCCCGGCGGCAGTGAGGCCTGGCTGATCGGCTGGCCTCCCGGCAGCGGCACGGGCTGGCACGACCACGCCGACTCGATCGGCGCCTTCGTCACCGCCACCGGTGAGCTGACGGAGCACTCGCTCGCCGTCCGGCTGCCCACCGAGGGCTGGGAGAGCCTGGAGCTCACCGACGGCGTGGACCGCACACGGCGGCTGCCGGCCGGACGGGGCCGTTCCTTCGGCCGCCATCATGTCCACGAGGTGCTCAACGAGTCCTCCCGGGACCATGCGGTGTCCGTGCACGCCTACTACCCGCCGCTGCCCCGCATCCGCCGCTACGGCCGCACCGGCCGGACGCTGCGCCTGGAGCGGGTCGAGTACCCGGAGGACTGGCAGTGAGCGGGAAACGGCGGGCGATCGGGATCGACGAGCTGCTGGAGCGGGTGCGGCAGGGGTACGAGCGCATCGGGACCCAGGAGGCGTACGACGCCGCCCGGGCCGGCGAGGCCCTGCTGGTGGACATCCGGTACGCCGCGCTGCGCGACCGCGACGGCCTGATCCCCGGCGCCCTCGTCATCGAGCGCAACGAACTGGAGTGGCGGCTGGACCCCTGGGGCAGCCATCGCGTCCCCGAGGCCACCGGTCACGACCTGCGTGTGGTCGTCGTCTGCGACGAAGGCTATGCGTCGAGTCTGGCGGCCGCCTCCCTGCACCGGCTGGGGCTGCACCGGGCGACCGATCTGGTGGGCGGCTTCCAGGCGTGGCGGGCGGCGGGGCTGCCGGTGGTCCCGTCGTAGGGCGGGCTCAGGGGCGGCGGGGCCGTGCCTGCCTCAGATCCCCTCGCCCACCAGGAAGTCCATGTCCTCGCCCTCCTCCTCCAGCGCCTGCCGGACCACCCGCAGGGCCAGACCCTCGGAGTAGCCCTTGCGGGCGAGCATCCCGGCGAGGCGGCGCAGCCGCTTGTCGCGGTCGAGACCGCGGGTGGAGCGCAGCTTGCGGGCGACGAGTTCGCGTGCGGTGGCCTCCTCCTGTTCGGCGTCGAGCCGGCCGACCGCCTGGTCGATCAGTGCGGCGTCGACGCCCTTGGTCCGCAGCTCCCGGGCGAGCGCGCGCCGTGCCAGTCCGCGCCCGTGGTGCCGGGACTCCACCCAGGCGTTCGCGAAGGCCCTGTCGTCGATCAGCCCGACTTCCTCGAACCGCGACAGCACCTCCTGTGCGGCGTGGTCCGGGACGTCCCGCTTGCGCAGGGCGTCCTCGAGCTGCTTGCGGGTGCGCGGGGTCCCGGTGAGCAGGCGCAGACAGATCGCGCGCGCCCGCTCCACCGGGTCCCCCGGAGGCTCCCCCCGTCCAGCCCTCGACGCGGAGGGGGCGCCCCCGTCCCCGGCGGACGCCTCGCCGGCACCGTGCCGACGACGTCCGCGTCCACCGTGCGACCCGCCGTCACGCGGGTCGTCCCGATGTGCGCCACCCGCACGCGGCTCACCCGTGTGGCGCAGGCCGTCCGATGCGTCGTCCCCGTGCATGCCGTCCGCGGACACGTCGTCCCCGTCCGCGCCGGGGCCGGGAAGGTCCTCGGTCTTCCACCCCCAGGGGGCGTCGAGGGCGGTGTCCTCGGACGCGGCCCGGTCGGTTCGTCGTACCACGGTCAGCTCTTGGCGGCGACGGCCTTGGGCTTGGCGGTCCTGGCAGCCGCCGCGGCGGGCGCCGTCTTGGCGGCGTCCGCGGCGGTGACCGCGGCGTCCGCGCCCGGTTCGGCGGCCGGCTCCTCGGTCCGCACTCCGACGCCCAGCTTCTCCTTGATCTTCTTCTCGATCTCGTTGGCCAGGTCGGGGTTGTCCTTCAGGAAGTTGCGCGCGTTCTCCTTGCCCTGGCCGAGCTGGTCGCCCTCGTACGTGTACCAGGCGCCGGCCTTGCGGATGAAGCCGTGCTCCACGCCCATGTCGATGAGGCCGCCCTCGCGGCTGATGCCCTCGCCGTAGAGGATGTCGAACTCGGCCTGCTTGAAGGGCGGTGCGACCTTGTTCTTGACGACCTTGACCCGGGTGCGGTTGCCGACCGCCTCCGTGCCGTCCTTGAGGGTCTCGATGCGGCGGATGTCCAGACGCACCGAGGCGTAGAACTTCAGCGCGCGGCCACCCGTCGTGGTCTCCGGGGAGCCGAACATCACGCCGACCTTCTCGCGCAGCTGGTTGATGAAGATCGCGGTGGTCTTGGACTGGTTGAGCGCACCGGTGATCTTGCGCAGGGCCTGGCTCATGAGGCGGGCCTGCAGGCCCACGTGGCTGTCGCCCATCTCGCCCTCGATCTCCGCGCGCGGGACGAGCGCGGCGACGGAGTCGATGACGATGAGGTCCAGGGCGCCGGAGCGGACCAGCATGTCCACGATCTCCAGTGCCTGCTCGCCGTTGTCCGGCTGGGAGAGGATCAGCTGGTCGATGTCGACGCCGAGCTTCTTGGCGTACTCGGGGTCGAGGGCGTGCTCGGCGTCCACGAAGGCGACCGTGCCGCCGGCCTTCTGCGCGTTCGCCACGGCGTGCAGGGTCAGCGTGGTCTTGCCGGAGGACTCCGGGCCGTACACCTCCACGATGCGGCCGCGCGGCAGACCGCCGACACCGAGGGCCACGTCCAGCGCGGTCGACCCGGTCGGGATGACCTCGACGGGCTCCTTCGACCGCTCGCCCATGCGCATGACCGCGCCCTTGCCGAATTGCCGTTCAATCTGCGCGAGCGCGGCGTCCAGCGCCTTCTCGCGGTCGCTTGCTGCCATGGGTTCCACCCGGTTCGCTTGAGTCGATCGCTTCACGTCAAAGACGCTAACGCCTGCCACTGACAACGCGCCCTGACGCACGTCCGGCCTGTGGACAACCGAGGGGCCGACCGCTTCGACACCGGACCGGATCCCTGCGCCGACCCCTGCCGGAACCTCCATAAGAATGGATGTTCGATTTTCGTGTCAAGCGAGCCACACCCCGGACGGCCGGTCTCCCCGCCCTCTTTCACCCCTGTTGCCCCGCGCGCTTCCCGGCGGCCTCTTCCCCGGCGTCCCCTCTCCCGGCGGCGCCCTTCCCCGTGGTCTCCTCCCCGGCCGCCGCCGTGCTCCCCGAGGGGTCCGCTCCGGTCTCCGCCGCCCGTGTCGACCGTTCCCCCCACAGCTGCCGGGCGTGCTCGAGGAGTCCCTGTACGCGCGTGAGGAGCCCTCGCGCCGGGACACGTCTGCGGTGGCCGTGGACACGGGGGTCGTCCGCGACGTCGTACCGCTTCACATAGGCCCCCAGGAAGGCCTGCAGGGTGGCGACGGCGGGGATGGCGATCAGCGCGCCGACCGCGCCGAGCAGCGCGGTCCCGGCGACGACCGACCCGAAGGCGACCGCGGGGTGGATGTCGACGGTCTTCGCGGTCAGCTTGGGCTGCAGCACGTAGTTCTCGAACTGCTGGTAGATCACGACGAAGACCAGCACCCACACCGCGTACCACGGGTCGACCGTGAAGGCGATCAGCATCGGCAGGGCACCCGCGAGATAGGTGCCGATGGTGGGGATGAACTGCGAGACCAGCCCCACCCAGACGGCCAGCGCCGGCGCGTAGGGCACGTCCAGGAACTCCAGCAGGACGTAGTGGGCGACGCCCGAGACGAGCGCCATCAGGCTGCGCGAGTACAGGTAGCCGCCGGTCTTGTCGACGGCGATCTCCCACGCGCGCAGCACCTCGGACTGTCGGGCGGGCGGCAGCACGGAGCAGACGGCGCGGCGCAGCCGCGGCCCGTCGGCGGCGAAGTAGAACGAGAACAGGGTGATCGTCAGCAGCCGGAACAGCCCGCCCAGCACCTGGGCGGAGACGTCGAGCACCCCCGCGGCGCTGTTCTGCGCGTAGCTGCGCAGCCACTCGGAGTGGAGCAGCTCCTCCTGCACGTCCACCCGCCTGAGCTCGGTGTGGAACGTGGCGTTGACCCAGTTGATGACGGAGTCGAGGTACTCCGGGAAACCCTCGATCATTGTGATGATCTGCCCGGCAAGCATCGAGCCGAGCAGTGTCACGAAGCCGGCCGAGGCGACCACCAGGGTGAGGAAGACCAGGAAGGTCGCAAGGCCCCGGCGCATGCCGAGCGCCGCCATGCGGCTCACCGCGGGTTCTATGGCCAGGGCCAGGAAGAACGCGATGAGGACGTCGAGCAGCAGGCCGGTCAGCTGGTGGAAGGCCCAGCTGCCGAGCTGGAAGGCCGCGACGAGGCCGAGCGCGAGCACCATGGCGCGCGGCAGCCAGCGGGGCATGCGGGCCGTCGGCCCGGTGGTGTCCGGGGCCGGGGTTTCCGGGGAACGGGGAGGCGGCGGGGCGCCGAGCGGGGATGCCTGCCGGGCCGTCCGCCCGGACCCGTCAGTGGGTGCCACGGTCCAAGTCTCGCCCATGCCGTCG
>NZ_MUME01000376.1 GCF_002155915.1 Streptomyces thermovulgaris | reverse complement strand
CGCGGAAGGGCCGCGGGAAGGACACGGGAGGGACGCGGACGCGGGAGGGGCGCGAAGGCCGAAGGCTCCGGCGTCCGGCGGCCCGGCTCAGGAGGCCGGGGCCGGATCTCCCGTCCCGGGGTGCGGGCCGGGGCCCGCCGTGCCGGACAGCAGCCCGGCCACCTTCCGCGCCGTCGCCGCGTCCCGGGCCGCCGTGAACGGCAGGGGGTTGCCGCCCGTGATGCGGAACGGGTCGCCGGTCAGGGTCAGCTGGGCGCCGCCGGCCTCCTCGACCAGCAGCAGGCCCGCCGCGTGGTCCCAGGCCGCCTCCCAGGAGAAGGCGGTGGCGTCCACCTCACCGCGGGCGACGGCGAGATACTCCAGGCCGGCCGAGCCGCAGGAACGCGGGGCGACACCGTCGGTCCACAGGCCGAGCAGGGCACGCTTCTGCTCGTCGGTCGTGAAGTCCGGGTGGGAGACGGCGACTTCGAGGGGACGGTCCGGCTCGGGGGCACCGGAGCGCAGGGGCGTGCCGTCGAGGAAGGCGCCCTGGCCCCGTACCGCGGTGGCGAGTTGGTCGCGCGCCGGTGCATAGGTCCAGGAGGCCAGGACGACTCCCCGGTGGGCGAGTGCGACCAGGGTGCAGAAGCCGGGGTCGCCGTGCACGAACTGCCGTGTGCCGTCCACGGGGTCGATGATCCAGACGGGGGCTTCTCCCTGAAGTGCCTCGTAGACCAGCGGGTTGGCGTGCACCGCCTCCTCGCCGACCACGACGGAGCCGGGCAGCAGGGCGCCGAGCGCGTCGGTGAGGTGCCGCTCGGCCAGCCGGTCGGCGTCCGTCACCAGGTCGTGCGGCCCGGACTTCTGGTCCACCTCGTGCTCCGCCAGCCTGCGGAAACGGGGCATGATCTCGACCGCGGCCGCCTTGCGGATCTCCTCCTCCACATCGGCCGCGTGACGCCCGAGGAACTCTTCCGCCAGTCTTTCGTCCAAAGAGGACCTCCAGGTCTCCGTCTCTTCGATCATGCCTCCATGAGAACACGCTTCGATGACATTCCCTGCCGGGACGGTGCACTCCAGGGAGAATCGACGTGAACGGACCCGGACGCAGCACGCCCCGCCGGCCGGCGGCCGCCTCCTCCCGGCGTCCCGCGGGGCCCGCGGCCTGCGACCGGGTGCCGTCCGCCGCCTCCGGCCGGCGCGTCGTCCGTCCGCCGCAGCCGCTCCCCCGGCTCCTCCGGGGCATCTGCTCACCCATGGCGTCGCAGCTCGTGGAAGAAGTCCTCGACGACGTGCAGCCGTCCGGCGCCGGCCACCTCGTCGTACACGTACTTGCCCACGGCGAGGTCGAGCACTCCGAGGCCGAAGGGGGAGAACACCACGGGCCGGTCGTCCGGCAGCGACACCCGGCCGGCCATGACGTCGTCCAGCGTTCCGGTGAGGAAGTCCCGGTTGCCGGTGAGCCGTTCGGTCAGGTGCGGTGAGGTGTCGGCCCTGAGACAGTGGTCGACGTCGTCGACGACGTTCGCCGAGGCGAGCAGGACCTCGGGGGCGAGGTCGCGCAGCGACACGTGCAGCACCAGGGGGTTGTGGCCGAACCAGGCCGGGTCCATGACATGGGGTCGTGCGGCGACGGTGGCGAAGACGACCAGGTCGCTGGAGCGGATCAGCTGCTCGGGGCCGGTGTGCACGGTGATCCGGCCCGTGGCGGTCCCCCGCAGAAAGGCGCGGAAACCGGCCGCGCTGTCGGCGGACAGGTCGTGCACGCCGATGTGGTCGAAGGACCAGCCGGTCGCGGTCAGATAGGTGTGGACGTACCGGGCGATCAGGCCCGTTCCGAAGAATCCGATGCGGGTGGGGCGCCGGCGGTGGCGGCTGAGCCGGCCGGCCGCCGACGCGGCCATCGCGGCCGTCCTGCTCGCGCTGATGACGGAGCCTTCCAGGCAGGCGAACGGGTAGCCGGTGTCGTGGTCGTTGAGGATGAGGACGGCCGAGGCTCGCGCGATGCCGGCCTGCACATTGCCGGGGAAGCTGGAGATCCACTTCACTCCGTCCACCCGCGTGCGGCCGCCGATCGAGGCGGGCAGTGCGATGATCCGCGCCGTGGGCCGGTCGGGGAAGCGCAGGAAGTACGACGGCGGGTTGACCGAGTCCCCGGCGGCGTGCAGCCGGTAGGTGGCCTCGACGAGGTCCACGATCTGCCGTTCCCGGCCCCGCAGGACCTGCTGGACCTGGGCGCCGGGGACCACCGCGAACGGCGGCACGGCGACCGGCGACGGTGCGGTGCCCGGCTCGGGCCCCTCAAACGCCCCGGGCGCCCCGGGTGCCTCCGGCTCCTCGGACGTCGCGGTCCTCATGGCGGGGGTGTCGAAACGGTGGAGGGTCATCGGACGCTCCCCTCGAGGGCCGGTGCGCAGACGGACGGGGGCAGCGGCTCGGCCATGGCGACGACCACGTCGCGCGGCGGCTCGAAGGGCTCCCGGTCGTGGGCCGTGCGGACGTTGTCCACGAGCATCAGGTCCCCCGCCCGCCACGGCTCGCGCACGGTGTGGCGCTCGTACACCGTGTTGATCAGCTGGACGACGTCCTCGCCGATCGGGTCGCCGTTCCCGAAGCGGGTGGTGAAGGGAAGCCCGTCGGGGCCGTAGAGGTCGACGAGGTACTCCCGTACCTCCGGGGGCATGGTCCACTCGTTCAGGAACGCGATCTGGTTGAACCAGCAGCGCCGGCCGGTGACCGGGTGACGCACCACGGCACGACGGTGCTGGCGGGTGCGCAGGCCCCCGTCGGGCTGCCAGTGGAAGTCGATCGCGTGGGTGCGGCAGTAGTCCTCGGCGGCGGCCGGGTCGCCGGTGCCGAACGCCTCCTCCCAGGAGGCCCCTATCTCGTCGTGGTACGTCCGTGTGAGCAGCCAGCCCTCCTCCTCGAACCGCCGCACCAGGCGGGGCGGGAGCGCGTCCAGGACGGCGGAGGCGTCGGCGAGGGCGGTGGCCCCGCCGGTGCGGGGCGGTGTCAGGCAGGCCAGGAGCAGCAGGCCGGGCGGTGCGTGGGTGTAGCTGAGTTCGTGGTGCATGCACATGGGC
>NZ_MUME01000375.1 GCF_002155915.1 Streptomyces thermovulgaris | reverse complement strand
CCGGCCCTTGCGGACCGGATCGGCGCCCTCACGCCGCAGCGCGGTGATCAGCTTGCCGAACTGTCGCGGGCTCAGCCCGGTGAACGGGGCTATCCAGGACGGCTCCGACGCCGTGATCACACCAGCCACACCATGATCATCTCACCTGCGACCAGCAGTTACGGGACAGCCCTTAATCTGGCTCGGGCTGCCACTGTGGACGTTTCTATGCCCTTCGGGCTTCAACTCCAGAGGAACCGTGCGACATACCTCCCCCTGTACACACCCCTGTTTCTATGCCCTTCGGGCTTCAACTCCAGAGGAACCCTTCCCGTCTGGAGGGGGCTGTGACCTGCGTCGATGATGCCCGATGCGCGACGGCAAGCGCCAGCCACTCCAGATCTGTGTGTCGCGCATCACATTCTCGTTGATCATGGGTTTGACCTGCACAGACGGCTTGCGCGGCAAACGACGTTCTGGGCACTTCAGGACTGAGTCCGGTTACGGGAAGTGTAGCCCGCCGACCCGTGATCACCTCCCCAGCCCTCCTCAGGGCACACAGGCCGCATCCATAGTGCCGGACCCTCAACCGGCTGCACCGTCTTGTCCAGGTACCCGGCCAGCTCACCGTCTCGATCTGATGAGCAGTTTCACGGGCGCGAGGTCGTGGTGGCAGTACAGCAGCGGAGTACAGCAACCACCGCAGCCACAACCACCCGCCAACAACCAGCGACGGCCGGCTGAGCAGTCCAACAGACCTCAATGACCACCCAGCCGATAGTTCGCATCGAGGTGGTCAGCGCCCCTTGATGTGATGCCCCGGTTTGAAGTTCTGGGGCCGTCCCTGGGCCGTCCAAGGTCAGCCGACGTCGACCGACAACGACAGAAGCCCACAGCATCTGAACTGGTCAGAGCCGTGGGCTTCGTCAGGCCCGCCGGTCAGCGGAAAGGTTGATCAGTAGACCGGCTTCTCCGGTTCGATCTGGTTGACCCAGGCGATCACGCCGCCGCCGAGGTGCACCGCGTCCGAGAAGCCCGCGGACTTCAGCACGGCGAGGACTTCCGCACTGCGGACACCCGTCTTGCAGTTCAAGACGATCTTCTTGTCCTGCGGGAGGCTCTCCAGGGCGTTGCCCATGAGGAACTCGTTCTTCGGGATCAGCCGGGCGCCCGGGATGGAGACGATCTCGAACTCGTTCGGCTCACGGACGTCGATGAGCTCGATGTTCTCGCCCTCGTCGATCCACTGCTTGAGCTGCTTGGGAGTGATCGTCGAGTCGGCGGCCGCCGCCTGGGCCTCCTCGGACACGACGCCGCAGAAGGCCTCGTAGTCGATGAGCTCGGTGACGGTCGGGTTCTCGCCGCAGATCGCGCAGTTGGGGTCCTTGCGGACCTTGACCTGGCGGTACTGCATCTCCAGGGCGTCGTAGATCATCAGACGGCCGACCAGCGGCTCTCCGATGCCCGTGAGGACCTTGATGGCCTCGGTGGCCTGGATGGAGCCGATGGACGCGCACAGCACGCCCAGGACGCCGCCCTCGGCGCAGGAGGGAACCATGCCGGGGGGCGGGGGCTCCGGGTAGAGGCAGCGGTAGCAGGGGCCGTGCTCGGACCAGAAGACGGAGGCCTGACCGTCGAAGCGGTAGATCGAGCCCCAGACGTACGGCTTGCCCAGGAGCACGCACGCGTCGTTGACCAGGTAACGGGTCGCGAAGTTGTCCGTGCCGTCGACGATCAGGTCGTACTGGCTGAAGATCTCCTTCACATTGGAGGCCTCGAGCCGCTCCTGGTGGAGGACCACGTTCACATACGGGTTGACGCCCTTGATCGTGTCCCGGGCGGACTCGGCCTTGGGACGGCCGATGTCGGACTGGCTGTGGATGACCTGGCGCTGCAGGTTCGACTCGTCGACCTCGTCGAACTCCACGATGCCGAGTGTGCCCACGCCCGCCGCGGCCAGGTACATCAGCCCCGGCGAACCCAGGCCACCGGCGCCCACGAAGAGCACCTTGGCATTCTTCAGCCGCTTCTGCCCGGCCATCCCGACATCGGGAATGATCAGGTGGCGGGAGTACCTGCGAACCTCGTCTACGGTGAGCTCGTCAGCCGGCTCGACCAGGGGTGGCAGCGACACGGGGACTCCGTTGATCGGTCAATCACGACAGTTGTTCTCTTCGTAACACTGCCACGCCCTCCTTCATTCCGAGACACCCGTTCCGATGCGCGAGATGATCTCGTCCCAGTAACCGGGCAGGCTCTCCCAGGGGTCGGCGAAGCCCTCACGGCCGGTGCGGTCGGTGAACCAGATCGTCGCCGCGCCCTGCCAGCGGGCGATGCGCAGTGCCTCGTCGAGGTGGCTGCGCGGAAGGCCGTGCACCAGGTGGCAGAACCGCTCGGGCGGGTAGTCGGCGGTCCACTCCGCCGCCTGCGACCAGCGGTAGTCGCTCCACGGACCGCGGAAGGTCACCAGCTGGTCGGCGTTCTCGGCATAGCCCGGGTACGGGTGGATGCCGTGACCGAGGACGATGTGGGCGCCGTCGTGCAGGGCCCGCAGCGCGCCGGTCGCACGGCGGATCTCGGGCAGAGTGGCCCGGTCCGCCGGGCAGTGCTCCAGGAAGAAGCCGTCGGCCCGGTACCACTCGAGGTAGCGGCGCGCGTCCGTGATCAGCTCGGCCAGGGGCCGGGCGCCGTGCGCGGCGTCGAGGCGGCCGAGGACGCGGACGCCCGCGTTGCGCAGGCGTCCGGCCGCTTCCAGGCAGTGCGGGTCGGGCTGGATGCCGGGGCCGTCGGCGACATTGAGGACGACCCAGTGCAGTGGTGTGCCGGGGCGGGCGAGCTCGGCCCACTCGGCCCCGGCGAGAAGGGGATGGGCGCAGCCGGGGGCGCCGAAGCCGGTGCGTATCTCGGTGCCCGAGGTTCCCGCCGGTGTGCTGGTCAGATACGGCATGCCGCCTCCATCCAGATGTCGGCCAGGGACTCCTCGAGGTTGATCCGGGGCCGCCAGCCGAGCCGGTCGCGGGCGGTGCGCACATCGGCCTGCTGCCAGCTGCCGCAGCCGTCGGGGTAGGGGAAGGCGACCTGGGCGGGGTGGTGGTCCGGGTCGCCTTCCC
>NZ_MUME01000374.1 GCF_002155915.1 Streptomyces thermovulgaris | reverse complement strand
CCCGGGGCGGAGGCGCCCTGGGCCGGGAAGGTCTTCGGCGCCACCGGTCGGAAGGTCATCGTCTTCCGGTCGACCGGGGCGGCCGGAGCCGGGGCGCCGGAGTCGTCGCCCGGCGTTCCCGAGGGGCGGGCCTGCGCCATGTGGGAGATCCTCGGGTCGGCTCCCCAGGAGACACGGCGGTCCCGGTCGCCGCCGGGGCCGGACTGCTGGGAGGGGACGGCGCCCCACGCCGGCGCCGGCTCGCCCGGGGCCGGGTCCGGTTCGGGTGCGGACTCGGGAGGGTCCTCGTCGAAGAAGTGGGGGCCCGTCTCCTCGACCGCCGCGGGCTGCGCGGGGCGCACGCCGGGCGGCGGGCCGAGCCGCTCGCCCTTGGCCGGTGCCGGCCGGCTGGTGCCCGGTACCCAGGCGGAGCCGTTCCAGTACCGGACGTATCCAGGAATGGACGGGTCCGGGTACCACCCCTCGCGGGGCCTGTCCTCACCGGGTGCCGGGGTCGGGGCGCTCATGTCCGTCGTCCCATGTCTGCTCGGGGGTCGTATGGGGGCTCCACATCTACCAGACCGGGGCGCCCGGTACCGCAGGTCCGTCCGGACCTACTCCTTTCCGGGCAACCTCGCACATGTACTCAACAGCCGTGATCAGAACAGTTTGCCAGGGTTGAGGATGCCCAGGGGATCGAAGACCTTTTTGATCGCCCGCTGCATCTCGATCCCCACCGGGCCGATCTCCCGCGCCAGCCACTCCTTCTTCAGCACGCCCACCCCGTGCTCGCCCGTGANNTCGTCGAAGGACTCACGGGCGCGCCGCGACTCGTCGGGGTCGCGGGCGTCGAAGCAGACGGTCGGGTGGGTGTTGCCGTCGCCGGCGTGCGCGCAGACCCCGATGGTGAGCCGGTACTTCTCGGCGATCCGCTCGACGCCCTGGAGCAGCTCGCCGAGCCGGGACCGCGGCACGCACACGTCGTCGATCATCGTCGTGCCCTTGACCGCCTCCAGCGCGGTCAGCGACAGCCGCCGCGCCTGCAGCAGCATCTCGGACTCGGCGGCGTCGTCGGCGGGCACGACCTGGGTGGCACCGGCCGCCTCGCACAGCGCGCCGAGCGCGGCGAGGTCGGCGGCCGGGTCCGGGGTGTCGTAGGCGGCCAGCAGCAGCGCCTCGGTGCTCTCCGGCAGGCCCATGTGCGCGAAGTCGTTGACGGCCTTCACCGTCGTGCGGTCCATGAGCTCCAGCAGCGAGGGCACATGTCCCTCCGCCATGATCCGGCACACCGCGTCGCAGGCCGCGGTCACGGAGGCGAACTCGGCGGCCAGCACCAGCGGCTGCGGCGGCTTCGGCCTCAGTCCCAGAACGGCGCGCACGACGATGCCGAGCGAGCCCTCGGAGCCGACGAACAGCCGGGTCAGGTCGTAGCCGGCGACGCCCTTGGCGGTGCGGCGGCCGGTGGACATCAGCCGCCCGTCGGCCAGGACCACGTCCAGGCCGAGCACGTACTCGGCGGTGACCCCGTACTTCACGCAGCACAGGCCGCCGGAGGCGGTGCCGATGTTGCCGCCGATGGTGCACATCTCCCAGCTGGAGGGATCCGGCGGGTAGTACAGCCCGTACTCGCCCACCGCGCGGGACAGCACGGCGTTGACGACGCCCGGCTCGACGACCGCGATCCGGTCGACCGGGTTGATCTCCAGGATGCGGTCCATCCTGGTCAGGGACAGCACGATGCAGCCGTCGGAGGCGTTGGCCGCGCCGGACAGGCCGGTGCGGGCGCCCTGCGGGACCACCGGGACGCGCAGCTCGGTGGCGGTGCGCATGACGTGCTGCACCTCTTCCACCGTGCGCGGCAGGACGACGACGGCCGGGACGCCGGACGGGCAGAAGCTCGCCATGTCGTTGGCGTAGGAGACCGTGACGTCGGGATCGCTGAGGACCGCATCGGCCGGCAGGCCCGCGAGGAGCCGGTCGGTGAGGCTGCCCCGGGCTTCGTCGGGGACGGTTGTTGTACGGCTCACGAACACAGCGTCGCACTCACGGCCATCGGTGTGAACCCGTGGGCCTCGTCCCTCCGCCTTCCGGATTGCGATAGTCGTATTGACGCACAGTGTGCGCCATGGAGAACCCTCTGCAGAGCCCGGCCCCGGCGCCGCCGGTCCGGCCGCGCCGCCCCTTCCCTCTGCCTCCTCTGCTGCGCCGGGTGCTCCTCGTGCTGCTCGTGGCGGGCGGCGTGCTCGGTGCGGTGCTGCTGGCGCCACCGGTCGAGCGGCCCGCGGTGAGGGCGCCCGCGCCGGCGCCCGGACCGGGTCCCGGGCGGGCGGCGCTGACCGCGCTGAGTGCCGGCGCACCGGCCTCGCCGCCCGGGCTGACGGCGCTGATCGCCGAGCGGGAGCGGCATCTGCGGGCGCAGCCGCGGGATGCGCGGGCCTGGGCGGTGCTCGGGGTCGCCTACGTCGAACGGGGGCGGCGCACGGCCGACGGCGCGGACTACACGAGGGCCGAGGCGGCGCTGAGCACCTCGCTGCGGCTGCGCCCGGAGGGGAACGTCCGGGCACTGGAGGGGCTGGCGGCGCTGGCGAACGAGCGGCGGGACTTCGCCGCGGCCCGTTCCTGGGGCGAGAAGGCGCTGCGGGTGGAGCCCGGGCGGTGGACGGCGTATGCGCTGCTGATCGACGCCTTCCTCGGGCTGGGCGACCACGAGGCCGCCCAGGAGGCCCTCGACGAGCTGCTGCGCCGGCACCGCTCCCCGGCCGTGATGGCCAAGGCGGCGGCCGTGTACTGGAGCCGGGGCTGGCGCGAGGACGCGGCGGCCCAGCTGTCGGACGCGGCGGCCTCGGCGGCCTCGCCCGTCGAGCGGGCCGCGTATCTGGAGCAGGCCGGCCGCATCGCGTTCGAGCGCGGGAACCTCAGGGAGGCGCTGCGGTACTTCGACACGGCGCTGCGGCTCGACCCCGGCCTGCGGACGGCGGAGGCCGGACGGGGGCGGACGCTGGCCGCGCTGGGCCGCACGGCGGAGGCGCTGACGGCGTACCGCAGGGCGCTGGCGCAGCAGCCGCGGCCCGAACACCTCCTGGAGCTGGGCGAGTTGTACCAGTCGCTGGGGAGGCGGCAGGAGGCCGCGGCGCAGTACGCCCTGCTGCGGACGCGCATCCGGCACAGCGCGGCGGCCGGCGTCGACGAGGAACTGGTGCTGGGACGGTTCGAGGCGGACCACGGCGACCCCGAGTCCGCGGTGCGGCGGCTGCGCGCCGAGTGGCGGCGGCAGCCGGGGACGGCGGTGGCCGACGCCCTGGCGTGGGCGCTGCACCGGGCCGGGCGGGACCAGGAGGCGCTGACGTTCGCCCGGAGGGCCACGGAGACGGCCGGGGGCGGCGGGGTGCGCAACGCGCTGTACGCCTATCACCGGGGGATGATCGAGCGGAGCCTGGGGCGGCCCGGTCCGGCCCGGCGGCATCTGGAGAGGGCGCTGCGGACCAACCCCTGCTTCTCCCCGCTGGCCGTGCCCGAGGCGCAGGCGGCGCTGGCGGAGCTGGGCGAGCCGCCGGTGACGGGGGCGCCCGGGGACGTCACCGGGCGGTGACCCGGGACGGAAGCGGTCCGCCCGCCGCACGGACGGCGCGGCGGGCGGGTGTGCACAC
>NZ_MUME01000373.1 GCF_002155915.1 Streptomyces thermovulgaris | reverse complement strand
CCCCCTCGGCCGGGTCGGTCGGGCCGGTCGGTTCCCCTTGTCCCCCCGTTCCCCCTGTTCTCCGGGGTTCTCCGGGTTTCGTCCCCCTGCCTCGCTCCCGCCGATCCGGGCCGGCGGAAGGAGCGGTCGAGGGCCGCGCCGTTCCGCCGCCCCGTGTCGGCGGTGCCGGCGCCGGACCCCGTTCCGTGCCTCCACTCTCCCGTCCACGCGCCTTCCTGCTCATCCGCGCGCGTACTCATTTCACCGACTAGGTACGGATACTCAGTCCCGCGTGCTCATCCCCGCGCCCCGGCCGTGCCGCACCCGCGGGAAGGCCGCCGGCCGGTGGGGTGCGGACGGGGCCGCCGGCGCGGGTCGCTACAGTCGCCGGCATGGGACGAATCGTGGTGGTCGGTGCTGGGATGGGCGCGATGGCAGGGGCTGCCCGGCTGGCTGTCGCGGGGCACCGGGTGACGGTGTTCGAGCGGACGGAGACCTACGGCGGCGCGGTGCGCCGGGCCGAGCGGGACGGCTTCGCCTTCGACCTCGGGCCCGGGCTGCTGCCGCTGCCCGCCGTCTACCGCGACCTGTTCGTCAAGACCGGCAAGGAGCCGCTGGAGGACTGCGTCGAGCTGGTCCAGGTCACCCCGTCGGCGCGGCACGTCTTCGCGGACGGCACCGAGGTGTCCCTGCCCAACGCCTCCCGCGGGGGTGTCGTCGCGGCCCTGGAGGAGGCCCTGGGGGCGGGCGCCGGCCGGCGCTGGGGCGACTTCCTGGTGCGGGCGCGCGAGACCTGGGACCGCTGCCGGCGTCCGCTGCTGGAGGAGCCCCTGTGGCCCAACTGGTCCGTGCTGGCCGAGCGCGAGCCCTACCCGGCCGTCCCGCACAGGCGCCTGCTGCGCACCCGCCGGGCCGGCACGCTCGCCGAGGTCGGGGCCTGGGAGCTGCGCGACGCGCGTCTTGCCGCCCTGCTGGAGAGCCATGCGCTGGCGTACGGACTCGATCCGCGGACGGCCCCGGCGAGCGCCGCCGTGCTGCCGTACATGGAGCACGCCTTCGGCACCTGGTACGTCCGCGGCGGTCTGCGCGAGCTGGCGCGCGCCGTGTACGAGCGGTGCCTGGCCCGCCGGGTCGAGTTCGTCTTCGGCGCCGAGGTCACGCGGATCGTCGAGAAGGACGGGCGGGCGGCCGGGGTCGAGCTCGCCGACGGGACCGTGGCCGAGGCGGACTTCGTGGTCGCCGGCACCGGCCCCCGGGCGCTGGAGGGCATGGTCCGGGGCACGTCCCTTCGGGGTGCGGGAGAGGTGCCGCCCCAGCCGGGGGCGCCCAGCCGTCTCACCGTGCTGCTGGCGCTGCGCGGCGGCCGGCCCGAGGGGACGGCCCATCGGACGGTGGTCCACGCACCGGACCGCGAGGCCGAGCTCGACGCGCTGTTCGGCCCGGTTCCCCGCCTGCCCGCGCAGCCCACGGTCACGGTGTTCCGTCCGGACGACCCGGCGCTGGTCCCGGACGCCGGGCACGAGGCGGTCAGGCTCACGGCGACGGTCCCGGCGGGGGTCTCGGAAGGGCTTCAGGAGCAGGCCGACCGCATGATCGACGCCGCCTCGCGTGCCGTGCCCGGGCTGCGCGACCGGATCCTGTGGCAGGAGATCCGCACCCCGGCCGACATCGCCCGGGCGACGGGCGCGGAGGGCGGCGCCGTTCCCGCGCCGGCGCTCGCCGCGGCAGAGGGACGCCTGCTGCACCCGGCCAACAGCACCGCGCTTCCGGGTCTGTTCGCCCTCGGCGGCTGGGCGCATCCCGGCGGCGGGCTGCCGCACGCCGGGATGTCGGGCGCGCTGGTGGCCGGACTGATCGTGGAGGGGCCGGAGTTCCGCGGCTCCCAGTGAGCCGGGCGGCGGTCAGAAGCGGTACTGCTCGCCGAAGCCCGAGCCGTGCTGCCGGTCCTGGGTGCCGCCCTGGTACGGGTACGTCTGCTGCTCCTGCGGGAGTTCGCCGCCGTAGGACTCGTCGTTGCGCTGCTGCGGGACCCAGACCCCGCCGGCCGGGGTGTCGCCGCCGTAGCCCGTGCCGGCGTAGGCGTCCTGGGTGCCGTAGCCCTGCTGCCCGTAGTCCTGCTGGCCGCCGTAGCCGGCGGCGTAGGAGGTGCCGTCGTAGGTCTGGGTGCCGGCGTACGGGTCGGAGTAACCGGCGTACTGCTGCTGGCCGGAGGCGTCGTAGCCGTATCCCTGCTGCCCGTAGCCCGAGTAGTCGTACGCGTAGCTCTGCTCGGCGGTGGCGTACTGGTCCTGGGTCCGGTCCGTGCCCGCCTGCCGGCCCGAGCCGCCGTAGACGCCGTACGAGCCGGTGTCCTCGGGCAGGGGCTGCGGCTGGTACACCGTGGTGGCCTCCCCGCCGCCCGAGCGCGGCTGCGGGGTGAAGACGTCGTCGTGGTCGTCGTCGTGGTCGTACGACAGGTTCTCGTAGCCCGGCAGGGCCCGCATGGTGCCGGTGTCGCTGCGGGCGCCGTCCGCGCCGTCGTCCGTCCCGAGGTCGGAGACCTCCGGTGCCGCTTCCTCGTCCTCGTCCCTGCCGCGGCGGCGCGACGGCTTCCCCTCTCCGTCGGCGCCGGGACGGCCGACCGCCCAGCCGGCCGCGAAGCCGCGGCGGAAGGACAGTGTGACGAAGGTCTGGCCGACCGCGAACGCGGACGCGCCCAGACCGATGACGACGACGGACGGGATCAGTACACCGAGGACGACACCGAGGAAGCCCACGAAGGCGAGCAGCCGCCAGCGCAGGCGTGCCTTGTACTGCAGCAGTACCTCGCCGAGCAGCCACAGCGCGACGATGCCGAACGCGATGTAGAGGACCGTCCAGCCCATGTACGCCCCTCTCCCAGTGGCCGCTACGCAGTGTGTCGCATACGGAGGCGGCCGGTCTAGGCCTGCGGCGTGTGGTGCAGGCCCAGGTTCTCGTAGATTTCCAATGTTGCCGTGGAGTTGTTGAGCGTAATGAAGTGCAGTCCGGGCACTCCTTCGGCCAGCAGCCGCGCGCAGAACTCCGTGGCGAACTCGATTCCAATGGAGCGTACCGCCGCCGGATCGTCCTTCGCTGTGAGGATCCGCTCTTTGAGGCCGTCCGGGATGGTGGCGTTGCTGAGCAGGGGCAGCCGCTCGAGCATCCGCACGCTCGTGACCGGCATGACCTCGGGGATGATCGGGGTGTCGCAGCCGGCCGCGGCGACGCGGTCGCGCAGGCGGAGGTAGGACTCCGGCTGGAAGAACATCTGCGTGATGGCGTAGTCGGCGCCGGCGCGGCACTTGTCGACGAAGTGCCTGACGTCGGTCTCCCAGTCGGCCGACCGCGGGTGCATCTCGGGGAAGGCGGCGACACCGACGCAGAAGTCCCCCGACTCCTTGATGAGCCGGACGAGTTCGGCCGCGTACATCAGCCCCTGCGGGTGCGGGACCCACTCGCCCATGGGGTCGCCGGGCGGGTCGCCGCGCAGGGCGAGCATGTTGCGGATGCCGGCGTCGGCGTACTGGCCGATGATGTTGCGCAGCTCGGCGACGGAGTGGTTGACGGCGGTGAGGTGCGCGACCGGGGTGAGGGTGGTGTCGGCGGCGATCTGCTCGGTCTCCTTGACCGTGCCCTCACGGGTGGAACCGCCCGCGCCGTAGGTCACGGAGACGAAGTCCGGTGCGACCGCCTCGACCCTGCGCAGCGCGTTCCACAGGTTCCGCTGGCCCTTCGGGGTTCTCGGCGCCGAGAACTCGAACGAGTACGTCGGCTTGCCGGTGGCGAGGATGTCACGCACGGTGCGTGCGCGATCAGTCCTGATGGATGCGGTTCCGAGGGCCATACCCGCAGGTTAGCCAGGGGGCGGTGGTCCCCCAACCGGAAGCCGTGCATTTTGCCCGATTTGCCGGGCCGCTGTCCACCCTTCGGACAGCGGCGCCCGAAATGAGCGGATCTCAGGGCCGAGGTGTCCGCGGGCTGAGACGCCGCTCCACCGTGCCTCTACTCGGCCTCCCGCGTGCCTTCCCGCCCGGCGTCCCGCGCGGCTGCGGCGGGCGGTCGAACAGGACGCCGCACAGGACACCGCGCGGGACGCCGGGCGGGAAGGCACGCGGGAGGCCGAGTAGAGGCACGGTGGAGCGGCGTCTCAGCCCGCGGACACCTCGGCCCTGAGATCCGCTCATTTCGT
>NZ_MUME01000372.1 GCF_002155915.1 Streptomyces thermovulgaris | reverse complement strand
CCCCGGCCGCGGTGCCGTCGGGCAGTGCGTCGGGGCCGCCGGTGAGGGCTGCGTCCAGCAGACCGTCGCCGAGGAGGGCGTAGGCGAGCAGCAGACAGGTCCACCCGCGCGTGCCGGGTGCGTGCGCGCCGGCCGGTGTGCGTCCGCCGGTGCTCAGCGGGCCGTGGCGGAGCATGGCCCGCAGCCCCAGCCCCACGGCGAGGACGCCGAGCGCGGCGACGGCCAGGCGCGTCCGGCCCTCGGTCAGGCGCAGCCCGGCCACGGCGACCGCGCCCAGGACGCCGGGCAGCAGGCCGAGCGCGAGCGGGCCCAGACCCATCGGGGGCACGGCGGCGGCCTCGGGGCGCGCCGGTGTCCCGGTGTCGCGGGAGATCCGGGCGTACATCTCCTCGGCGAGCGAGAAGACGTCGCGGTGGCGGAAGCGGGCGGCGGTGCGGTCGGTGACGCCGTGCGCCTCCAGGCCGGCGGCGATCTCCAGGGGGTCGACGGCCTGCCGGCACAGGTCGCGGTGCCGGTGCATCAGCGTCTTGACCGGGTCGGCGGCGCCGCGCCGGGAGGGTGCGGACGGACCGCGGCCGGGGGCCGAGGGCTCGCCGGAGCTCCCGGCGGGACGGGCGGAGGCGGCCGCGACGCAGGGGCGGCCGTTTTCTCCCTGCTCTCCCTGCTCTCGCCGTCCTCCCTGCTCTCCCTGCTCTCCCCGCTCTCTCTGCTCTCCCTGTTCTTCCAGGTCTTCCAGGTCGCTCACCGGGCCGCTCATCCGGGGACCTCCAGGGTGGTCACGGGGGTCGGGCGGGGTGCCGTCGCGCCGGTTTCCGGGGGATCCGCGGCGCGGCCGGGAAGTCCGGTCCAGCTGCCGGGCAGATGCGCCTCGGCCGGAGTGGCGAACGGGAGGGGGTCGTCGGTCCCGCCGGGAACGGCGTGCCGGTCCGGGGAGCGCGCGACGATCTCGAGGTACATGTCGTGGAACGCCGCGACGTTCTGCTCGACGGTGAACAGTTCGAGCGCGCGGGCGCGGGCGGCGGCCCCCAGGCGCACACGGCGCTCGGGGTCGCGCAGCAGTGCCAGGCATGCCTCGGCGAGCGCCCGCGGATTGCGCGGGGGGACGACGAGTCCGGTGCCGCCGATGACCTCCACGACCGCGCCGACGTTCGTGGAGACCGTCGCACGGCCGCAGAACATCGCCTCGACGAGACCGGCCGGGAAGCCCTCGACGACGCTCGACAGGACGATCACGGCGCCCGAGGCGTACACCTCGGCGCGTGTCGGGGCCTCCGGGGTGCCGATCTCCTCGAAGGACACCGGGTTGTCGCCGACGGTGTGCGGGCCCTCGGCCTCGTCGGGGAAGAGCTGGGCGGCGAGCGCCCGGCAGTGGCCCAGGTAGGCCGCTCCGTCGGAGCCGATCCCGGTGCTCACGATCCGCAGCCGCGCCCTCGGCTCCTGCGTGTGCACCTGGGCGAAGGCGTGCAGCAGGGAGACCAGGTCCTTGGCGGGGTCGATGCGGCCGATCCACACCAGCGTGTCCGGATCGGCGGTCTCCGGCGACTCCCCGACCTCGGTGAAGGCGGTGGCGTCCATGCCCGGGTGGACGGTGCGCAGTTTGGCGCGGTCGGCACCGCAGCGCTCCTGCCAGCGGCGGGTGTGCGCGTTGCCGTGGGTGACGAGGGCGGCCCGCCGGTACGCCTCGGCGGCGACCCCGCCGTGGAACGCGGCGAGCAGGGCGCGTACGGCCGGGGCGGTCCTGCCGGCGTCGGTGGTGAGGTAGTGCGTGCGCAGATGCGCGCCGTACTCGGTGACCAGCAGGGGGACACCGGTGAAGTGACGGGCGAGCAGCCCGGCCAGGGCCGCGGCGCCGCCGGCCGCCGCATGGCAGAGGTCGGCGGCGCCGAGGCCGTCGTCCTCGTACCAGTCGACCGTGAGAGGGGTCAGCGCCCGCCCCAGGTGCCCGGCGGCCGCGAGCAGGTCCGGGACACGGGCCTCGCGCACCGTCCGCGAGGCGCCGGGCGCGCGGCAGGCGCGTTCCAGCGCGCGGACGGCGGTCTCCGAGCGCAGTGCGCCCGCCAGTCCCCCCTCGTCGCGGGCGAGTTCGGCGAGCCCGTACAGCGCACTGCCGAAACGGTCCGCCTCGTCGCCGCTACGGTCGCGGCCGGGCGTCTCGCCGCGGTCACGGGAGCCGCCGCCCATCGTGGCCAGGACCGACGTCAGTTCGCCGTAGCACTCGGCGAAGCGCCGGCGTGCACGCCGTCCGTGGGTGACGCCGTCGTCCCCGGCGGTCCACAGGGGTGCGGTGCGGACCCGGCCGACCTGCGGTGGCAGCGGCACCCGGCCCGCCTGCTCCTGCCGGCGGTCGCGGCTGAACGCGTAGAGGTCGAACTCGTGCTGCCCGAGCCCGCGCACGAGCCGTTCGCACCAGAGTCCGGCGTCACCGCCCACATACGGATAGCCACCCTCCGTCACCAGTCCGATGCGCACGTGTGCACCCCCGTTCCCTCTCGTTCACTCCGTGCGGGAAGCCGCCCGCCGTACGACGGCTCGCAGCGGGACGAACGTATGCGGACATGAGGGCGGTGCGACGGACGGTTGTCCATCGCACCATCAAAAGGGGTGAAGAGGCGTAACTTTCCCGTGCGGGACGCGTTCGACGCCTTGAAAGTGCGGCCCCGGGTGCGGGACACCGCACCCGGGGCCGCGCTCAGCCGACGGTCAACCCCTGGGGTAGGGCCAGGGGTTGGGCAGACAGCGGATTCCGTCGTGCTCCAGGAACTTGGTCTGCTGCTGCATCACGGGCGCCAGGGCGCCGTCCTTGTCGCAGTTGACGTGTCCGTAGCCGAGCCGGTGGCCGACCTCGTGGTTGATCAGCATCTGCCGGTAGGCGTACATCTTGTCGCCGTAGGTCTCCGAACCCTGCGCCCACCGGTAGGCGTTGATCATCACGCGCTCGGTGGCGGCCGAGTCGCACGAGACGTTCTCCTGGGTGGTGTCCAGGCCGGACTTGGCGCACCAGACGGCGGTGGTGCCGGGGCTGGCCAGCGTGATCACGAAGTCGGGCCTGCCGGAGGAGACCCGTTCGAAGGCACGGCCGTCGCGGGCCCAGCTGCGGTCGTCGTTGAGCGTCCTGTGCACGGCCTCGGCGAAGAGTTCGCCGTCGAGGCCGAGGTCCTTCTCCACGTCGACCCGGTAGGTGTACGTGCGTCCCTTGCCGGGCGCCTTGGCGGTGCCGGGGATCGTCTCGAACTCGCCCGGGCCCTTGAGGGTGGGGCTGAGCTCGTACTTCATGTTCATCTTCTGGTCGTACGTCAGCACCGGCGCGCTCGGCGGCGGTTCCGCCGGCTTGCCGTCGGCGGCCGCGACGTCGGCGGCCCCGCGGTCGGGCACGGAGTGCGCCCGCACATCGGCGCCGGAGCGGCCGTCGGCGACCTGTCCGGCGACGACGACGGCGAGCGCGGTGGTGACGGCGGCGGCCGCGATGCCGGTGTACGTCCGCCCCTTGGTGCCCGCGGCGGTGCCCGTGCCGCGCCCGGTCCCGGCGCCCCGCCCGTCCGCCGGGACGGACGGCACCGCGGACGGCGTGCCTTTGCGGGGCCGTGGCGTTAAGGCGTCGTCCTCGTCGAAGGCGTCCACGTACTCCTGCCGGGGTCCTGCGGGAGGCGACTGCCGCTGCCGGGGAAGGGGGGTGCGGGCCTGCGCGAAGGCGTCCCCGCCCCCCGGAGCACCGGCTCGGGCGGTCTCCGGTCCCCGCGCCGCCGTGTCGCCCGTCCCC
>NZ_MUME01000371.1:188-545 GCF_002155915.1 Streptomyces thermovulgaris | reverse complement strand
GCCGGGCTCGTGCTGCTGGCCACGGGGGTGTGGCGGTACGTCGGGACGCTCAGCGCACACCGGGCGGCGCCCGCCCTGGCCGCCCTGAGCCTGGTCCTGCTCTGGGGGACGTCCGTCATCAACTGGAGCGGCTTTCTCTCCCTGAACTCCCTGGCGCTGACGGTGTCGTACCCCAGCGTGTTCGCCCTCGGCCTCGCCTTCCACTTCTGGGCGTGGCTCACCCGGGCGCTGCGCACGCACGCCGGACGGCGGACCTGGGCGGGGCTCGGGGTGCTGTGGGCGGTGATCCTGCTCTGCCACCAGTTCACCGGGCTGGTCGCCACCCTGGGCGGTCTGGCCGCGGTGCTCTCCGCCCGG
>NZ_MUME01000371.1:0-122 GCF_002155915.1 Streptomyces thermovulgaris | reverse complement strand
CCTGCGGTGGCGGCGCGACCGGCGGGACCCCCTGGTGATCTTCTTTCTGCTGGGCGCGCTGGTGTGCGCGGCCGGCTACGCGGCCGGCCACTACTCCTGGGGCCGTGCCCTGCCCGCCGCCC
>NZ_MUME01000370.1 GCF_002155915.1 Streptomyces thermovulgaris | reverse complement strand
GGTCACGATCGTGCGGCGCGGGAGTGCCGCGGTGCTCTTCGGGCCCGCTGGCACGACGGTTCCGGAGGCCGCGCGCCGCACGATCGTGACCCGCCGGTGCCCGCGGCCGGGGCGGCCCGGCGCCCATGGCCGCACCCGGGTCCCGGCCCCGTCCCGCCGGACCGGTCGGCCGGCTTGCCGACGGCGTCCGGCGGGCGGCCACCGGAGTGATGTGCGGCACGCTCCCGCCGGCGCCCGCGCGGCCCGGCGGGGGATTCCTCCTGCATACGGCTTGATCAGTGATCAAAGACGGGGAATTGCCGGGACACGGTGCATTCCGCGCATTTGACAGTGCACTGAGCGCGCGGATAGGAAGCAGCCCTGGAAGTCGAGAGGTGCACTGTGTACGAGCCGAATGTGGTCGGGGACTGGCAGGAGTACGACGAGCATGCCGGTCTGCGGGTCCGCGTCCACCGCCTGGAGCGGGCCGAGCCGCCGCGCGGACGCGACGAAGCCGCCGAGGGGCTGACGTACTTCCGTCTCCGTGTGACCGTCGAGAACCGCGGTGCGCGGCGTTTCGGCGTCCACCTGGAGGACGGGCAGATCGACGTACGGATCGGCCCCGACGGGGAGGGCGCGTTCGTCGACTGGCGCAACTCGCAGTTCATCGAGGGCTACGACATCTACCCGCTGCGCCGGGCCACCGCGGTGCTGTACGCGGCGGGACCGGAGGCCGCCCTGTCCCAGATCGACGTACAGGTGCAGCTGCGGGTCGACGACGAGTGGACCGAGCGCAGGCTGTGGACCGGCGGCATCGGTGTGTACGAGGAGTCCGTCGTCGCCGGTGTGCACACGGCGGGCGGAGCCGGCGGCCTGGCGCACCAGATCAGCAACTTCCTGCGCGACCAGGCCAAACCGGGCGCCGCCGACTGACCCGGCCGGCCCGCCGGCTGCGGCCCGGCGGCCCGTGCGTGCCGGGGCACGACCGCGGCCGCCGGTGCCCGCCGCGCCTCCTTCCGCCGCCCGCAGGCCCCGCCCGTGGCCGGCCGGCGCCGTCGCCGTGCGCGGACATCGCTGCCACGATCGGTGAGGACCGTCACGACGACCATCGGAGCGCGCTGATGACGACGGACACAGGCAGGAGCACGGCGGACGGGCGGCGGACCGGCGGAATCGAGGTGAAACCGGTCGCCGGGCACATCGGAGCCGAGATCACCGGGGTGGACCTGGCGGAGGAGCTCGACGACGGCGTGGTCGCGGAGATCCGCGCGGCGATGCTGCGCTGGAAGGTGGTGTTCTTCCGCGGGCAGCGGCTGGACCACGCCCGGCACGTGGCCCTGGCCCGCCGCTTCGGCGACCCCGTGGTGCTGCGCGGGCGGGGCAGCGTGTCGCCGCCGGATTTCCCCGAGGTGGAGACCACCGCGGACCGGCTGGAGCTCGGCGGACGGTACGGCATGGACCACGAGGAGTGGCTCCGGCGCCGCAGGCACACGCTGCTGCGCGGCTGGCACTGCGACCACGGCGCCCGTGTCGACCCGCCGGCCGCGACCATCCTGCGCGCCGAGACCGTCCCGCCGTACGGCGGCGACACCACCTGGTCCAATCTGGCCGCCGCGTACGCCGGGCTGTCGGCCCCGGTGCGCGCCTTCGTCGACGGCCTGCGCGCCGAGCACCGGCTCGGGGTCGGCTACCAGCCGAGGCCCGGCGACGACGCGTACGTCCGGCATCTGCTGGACCATCAGATCGCCACCGTGCACCCGCTGGTGCGGGTCCACCCCGAGACCGGGGAGCGGGTGCTGTTCGTCAACGGCTACTACGTCGAACAGATCCAGGGCCTCTCCCGCGCCGAGAGCGCGGCGATCCTGCAGATGCTGCTCGAGCAGGCGGTACGGCCCGAGTACACGGTCCGGTTCCGCTGGGAGCCGGGCAGCGTGGCCTTCTGGGACAACCGGGCCACCATCCACCTCGCGCCCGGCGACCACACCCGCCTCGGTCACCCGCGGATCATGCACCGGGTGATGCTCTCCGGCGACGTACCGGTCGGCGTGGACGGCAGGCCGTCCGAGCCGATCACGGGCAGTGCGCCGGGCCGCTGGTGACCGGCCCGGCCGCCCCCGTCGGCGGCGGGTCCGCCACCGACGGGGGCGGGGCCCGCGGCGGGGCTCACTCGAACCGTGAGACGTCGCCCGCCCCCCGCCGTACGATCTCGGCCTGCCCGCCGGAGAAGTCGACGACCGTGGTCGGCTCGGTGCCGCAGTCGCCCGAGTCGACCACGGCGTCCAGGACATGGTCGAGCCGGTCCTTGATCTCCCAGCCCTGCGTCATCGGCTCCTCCTCGCCGGGCAGCAGCAGCGTGCTGGACAGCAGCGGCTCGCCGAGCTCCGCGAGCAGGGCCTGGGTGACGACATGGTCGGGAATGCGCACCCCGACGGTCTTCTTCCTCGGGTGCTGCAGCATGCGCGGCACCTCCCGGGTGGCGGGCAGGATGAAGGTGTAACTGCCGGGCGTGGACGCCTTGATGAGACGGAAGACGTCGTTGTCGATCCGTACGAACTGGCCGAGCTGCGCGAAGTTCCGGCACACCAGGGTGAAGTGGTGCCGGTCGTCCAGGCGGCGGATCGCCCGGATCCGCTCGATGCCCTCCCGGTTGCCCAGGCGGCAGCCGAGGGCGTAGCACGAGTCGGTCGGATACGCGATCAGCGCCCCCTCACGGATGCTGTCCGCGATCTGGCGGATGGAGCGCGGCTGGGGGTTGTCGGGATGCACATCGAAATACTTCGCCATTCACCGAGCTTATGCCGTGCGCCGGCGGTCGCCGCGCAAGCGGCCCGTCCCGTTCCCGTGCCGTGTGCTTCCGCACGCCGCCGACGGAGCACCGTACTCCGGCTTTTCGTGCGGCTTTTCAGGAGTAGCCGGCGGATACCGGGGAACCAGCACTCACACACCGCCCGGGTGCAGCCCCCCGCCCCGGGCGCGCGGCTTCGCCGGCCGCCTCACCTCCCCCCTGTGAAACGCCGGCGAAGCCGCCCTCCTCCCGCCGGCCGCACGGTGCTCCGGATCCGGCCGCCGAGCCGTCCGCTGGTAACGTCCTCGGCCGAAAAGCCGAGGTCAAAGCCATGAACGTACGGCGGAGAAGAGGGCGGAGATGACCGGGCGCGAGGACAGGACCGACGGGAGGCCGGAAGAGGCCCCGGCAGAAGAAGACCCGCGGACGCCCTGGGCCGAGGAACTCCTCGACCAGCTGCGGCCGGGCGGACGGGACGCACACAAGGTCGTCGCCTGGCTCGCCGCCTCCGTGCACGGGACCGCCTGCCTCCTGGACGGCACCGGCACCCTCCTCGCCGGGCAGCCGCCGTCCCCGGCCGAGGGCCTGGACGAGAACCTGGTCGCGGACGTGGTCACCGGCCGGCTGGCCGCCGCCGCGCTGCAGGACCGGGGGCGCCACATCCGCCTGGTGCGTGTGGGCGGTCCGCCCGCGTCCCCGGCCGGCGTCCTGGCCGTCCTGCGCGCCGAGCCCTTCGACCGGCGGTCCGCCGACATGGTCACCCGCACCGCCGCCGTGCTCGACCTGCTGCTGCGGGCCCGCGGGACCGACGAGACCGGACGCCGCCTCGAACAGGCCACGTCCGCGCTGCGGCTGGCCGTCCTGCAACTGCTGATGGTCGAGGACACCGTCTCGGCCCGCCGGGTGGCCGCGGGCCTGTGGCCCGGCCTGCTCGACACGGACACCGCCTGCGTCTACGTCCTCGAAGCCCGCCGGGGCACACGCGACCGGCTGGCCGCCGAGTGCCTGGAGGCCACCGGGGGAAGGGCCCTGGTGGTGCGCTGCCCGGCGGTCGACGAACACGTGATCGTGCTCGCCCCCGCCGAGAGCACCGGCGAGACACTGCGCTCCCTGGTGGACGGACGGCCGCACACCTTCCTCGGCGGCAGCACCCGGCACGGCCTGGCCCGGACCGCGACGGCGTACGGGCAGGCCGTGAGCGCGCTCGCGGTCGCCCGCTTCCGCCCGGACCGCACGGCCGTGTACGCCGAACGGACCCGCCCCGAGCGCCTGATGGACCCCGAGGCACTGCACGCCTGGTCCGCCCGGCTGCTGCGCCCCCTGGACACCCTGCCGCACCACGTGTACGCCGAACTGCTCGCCACCACCCGGCTGGGCCTGGAGTTCACCGCCGTCAGCACCGCGAAGATCCTCGGAGTGAGCCGCAACACGGTGCGCGCCCGGATGGAGCGGGTCGAGGGGCTGCTCGGCACGGACTTCAGCCGTCTGACCGTCCGGGCCGCCGTCCACCTCGCCCTGAACACCCAGGCGGGTCTCGGCCACCGGACGGCCCCCGGAACGACGGCCGGTCCGGGAGCCGTCCGCCTCGGCGACCTGCTGGCCGGTCCGGCGCTGCGCGGCTGGGCGCACGAACTCCTCGGCCGCCTGACGGCCGGCACCCGGGACCTGCGCGGCACGCTGCGCGCCTGGATCGCCGCCGGCGGCAATGCCGAGCGCGCCGCGCGGCTGCTCGGCATCCACGCACAGACCGTCCGGGAGCACATACGCGGTGCGGAACCCGTTCTCCAGCGCCGGCTCCTCGACGGCGGCCGGGACCTGTACGAGGTCGTCCTGGCGCACCTCGCCGTGGGCGACCTCGAACCGCCCGCCCTCGAAGGCGGATGAAGGCGGGCATCCGGGACTCACCTGTGCACGGGTGAGTCCCCGGCCGGGCGGAGAGGGCATCGGCACAGTACCCGGCGGTTGCCCCGGGCCCGTAGATTCGTCGTGCCCGGGGACGGGACCGGCGCGGGGGACCGGTCCCGTCCCCGCGGACCCTGGGACGCCGGGCAGCCGCTGCGCCGGGCCATGTCCCCCGGTCGAACTCCTTTCCGATGGCACGGCACGGCAACTCCTGGCGGCACGGCGCGGCAAGTTGTCCTGCGGCAAGTTGTCCGGGCCTGTACGGAAATCAGGATTTCCGTATTTCTTTACCCTTTTTTGGTTTACGTTCCGCTTTCGTCCTCCCCGTCATCCGTCGGTCCCTGTCCTCGTCGCGAGCCGTTCCCCGCCCGGCTGCGGCAGCGTCCGTCCGGGCGGGCTGCGTCCTCTGTGCGGAGGCTTCCTTCCGGTCCGGCGGCGGCGCGGCGGGGGAGTCCGCGTCTCAGGGGAGCGAGTCTCGGGAGAGGGCCGGTCCGCCTCCGGCGGGAGAGGGTGGCCGCGCCCTCTGTGCGCATGAATCAGTCGCCGCGTCGCACGCATCCGCGACATCCTCTTGATGATGCAGCTGATTCGAGCGTACGATCCGCGCAATCCGCAGTCATGCGCAGTCATGCGCAGTCTTCGACCGTCAGGACGCCCTCATGGACCGCACTCGTCTGCGCCGTCTCCTCGCCCGCGAGAGCGCCGAGGCCGAACGGCGCAACCCCCGCTCCAAAGCCGCCCACGAACGCGCCGACCACCTCTTCGGCCGGGTGCCGATGACCTGGATGAACAAGACCGCCGGCGCCTTCCCCCGCTATCTGGACTCCGCCCGGGGCGCCCGGGTCACCGACATCGACGGGCACGAGTACATCGACTTCTGCCTGGGCGACACCGGCGCCATGGCGGGCCACTCGCCCGCACCCGTGGCCGAGGCGGTGGCGCGGCGGTACGCCGAGCTGGGCGGGGCGACGGCGATGCTGCCCACGGAGGACGCCGAATGGGTCGGCGCGGAGCTCACCCGGCGCTTCGGGCTCACCCGCTGGAGCTTCTCGCTGACCGCGACCGACGCCAACCGCTGGGCGATCCGGCTCGCCCGCGCGGTCACCGGCCGCCCGAAGATCCTGGTGAACAGCTACTGCTACCACGGCAGTGTCGACGAGTCGCTCATCGTCGTCGGCCCCGACGGCCGCGGCACCGCCCGCGAGGGCAACGTCGGAGCCCCCTGCGACGTCACCCTGACCAGCCGCGTCGCCGAGTTCAACGACCTGGACCGGCTGGAGCGCGAACTCGCCCACGGCGACGTGGCCGCCGTCCTGATGGAACCGGCGCTCACCAACATCGGCATCGTGCTGCCCGAGCCCGGCTATCTGGCCGGGGTGCGCGAGCTGACCCGGCAGTACGGCACCCTGCTCGTCAACGACGAGACGCACACCTTCTCCGCGGGACCGGGCGGCTGCACCGCGGCCTGGGGCCTGGAGCCCGACATGCTGACCATCGGCAAGGCGATCGGCGGCGGCATCCCGGCCGGTGCCTACGGCCTGTCCGCCGATCTCGCCGACCGGCTGCTGGACCGCACCGACCTGGACCTGGTGGACATGGGCGGCGTCGGCGGCACCCTGGCGGGCAACGCGCTGTCGGTCGCCGCGATGCGCGCCACGCTCGAGCACGTCCTCACCGACGACGCCTTCGCCCGCATGGAGAGGCTGTCCGAGCGCTTCGAGGCCGGTGTCCGGGCGGGCATCGAGACCCATGGCCTGCCCTGGTCGGTCAGCCGTCTCGGCGCCCGCACCGAGTACCGCTTCGCCTCCCCGGCCCCGCGCACCGGCACCGAGTCGGCCGCCGCCGCCGACCCCGAGCTGGAGGACTTCCTCCACCTCTATCTGGCCAACCGGGGCATCCTGCTCACACCGTTCCACAACATGGCGCTGATGTGCCCCGACACCACCGAGCAGGACGTGGACACGCACACCGAGGTCTTCGCCGCCGCCCTGTCCGAACTGCACGGCTGACGGCCGCCGTTACGCTGGGCCGAGCCGGCCGGAGAGGGAGAGCGAGACACGTGGACGAGATCGACCGGGCCATTCTGCGCGAGCTGCAGACCGACGGACGCATCGCATACGCGGATCTCGGGCCCAAGGTGGGCCTCTCCGCGTCCGCGGCCCGTCAGCGGCTGCAGCGGCTGCTGGACTCCAAGGTCGTCCAGGTGGTCGGTGTGACCGATCCGATGGCCATGGGCGGGCAGGCCATGGCGCTGCTCGGCATCGCCGTGGACGGCGATCCCCGGGTGGTCGCCGACCAGCTGGCCGAGCGCACCGAAGTGATCTACGCGGTGCTGACCTCGGGCGGATTCGACCTGTTCGTCGAGGTCGTCACCCCCGGCCCCAGGGATCTGCTGGACTTCGTCAACGACGTGGTCCGCCCGATCGAGGGCGTCCGGCAGGTGCAGTCCTTCCCGTACTTCGGCATCCACACCCACCGGTTCCTGTGGGACGTGGGCTGACCGGCAGACCTCACCCGCCCCCCGGGACGCGCCCTGGGGGCGGGTGAGGCGTGCGTCTCGGCAGTCCCGCGTCGCCGCCGTCGCCGTCCCGCCCGCCGGGACCCGCGGGCACCGGTGGGCGGGACGGGGGCTTCCGGGCCCGCGGAAGCCTCCCGGAGGGCCGTGAGCCTCAGAAGGGCGTGAGGGTCAGCCGGATCTCGCTCGGGGCGTTGTCCTCGATGTACGAGGCGAAGTCCGCCACGTCGTCGAAGGCGAACCCGTAGGCCCGGCCGTCCTCCGTGATCGAGTGCATGACCTTGGCGTAGTGGTTGGTGATCGGGGTGCGGTAGAAGGAGGCGGCGTCGGTCGTCGGCTGGGTGGCCGAGGACAGCAGGGTCGAGCGGTTGAAACCGGCGCCGAGCACCGCGGCGACCGGACCCCTCATGCCGTCGTTGGGGGCGGCGAGGGCGCCGTGGCAGAACAGGACGTCCCGGGTGGAGGGCTTGTCGAAGGCGAAGGAGGCCGGGCCGTCGAAGGTGAACCGTCCGCCGCGCACCCGGCCGGTGAAGGTGCCCGCGTTGGTCGTGACCCTGAGATCCCTGCCCGCGTAGGTGCTCCACACCTCGTCGATGTACGGCGCGAAGTAGTCCCCGGCGAACAGCCCCGCGTCCAGACCGTGTCCGGGGGCGATGACCCGCAGGTCGTCCAGGACGAGCCTGGAGAATCCCTCGGTCTGCCGCAGCGCGTTGAACGCGGCCGCCCGCCCGCCGGCGCGGACGGTGCCCGCCGTCTGGTTCCGGGCGCCGGTCAGACGGATGCTCAGCGGCACGCTGAACATGTCGACCATGGTCGTGTTGCAGAACATGCCGGCGGAGTTGAACGTGAACTCGGCACAGTCGTGCAGGACGCGGTAGTTGGGGTCCGAGGACACCCAGCCCGCCGGGTACTGCAGGGCGGGCTGGCCGTTGCCGTCGACCACGGCCTTGAACTTCAGCTTCTGGCCGAGGGCGACGTAGATCCGGCCGGACATCTGCGGCAGGGACAGCCGGGTCTCGCCGCTGCTCGCCAGGGGTATCGCGTAGTCGGTGAAGCCGTCGCTGCCGTTGTCCGACAGGGAGATCGGTGCGAGCGTCCCGTCGGGGGTGACACGGACCTGCCGGCCCCCCTGGTTGCCCACGATGTACACGTGGACGGAGGCGTTGTCGAAGGCTCCGCTGTTGTTGACGATCGTGAGCGGAAGCGTCTGCGCGGCGGACGTCCCGCTCTTCGAGACCGTGTCCGCGAGGGCCTGGGGAGCGATCGCCGCGACGGCGGGTGCGGCCACCGCGGCACCGCCGAGAGCGGCAAGGAACCTTCTGCGGCCAAGGGGACGCTGGTGTCGAGAGGCCATGTGGGGGGATCTCCTTGAAGTCGTCCGTGGGGGGTGACGGCGGGCCGGGAGAAGAGCGAGCACGAGCGCACACCAGCTCTGAGAGCGCTCTCAGGCCGCCGTTGGGCCTCGATGGTACGCATCGCAACCACTTGTGCCAACAGTTCTGACGGAGCTTCATGTCCCCGTGGTGCCCGGCCGCCTGGAAGCCGGAGGGACGCCGATCAGGGCCCGGCCCGGCGCCGGGCGGGCGCCCGGACACCGGAAATGCGCAGGCCGGGTTTGCCGGCGCTCATTGTGTGCATCCGATAAGGGCACATGTTTCCGGCGGGGAAGAAGGAGAAGAAATGGGCATCATCGCCTGGATACTGATCGGCCTGCTGGCCGGCGCCATCGCCAAACTGCTCCTCCCGGGCAAGGACCCGGGCGGCATCATCGTCACCATGTTGATCGGCATCGCGGGAGGGCTCCTGGGCGGCTGGCTGGGGAAGGTCATCTTCGGCGTCGAGTCGATCGACGGCTTCTTCGAGCTGTCGACCTGGATCGCCGCGATCGTCGGCTCCCTGATCCTGCTCGTGCTGTACCGGCTCTTCACGGGCAACCGGAGCTCCCATCGGCACGCCTGAGCCGTTCCGGCCGTGCCCGGCGCCCGTCTGCGGCGCCGGACCCTCCCGCCGGCCGTCGCCGGGCATGCCGCGGCGGACGGTACGAAAGCGCCGGGGGAACGACGGCAGAGGAACCGCGGGGGAACGGCAGAACGGCGACAGGCGTCACCGGGCCCCGGGGCCGGCACGGACCTCCGGAGGCCTTCGCACCGCGCCGTCGACAGCTGGGACGCGGTGAGGAAAGCGTGATGATCGGGACGGATGGCGGGGCAAGTGTGAAGTGCCGTTCACCAGTGGTCCCGTTCGGCCGTTCAGCAAGGCCCTTGCGCTGTACTCTCAGTCGCACCGGCCTGGTCGGCGCGGTGGAACCGGCGAATCTGGGGGATCGATGCCTGTGGAGAAGCACCTGCCCACGAAGATCGACGAGAAGGTGCCGACGGCCGCGCGGATGTACGACTACTACCTGGGCGGCAAGGACAACTACGCGGCGGACCGCGCCGCGTGCGAGGAACTCGACAAGGTCGTCCCCAGCACCCGCCGTCTCGCCCTCAACAACCGGCGTTTTCTGCAGCGCGCCGTCCGGGTGCTCGCCGAGGAGTACAAGATCCGTCAGTTCCTCGACCACGGCTCCGGTCTGCCCACCCAGGACAACGTCCACCAGATAGCACAGCGCGTCGACCCCGAGTCGCGCGTGGTCTACGTGGACAACGACCCGATGGTGCTGGTCCACGGCCGGGCCCTGTTGCAGCAGAACGAGCACACCGCCGTCATCCACGCCGACATGCGGGACACCGACGGGATCTTCTCGCACCCCGAGACCCGGCGTCTGATCGACTTCTCGCAGCCGGTGGCCGTGCTGTTCAACTCGGTGTTCCACTGCATCCCGGACAGCGACACCGACGGCCCCCTCGCGGTGGTCCGGCGGGTACGCGAACGGCTCGTGCCCGGCAGCCTCATGCTCATGTGCCAACTGGTCAGCGACGACCCGGAGGTGCGTGCCTTCGTCACCGACTTCATGGACAAGGTCACGCAGGGCAACTGGGGCCGGGTGCGCCAGGAGAAGGACGTCGCCGAGTGGTTCGAGGGCCTGGAGATCATCGAGCCGGGGCTGGTGGAGGTGTCCACCTGGCGGCCGGACAACGAGGTGGTGCCCCGTCAGCTCACCTATGAGTGGGTGGAGTTCGGCGGCATAGGGCTGGTCCGCTGAGCCGCCCCGATCAGGAGGCGGGGGAGTAGCGGTCGTCGACCGTCCTGCGCAGCAGCGCCAGCGACTCCTGGGGCGTCAGCGCCTCGTCGGCCAGCCGGTCCAGGGCGATCCGGTACTCCTCCGTCTCGTCGCGGTCCTCCAGGAAGTTGGCGCTCCTGATGTGCTCGAGGTAGACGATGTCGGGCAGATCGAGCCCGCCGAAGCGGAGATAGGTGATCGGGAAGCCGGGCGCGGACGCGTTCGTCACGTCCAACGGGATGATCTGCACGGTCACATTGGGGCGTTGTGCCATCTCGATCAGATGGCCGAGCTGTTCGCGCATGACCTCGCGGCTGCCCAGCACACGCAGCAGCACCGACTCGTCGATGACCGCCCACAGCCGCGGAGCGTCCGGACGCAGCAGCAACTGGGTTCTCCGGGTGCGCAGTTCCACGCGCCGCTGCACCTCGCTCGCCGAGGCGGTCGGCAGGCCGCGCTCCACCACGGCCCGGGTGTACGCCGGGGTCTGCAGCAGACCGGGGACGTACTGGATCTCGAAGGTGCGGATCGCGGCGGCCGCCTCCTGAAGACCGACCAGCCGGTCGAACCACTCGGGCATCAGCCGCTTGTCGTAGCGCTGCCACCAGCCGGGTTCACCGGCCCGCCGCAGCAGCTTGAGCAGCACCGAGGACTCGTAGGCGTCGGTGCGGTACAGCTTCAGCAGGGCGCGGACATCGCCCTCGGCCGGAGGACGGCGGCCCTTTCCGGACTCGATGCGCGACAGCTTCGCGGCGCTGAACCCGAGTGCTTTCGCCGCCTGGTCCTGGGACAGACCGGCGTCCTCGCGAAGGCCCGCCAGCTGGACGCCGATCAGCATCTTCAGCAGGGTCGGGGCCGGCTCGGGCCGGTCCAGATAGGGCTCGAGACGGGAGAGACGATGCGGCTCGGCGGACATCCTGGCTCCCAGTAGACCGGCAGACGTGAAAGCCACACTACCGCACCGTCCCGCCACAGGACGCATATGCCGTGCAAGACGCCAACTCCTTTGCGTCTCGCGGCAGATGCTCACAGCAGATGGTCGAACTCGCCCTCCTTGGCGCCGGCCAGGAACGCGGCCATCTCGGCCGGGGTGTAGACCAGGGCGGGGCCGTCGGGATCGCGGGAGTTGCGCACCGCGATGCCGCCGTCGGCCAGTGCGGCGACCTCCACGCAGTTGCCCTCGGCGTTGCTGTGCCGGCTCTTGATCCAACGGGCGTCCAACGAGCTTGCCCGCACTCCGTTCCGCACCGATGGCATCGCTGTCCCCCTCGCTGTCCGCACTCCGCGCCCGCGCACTTTCACGAGAAATTTCGCGTGCAATTGCACGCCGACGCCTTTGGTGTGGATAATAACCGGGACGTCAACCCCCCTGTGCACGCCTCACGCTGACGTCGCATCAGGCAGATGCGCCCCGTACGACCGCCGCTGAAAGGGCCGACGCCATGCGCACCGCACCGACGCAGCAGCCGAGCACGCAGCGCGCCGACCGCACGGCGCCCCCGAGCGGTGCGGCCACCGCCATGCCGCTGTCGGGCCTGGGGCGGGTGTCCTGGAGCGAGATCAAGGACTCCACCGGTCCCGCGACCGCCATCCCCCTGCTGCTGGCCTGTGTGGCCTGTGGTGACGCCCGTACGGCCCGCATCGCCCTGGAGGAGCTGCGCAAGCGGATCTGCCAGTACGGCTTCGTCGTGGAGCAGGCGACCGCCGCCACGGTCCCGTTCCTGTGGGAGCTCGCCCAGCTTCCGCAGGTGACCTGCCGTCCGCAGATCATCCGGCTGCTCAAGAACATCGCCGACGCCCGGCAGTGGGAGAGCGTCGCCTCGGTCTATCCCAAGGTCCTCAACCACCCCGAGAACCCGGTGGTGTGGGAACGCAGGGCACGCCAGGCGGTGCGCGCCCGGAGCGATGCGCTCTCGGTGCTGCTGGCGGACCGGGACCAGGACATCGCCCGGGCCACGGCGGAACTCGCCGACGCGCTCGCCGGATAGGGGGCGGCCCGGGTCCTGAGACCCCGCAGGGGGCGTCCCGGTCGCCCGGCGGCTCCCCGGCCCCGGCCGGCCGCGCGCGTGTTCTTCCGCCGTCCTTTCGGCGGGCCCTTCCCGGCGGTCACGGACCGTCCGCTCCCGGGGCCTTGGGGCGGACGGCAGCGCGGGTTCCCGGGTGTCTCCCGCGCACCGGAAGAAACCCTGGCCACGCGACCGAAATGCACCTATATTGCGGGTGCCTCTGCCGGGGCATGCGGCGTCCCGCCGCCATGGGCGGGAACCGCCCGGGCAAGTGCGGCCGAGTGTGAGCGGAGGTCCCGATGAGTGTCGGCCCACGGACGAACTGGCGCGAGCGCGGGGCGTGCCGCTTCGAGGATCCCGAGCTGTTCTTCCCGGTCGGGGAGGGCGGTCTGTCGCTGCTGCAGATCGAGCAGGCCCGTGCGGTGTGCCGGCGGTGCCCCGTGCTGCACGAGTGCCGGGCCTGGGCCCTGCGCAACCGTGAGTACGACGGCGTATGGGGCGGCATGACCGCACAGGAGCGCCGCGCCGCGACGGTGCGCGGCCTCGGGGGACGCGGCCGCTGAGGCATACCGGTGACGACCACCGGCCGGATCACCCGAATGCGGATCGACCGGGGCAAAGGTGTGTCGCAAGGGATTTGTTATGCATGGCACGGCGTGCCTTGGGCAGGAGCAGCAAAAAAACCATGGAGAGGGGCGCTTCGTGCTGATTCCGGACCCGAAGGTCGTCAGGACGCTGCTGACGCGGTACGCATCGCTGAAGATCGCGCAGGCGGAGAGGGAGCGGGACGAGACGGCTCGGGAGCTGGCGGACGTCAGCTACACCTTGTGCGTCATGATGGGCACTACCAGCGTCGATGAGGCGATCAGAAAGGGAGACGCCCTGCTGCTCGCCGCAGGGCGGTCGACGAGGACCGCCAAGGAGACGGACGACGAGGACGATCTCTCCCTGGCTGTCTGAGGCCGTCAGGCGTCCGTGCGGGCACCGGGACGGGCGCGGCGGCCCGCGGACCCCCACCAGATCTTTCAGTGGCACTGCGTGCCGATTTCAGGGAGTCACCGTGCGCCTGCCGTCGGTCTGTTCGTGATCCCGCGGGGCGGGGCGGGCCAGCCACTCGGCGATGGTACGGGCGAGTGGCTGGCCGGTCTCCACCTCGATGAAGCCGAACTGCCCGGACTGGTTGCACTCCAAAAACCACCAGGTCCCGTCCGCGTCCTCGGCGAAGTCGAAGGCGCCGTAGGCCAGTTCGGCCTCCCGCAGATAGGTGTGCACGGCCGCGGCCACCCGGGGCGGCACCTCGGCCGGCCGCCACGGCACGTCGGACGTGGCGAAGCGGACGTCCACCTCGTCGGGGTCGGCGTCCGCCGGGGTCTCCTTGCGCGCGGCCATCAGGGTGCCGCCGACGGCGGTCAGCCGGATGTCGGCGCGTTTGGCGATCCTGCGCTGCAGCAGGGTGGGGCCGTAGGCCACCGCACTGAAGTCCGTGTCCGGCGCGACCCGGCTGGTCGGCACCGCCCTCGGCGGCTCCTGGGGGTGCGCGCCGGAGACCGGCTTGACCACCAGGTCCGGGAAGCGCTCGGCGAACTCCCGGGCGGCCTGCGGAAACGTGGTGATCAGGGTGGCCGGCACGGGCAGACCGCTGCGCTGGGCGAGCCGCAGCTGCCAGGGCTTGTGCCGGGCGCGCCGCGCCGCGTCGGGATGGTTCATCCAGCGGGCGGTGCAGCCGCGCAGCATCCCGTAGAGGGCCTGTGAGGCCTCCTCGGTCAGCCAGGCGGAGGGCTGCGCCGCCCGGGCCGCCGGAACTCCCGGCCTGCGCACCCAGATCGAGCGCAGGCCATGGATGCTCACCAGCCGTCCGCCGGTGGACAGATGGCCGTGGAAGGAGCCGTGGACGTACTCCCCCGAGAGAGCGGCACCCGCGGTCAGATCCGCCGGGTCCAGCCGGACCACCGGGACGGAGGCGGCGTTCAGGTGCATCACCACCATGTCCGCCGTCACGTCCTCCTGGCCGGTCAGGATCAGTACGGTCATCGTCGCGGGCCGGGTTCAGTCGTCGAAGTGCGTCTTGGAGCCCGCGGTGGAGGTCGTGGTGCCCAGCTCTCTGAGAAGCGCGTGGTCGGACGCGGCGATCCGCCCGTCCGGCATGACGTTCAACTGCAGCCCGGAGTCGTAGACGTACGGCGTGGTCGCTTCCCGTTTCACTGCCGGACGTGCGTAGTTGAGCGCGAACGGTTGCATCGTCTCTCCCCTGTCGGTGCAGCCGAGATCAAGCGGTGGTCGTCCTTGCGGCGTCGCTTGGTCCGCTGATTTTCGGGTCCCGCCCACTTATACGAATCGAACGGGTGAATGGTTTCCTTACGAGGCGTAGTCATGGGCGTCCGCGGGTCCGCGACGCCCGGAACGTCCCGTTCGGCGGGCCGGGGAGAGCGGCCGTTCGCCTCCGGCGGCGCGCAGCGAACGCAGCGCCAGGAGCAGGACGCCGATGTCGTCCAGGTACACCGGATCGGGCAACAGGTCCACCGGCAGGACCAGATACGCGACGGCACCCCAGAAGACCCAGCGCGGACCCGTGGGAAGACCGGCGCGGCGCAGAGCGCGCCGGGTGCGCACCAGCCGTACGCACAGGGCGACGGCCGCACCGAGCACGACGGCCGCGAGCACGGCGGCCACCAGCAGCACCTTTTCGGTGGAGTCCACGGTCCTGCCCCTTCCTGCCGTCCTGTTCACCGGCGGCTGCTCCTGCCGGATGCCCGGCCGCCGTGCCTTTCGACCGCCGGGCGGGGCACGGGCGGGGTCACCCGACTGCGCCGCCCGGGTCGCACGCCGTGGAGAGGCATTCGGTAATGGTCAGGGTAAATGGCGTGTCGCCCTCGGGGGCGCAGCGGCGGCCGCATCCCTGCCATGGAGCACAGATGACCACCCGCACCCCACCACCCCAGTCGAACCAGTCCGCCATCGCCTTCCTCGAGGAGAGCCACTGGTCCGGTCCGCCCGGTGGCACGGCGGGAGGCGGGGAGGACGGCAGCGCGGACGGCGATCCGCTCAGTGGGCTGGTCCGGGCGGTCGCCGACGACCGTCCGGTGGAGGAGCTCGTCCGGCTCGTCGCCCTTCTGGAGGACAGACCCGAGTACACCGATGCCGTGCGCCACGCCCTGCGCACGGCCGCCCTGCGCCGGCCCGTGGCGGACGTCGCCCGGCTGGTCGCCGAGCTGACCCGGCCGCCGCGCCCGGCCGACAGCGCCGACGACGCGATCCGCGCCGCGGTCATGAGCCGCTGTGTGGCGGACGTCGCCCGGCTGGTGACCCTGCTGCACCGGATACCGCAGCAGACGCACTGCGCATGGGAGGCGGTCCGTACGGCCGCCGCCGGCCGCACGGTCGAGGACCTGGCGCAGCTGATCGGGCGGCTGGCCCAGGAGCGGCACGACGGGACGTGCGACGGGACGTACGGCGAGGCGCACGGCGCGACGCGCGACGGGCCGTGCGCCGCACAAGCCGCCGAGGCCCCTGAAGAGGCCCCGGGAACCGTGGAGAACGCCGGGGCCGCAAGGACTGCGGAAGCCGCGGGGACCGCACAGGCCGCGGAAACCGCGGGGGCCGTGGAGGAGCAGCCGGCCGCCGGCGGACCGGAGAAGCCGGGGAAACCGGCGAAGAGGCCCAAACGCCCCGTCTTCTGGCCCGGTTGGGTCGCCGCGGCGGCGCTCGTGGTGTGCGGCGCGGCGCACTTCCCGACGCGGTGGGAGGGCGCGCCCGTCCTGCTCTGCCTGCTCGCCCTCGCCGTGTCGGGGCTGTGCGGGGCGCTGGCCCTCGTACTGGCCCTGCGCACCGGTGTCGTGGCCCTGGTGACCGGGGCGGTGCTCCCCGCGGTGCTCGCGGCGGCCGGCTATGTCGAGGGCAGGCTCGTCTCGGCCGGACTGACCCGGGCACTGGAGATCACCGTGGCGCCGCCGCGCAGCGCCGGGCTCACCGCGGTGTGCGCCTCACTGGCCTGCCTGGCCGCGCTGACCCTGCTGCTGATGGTCCAGGTGGCCGAGAGACATCCCCCGCCCCGGCCGGTCGCGCCGGGTTCCCCGGGGATCGGTCCGCCGGTGCCGTGAGCACCTCGGCGACGCGGCGGCGCGCCCCGGACCGGGCTCAGTCCCCGGTCCGGGGCCGCGTGGGCCAGACGGGGGGTCCGGCGGCATCGCCGGAGCCCGTGCCGGAGCCCGTGCCGGAGTCGGTGCCGGAGCCGTCGTCGGTCAGGGGGGCCGTTCCCGTCCGGGAGGTCCCGTCCGCACCGGCGCCGGGGCGCAGCGACAGGGCCGTGTCCTTCAGCCGTCCGAAGCCGCGCGCCAGCTGCTGGAGAGGCAGCCCCATGGACATCCGGCCCGGCTTCCTCGCGGGCAGCGCCCCCTTGGCCTCCGCCTCCCGGTAGGCGGCGAGCGCCTCGTGGGCCCGCTCGGCGGCCTCCCGGTACAGGTCCCGGGACTTCGTCATCGCCTCCAGGGCCTCGGCGTACATGGCGGCGAGCTTGCGCGCGTGGGCGAGCTCCTCCTCCAGGGTCATCAGGTGCCAGTCCTCGCGCAGCGCGGTCAGCGCCTCGTCGGCGCCGGGCGGCAGGGGCCGGGGCAGCGCGGCGAACCGTGTGATCGCGTCGAGGAGTTCCGTGGGTTCCGAGCCGTCCAGGAAGACACTGCGCACGGAGAACGCGTTCGCGTCGTAGCCGGGCGCCGCCGGGCTGCCGGGCAGGACGACGGCGCCGCCGCGGGGAACCCGGGTGCCGAAGTCGTCCAGCACCCAGTTGACGGCCCGGAACCGGTGCGGTGCGGCACGGTGCTCCACGACCCGGTGCCGCAGGCTCTCCGGCAGCAGCCGCACCAGCGGCAGCCGGCCGCGCTCGTCCGGCGTCATGGCCTCGTGCACGACGACATGGACGATCCAGGGGTCCCGCACCGCGTGCTTCAGGACGCGTCTGAGCTCCTTGTCGTCCTCGGGAAGGGAGTTGACGTCCCCGAGCCGCAGGCCCGTGACGGCCTCCCGGTCCCAGCCGGCGTCGGGCGGCTGCGGCCAGAACATGGCGGCGGGAGAGGGCCAGCGCAGGTCCCAGGGCTGCTCCGCCTCGGCCATCAGCACCCATTCCCGCACCTGTCGGAGCCCGGAACCGCGCGGGGGCGACAGGGCGAGCCGGGCCCGCACGGTCACGTCGCCGGGCGCGAGCCAACGGGCCTCGAAGACCGGTTCACGGGCGGAGTCGGCGTCCTTCGGCACGAGGTGGTCCTGGAGGACGCCCTCGGCCTTCAGCCGCTGCAGATGACGCCGTACGGCGTCCACCGCGGCCGGCCCTTCACAACGGCCGCGGGCCGGCCACACCGTGGGCGGGGCCGGAGGTCGAGAGGTAGCAGAGTTCGACATGGCCAATCTGGGAGCGGAGGCGTGCCTATTCAGTATCGCCACGTCGGATCATGCCCGATCCGGCGGGGTCGACGCCCGTCCTGCCACGCCGGCGGTCCCGGCACCGCCCGTCCGCCGCGGCCGTGCGCGTGCCGCGGCGGGCGCGGTTCAGCCGCCCTTGTCCACGCGCCGCTGGTCCCGTTCGTCCCAGGTGCGGGTGTCCCGGGGCTCCACGTAGGGCTCCTCGTCCGCCGGATGCCCGCCGTCGATCACACGCTGACGCGTCAGTTCGGCGTCGAACTCCAGGCCCAGCAGAATGGCCAGGTTGGTCACCCACAGCCAGACGAGGAAGATGATGACGCCCGCCAGAGTGCCGTAGGTCTTGTTGTACGAGCCGAAGTTCGCGACGTAGAAGGCGAAGCCGGTCGAGGCGGCGAACCAGATCAGCAGGGCGAGCAGGCTGCCCGGGGTGATCCACCTGAAGCCGCGGACCCTGGCGTTGGGCGCCGCCCAGTACAGCAGCGCGATCATCATGGTGACCAGCAGGACGAGAACGGGCCACTTCGCGATGGACCAGGCGGTCAGCGCCGCGTCCCCCAGGCCGATCAGGGCGCCCGCCTGCCGGGCCAGGGGACCGGTGAAGACGACGATCAGGGAACTGGCCACGGCGAGCACCATCAGGGTCATGGTCAGTGCCACCCGCAGCGGCAGCACCTTCCACACGGGGCGTCCCTCGGGGATGTCGTAGACCGCGTTGGCGGCGCGGATGAACGCCGCGACGTAGCCGGAGGCCGACCAGATCGCGCCGAGCAGACCCGCCACCGCCAGGACGGAGCCGAGGCCGGCGTTGCTCTGCAGCTGCTGCACCGCGTTGGTGATGATGTCCCGTGTCGCGCCCGGTGTGAGTTTCTGCAGGTTGTCCAGCACCTGGGCGGTGGCCGACCGGCCGACCACACCGAGCAGGGAGACCAGCACGAGCAGCGCCGGGAACAGCGACAGCACCGCGTAGTACGTCAGGGCGGCGGCGCGGTCGGTCAGCTCGTCCTCCTTGAACTCCTTCAGGACGCGGCGGAGGAGCGCGTGCCAGGAACGGCCGGGCAGGTCGGTGGGCGAGTCGGGAGCGCGCCGCTCGACCGCGGCGTCGGGCCCGGCCGCCTCGGTCCCCGTCTCCGGTCCGGGGTCCTGAGCCCGCCCGCCGGCCCTGTCGCGCGTCCCGGTGTCCTTGCCGGCGGAGTGATCCCGGCGGCCGGGAAAGTGCAGACGGTTCATGAGGTCCGGGTGTCCCCGCTCGCCATGAACACGCGTGGCATTCGGGTGTACGACCGCGCCCCGCCGCCGTTGCCGTGCCGTCCCCGCGCCCGCCGGGTGCGGCGGGCCCGGGGCCCGCTCCGCGTACCAGCCGTCCCAGGGGGTGAAGCGGACGTTCCGCTCGGAGAGGAAGGCGTCCACGGCCTTCGGGGCGGGAAGACCGGGGTGTGCGGACGGCCGTTCGCGAAGCCGTCGGGCAGACGGGAGACCGTCTCGCCGGCGTCGCCCCCGGTGCGGCCGATCGGGCCCACGGGGCCGCGCCGGATCCAGCCGGTGACGTACCGGGACCGCACACGCTCACCGGCCCCGGTGACGATCCGGCCGTCCTCGCCGGGGATCCCGAGCGGGGGAGACCCGAGTCGGTACGCGGATCCGTTCCATGAGGCCGTCGAGCCGGCCCATGGCCCGGCCGGTCGGCAGGACGGCACGCCTTCCGTCGGGCATGGTGGAGCTGTGATCGAACTGGCCGTGGGCTTCGCCGTCGCGGGAGCCGCCAGCAACGCCCTGGGGACGGTCTGCCAGCGCAAGGCGGCCTCCACCGTCGCGCGCGGCGGCGGACTGCGCCTGCTGCTCGCCCTGGCCCGCCGCCCGGTCTGGCTGGTCGGCATCGGCGGGGTGACGGGAGCCGCCCTGTTCCAGGCGCTCGCCCTGGTCAACGGGCCGTTGGCGCTGGTCCAGCCCCTGTTCGTCCTGGAACTGCCCTTCGCCCTGCTCATCGCCGTCCCCCTGCTGCACAGCGGACTGCCCCCCGCGGGCTGGCGGGCCGTGGCGGGCGTGGTCGCCGGTCTCGCGCTGCTCCTGGTCTCGGCCGCCCCCGCCGGAGCGAAGCACCAGGCGTCCATGGAGCGCTGGATCCCCGCCCTGGCACTGTGCCTGGGGGCGATGGCCACCGCGGTGGTCCTGGCCCGGACCGGGCGCTCCGCGCTGTTCCGCGCGGCCGTGCTGGCCGCGGCCGCCGCCATCGGCAACGCCCTGACCGCCGCGCTGCTGAAGTCCGCCACCGGCACCTTCGCCGCCTCGGGACTCCCGGCCTTCCTGACCGCCTGGCAGACCTACGGCTTCGCCCTCACCGGGGTCGGCACCCTGCTGCTGCTGGAGAACGCCCTCCAGGCCGGTGCGCTCGAGGCCTCCCAGCCGGCCCTGACGATCGGCGACGCGACGGTCAGCCTGGTGCTGGGCGTCACGCTGTTCGACGAGCGGGTCCGTACCGGCTGGTGGCTCGTGCCGGAGGCGATCGGGGTCGGGCTGATCCTGTGGGGCGTGCTGCGGCTGACCCGTGTCGTCCCGCACATCCAGCAGACCCTGGTCGGCGAGGGCGGGGCCCGGGGCCGTGCGGAGGACCGCACGCCCCGGCGGTCGCCGGACGTGTGACGGCCCGGACCCGGAACCCGGCCCCGCCGCCCACGCCGCCGGCGGGCCCCGGGCCGGGGGCCCGCCCGGAGCACGGTGGCGCGGTCAGCCGGGGAAGCGGCCGGCGGAGCGCAGGGCCCAGCGGCGCTCCGCATAGGCGAGGTCGTCCCGCCACAGCCGTCCCGCTGCCGCCCGCATCAGCGGCCGCAGCAGCGGCGCCGCCCGGCGGGCCGCGGCGAATCCCGGCCGGTCGGAGACGGCCACCACCGCCTCCACCACGGCGGTGCGCGGCCGTCCCCGCGGGTCCGGGCCGAGCGGGGTGGCATGGGTCTCCACCACCGAACCCCGTCCCTCCCCCTCGGTGATGCGCATGACCACCGTGCGCGGCCCGGGGGCGGTGAACACCGCCCGCACGGGCACCACCAGACGCCCCGCGACCTTGAAGGAGACGTCGACGGTGAACCCGTCCTCGTCCTCCCCGCCGCCGTCCTTCCCGTCCCCCCCGGCGCCC
>NZ_MUME01000037.1 GCF_002155915.1 Streptomyces thermovulgaris | reverse complement strand
TGAAGCTGTGGCGGGAGTCCGTCGGCATGACCCAGGCAGAGTTCGGGGCGGCCATCGGATACGGGCAGGAGCTGGTCTCCTCCGTGGAACGGGGACGGCGGATCCCCCGCCCCGAGTACCTGGACGCGGCGGACGAGGCCCTGAACGCGGGCGGCAAGATCTCGGCGATGAAGGAGGACGTGGCGCAGGCCCGGTACCCGAAGAAGGTACGGGACCTGAAAAAGCTGGAGGCAGAGGCCGTCGAGCTGGGCGCCTACAACAACTCCGTGATCCACGGGCTGTTGCAGACGGAGGAGTACGCGCGGGCAGTGTTCAGCGCCCGTCGGCCTCCCTTCTCAGCGAGCGAGCTCGAACAGCGGCTGTCGGCCCGCGTGGCGCGTCAGGAGATCGTCGACGACACGACGGCCCGCCCCTTCTTCAGCTTTGTCCAATGCGAGTCGACGCTCCGTCGGCCCATCGGGGGCAAGATGGTGATGCGCGGGCAACTCGAACGATTGCTGGAGGTCGGTCAGTTCAGCAATGTCGACCTCCAAGTGCTTCCACTGGACCGTGAGGAGAACTCGGGTCTCGCGGGATCGTTCAGATTGCTCAGGCTCAAGGACGGCACAACGGTCGGGCACGTCGAGGTTCAGCACATCAGTCGCGTGATCACCGATCCGAAAGAAGTACAGCTCCTCGACATGCGTTATGGGACTATCCGGGCACAGGCTCTCAGCCCGCGAGAGTCGATGGCCCTCATCGAGAAAGCGCTTGGAGAGACATGACCCTCAAGCCCTACAGCGGAGCCAATCCCGACTCTGCGTGGACAAAGAGCAGCTACAGCACGGCAGACGGACCGGACTGCGTCGAAGTGGCCTGGAGGAAGAGCAGCTACAGCACGGCCGAAGGTCCCGACTGCGTCGAGGTGGCAACCGTCCCCGACCGCATCCTCGTCCGCGACTCCAAGAACCCCCACGGCCCCCGTCTCACCCTCACCCCCACCGCCTGGACGGCCTTCCTGCCGTACGCCTCCGGGCACTGACGAAGGCGACACACGGCGGAGCGCCCCACGGAAAGGCGCTCCGCCGTCACCCTCTCCCGGCCGAGCTCCCACCCGCCGCACTGCCCCGCCCCTCGCCTGCCGCGACGTCCCGCAATCCCCGCAGTCACGGCACCCCTTACCAAGGCCCTGCTGCTCTCTCTGAGCCACGACGAAGCGGCAAGCAGCCCTCCAAGCGGATCCGGGCGTCGTCGTACGGCCCTGCCGCGTGCGTCGAGCGAGCGCATCTTCACGCTGCGAGCCCCCTGAAGCGCACGGCCCCTGAAGCGCACGCCGAAGCCCTCGACCACCCCCTCCATGGCCCCTCCATGGCCACGTTCCTGGCCGCCCCTTCGGCGGCCCACTTCCCGGCACCCTCCCCCCGTCGGCGAGCCCGGCACAGAGCCCCTGTGAAGTCCAGGCCCCCACGGAGTCGCATCACCTCCGCGGGGACGCCGGTCCACCGGGGCGTCCGGCCGGTGCGCACGGTACGCACAGGGCTTGCCGACAGGCATGTCGGCAAGTCGGATAAGATGCCGACACCAACGTCGTCAAGTTCAGGTAAAGGGCCGGCATGTCCCACTGTCGCGCCCCTCGCCCTCATCGCTCGGAGTTCCCGTGTTCCTTGCCCTACGCGACCTGCGCTTCGCCCGCGGTCGCTTCGCCCTGATGGGTGCGGTGGTCGCGCTCATCGCCGTGCTCGGCGTACTGCTGTCCGGCCTTGCCTCCGGCCTGGCGGACGCCGGCATATCCGGTCTGCGTGCGCTGCCCGTGACCCACATGGCCTTCAACGAGAAGGCGACCAGCGAACAGTTCTCCCGCTCGACCGTGGAACAGGAGGACTGGAAGGCATGGGCCGAGGCCCCGGGCGTGGAGCGGGCGGAGCCCTTCGGGAACACCCTGATCGACGCCCAGGTGACCCAGGGCGCCCGGAAGGGCACGCAGGTCAACCTCGCCGTCTTCGGCATGGAACCGGACTCCTCCCTGGCCCCCCGTCCCAGCCGGGGCAAGGGCCTGGAGGAAGGCGGTGCGGGCATCGTGATCACCCAGGAGATCGCCGACCAGGGGGTGGAGATCGGGGATGTCCTGACCGCGGACAGGAGCAAGGTGCGGATGAAGGTCGTGGGCCTGGTCGACGAAGCCATCTCCTACGGCCACATCGGCGTCGTCTACGCCGACCTCGACACCTGGCGTCATCTGCACTACGGCCTGCCGGGCGACCTGCCGGAGGCCGCGCGCCAGCAGGCCACGGCCGTCGCCCTGACCCTGAAGCCGGGCGCCGACGTCAGCGCCGTGGAGAAGGCGACCGCCACCCGCGCCGACACCAAGGAGGCCACCTTCGACGCCTCTCCCGGCTACGCGGCCGAGTCGAGCACCATGGCCCTGATCAAGGGCTTCCTGTACGCCATCTCCGCGTTGGTCGTCGGTGCGTTCTTCACCGTCTGGACGGTCCAGCGCAAGGCCGAGATCGCCCTGCTGAAGGCGCTCGGCGCCCCCACCGGATACATCCTGCGCGACGCGCTCGCCCAGGTCGTCGTCGTGCTCGTCGGCGCCACGGCCGTCGGCACCGCCGTCGGTCTGGCCCTGGGAAGCGCGATGGTCGGCAAGGCCCCCTTCTCGCTCTCCGCCCCGGCCATCGCCACCTCCGCCGGTCTTCTGATCGGCTTCGGAACCGTGGGCGCCGCCGTCGCCGTCCGCCGCATCACCGCCGTCGACCCCCTGACCGCTCTGGGAGCCGCCCGATGACCACGCCCTCCACCGATCACCGAGCCGCCCCGGACGCCGCGGGCTCCGGCGGACTGCGCCTGGACGACGTCACCCTCGTCCTGGGGGACGGCGACACCGCCGTCACCGCCCTCGACCACGTCAGCCTGACCGTCGCCCCCGGCGAATTCGTCGTCGTCGTCGGCCCCTCGGGCTCCGGCAAGTCCAGCCTCCTCGCCGTCTCCGGCGGCCTTCAGCGGCCCACCTCGGGCACCGTGCACGTCGCCGGCACCGAACTGACCGCCCTGTCGGACAAGGAGCGCACCGCGGCGCGCCGCCGTCACATCGGCTTCGTCTTCCAGCAGTCGAATCTGCTGGCCTCCCTGACGGTCAGGGAACAGCTTCTGCTGCCCCTGCACATCGACGGCCGTCTCGACGCCGCGGCCCGGGCCCGGGCCGACGAACTCCTCGAGGCGGTCGATCTCACGCACCGCGCCGGCTCCCGCCCGCACCAGTTGTCCGGAGGCGAACGCCAGCGCGCGGGGCTGGCCCGGGCCCTGATGACCTCTCCCGCGGTGCTGCTGGTGGACGAACCCACCTCCGCCCTGGACCGGGCGCGTTCGGCCGAGGCGGTGCGGCTGATCGCCGAGCAGACCCATGAGCACGGCACGGCCACGGTCATGGTCACCCACGACACGGCGATAATGGACGCCGCCGACCGGGTCCACGAGATGGTCGACGGTCGCCTGTCCTGACCGGAGCCGCAGACCGGCACCCCAGCCGCGGACCGGCGCTTCACTCCGGCTCCGTCCGCCTTCCAGGAGTCCGCCCCGTATGCCGAAGATCAATGCCTCCACCGTCGCCGAGCACCGTGCCCAGCAGCGCGAGGCACTGATCGAGGCAGCGATCGACATCCTGGTGAACGAGGGCGCCGCCGCCGTCACCCCGGCGGCGGTCGGCGCCCGCGCGGGTCTGGCCCGCTCCAGCGTGTACCAGTACTTCGACTCCTCGGCGGCCCTCCTGGCCACCATCACGGAGGAGGCCTTCCGGCGCTCCAACGAGGCGATAGCCCGCGCCATGGCCACCGCGAACAACCCGATGGAACGCATCGAGGCGTTCTTCAGGGAAAGCCTCCGCCTCGGCGCCGAGGGCGCACACCGGCCCGCCGTCGCCCTGATGAGCGCCGGCCTTCCCCCCGCCTGCCAGGAACGGCTGATGGAACTCCACGCGGAGCACGTCGAGCCGTTCCGCACAGCCGTCCGGCAGCTCGGCACCCCCGACCCCGTGCTCACGGCCGACCTGATCGCCGGGATGCTGCACATGGCCCTCGCCGCCCTCGAACGCGGCGCCCCGCTCGACACCGTGACGGAACGCACTCTCACTCTCGTACGCCGCTGTCTCGCCCCCAAGACGGGGCGCTGAAGCGGGCGTTCCCGCCGGTCCCGGAGGCGTCCGCCCCTGCGAGTGGCGGATGCGGGCCAGGTCCGAGCCTGCCGTCTGCGGGCTTCAGGCCCCTCGTTGGCCCATATCCGCCACTTGTCGCCCGCCCCCGCCGAGACGCGTGAGGGCGGAACGCGCCCTGCGGCGCGTTCCGCCCTCACGTTCACGGCCTTGCGGACGTCAGGTCGACGTGCTGCGGCGCCTCCGGGCGCCCGGGCGGCGTTCGCTCGGGCGGGTGACCGGGTCGCCCGCCGCCAGGGCCGCCAGGCGGCGCTTGGCGCCGAAGTCGGCCAGGGCCTCGGCCAGCTTGTGGACCGAGGGCTCGGGAGCCATCACGTCCACGCGCAGACCGTGCTCCTCGGCGGTCTTGGCCGTCGCCGGGCCGATGCAGGCGATCACCGTCACGTTGTGCGGCTTGCCCGCGATGCCGACCAGGTTCCGCACCGTCGACGACGAGGTGAACAGCACCGCGTCGAAGCCGCCGCCCTTGATGGCCTCCCGGGTCTCGGCCGGCGGAGGAGAGGCCCGCACCGTGCGGTAGGCGGTCACGTCGTCGACCTCCCAGCCGAGCTCGACCAGACCGGCGACCAGCGTCTCCGTGGCGATGTCCGCACGTGGCAGGAAGACACGGTCGATCGGGTCGAAGACCGGGTCGTACGGAGGCCAGTCCTCCACCAGCCCGCGCGCCGACTGCTCACCGCTGGGAACCAGGTCCGGCCGCACCCCGAAGTCGATCAGGGCCTTGGCCGCGCACTCCATCTGCTGGGGCGTACGCGGCGGCTCGACGGCAATCGTCGGGACCTCGTGCGGCACGGCACCGTAGGAGCGCAACTGCTCGGAGAGCGCGGGCGCCTGTTCCTTGGTGCGCGGCACCAGGACCTTCCAGCCGAGCCGGGTCCAACGGCAGCCCCCATCTGCGCAGGTGCTCCGCCGCCAGCAGCCTGGCCAGCCGGGCGCCACGACGGGTCGCCGACAACGGCACCGAGAAGCGCGACTCGGCGGGCACGACGGCGGGAGTCGGCGCGG
>NZ_MUME01000369.1 GCF_002155915.1 Streptomyces thermovulgaris | reverse complement strand
GGCTCCACGGTGACGCTCTCGCCCGAGAGCGTCACCGTGGAGCCCTGGCACACCTGCTGGCCGGACGCCGCGCCGCCGCCCGCGTTCCCCGCGTCGCCGCCCTGCGCGCCACCGCCGGCCTGGGCGCCGCCGCCCGCCTGGCCGCCGCCCTGCTCGCCCGCCTGGCCGTTCTGCTGCCCGTTCTGCTGCCCGGCCTGGGAGCCCTGAGCCGACTCCCCCACCGTGCAGCCGGACGCGGCCTGCTTGCGCTTGATCTCCTCGACGACCGCCTCACGGTTGGCGATCCGCGCCTCGGACTGCGCGTCCGGGTTGGCCCGCTGGGCCTCGATGAACCTCAGGTTGTTGCCGAGGGCGGTGGCGAGCCCCTGGCAGACCGTCGAGTCCCCGGCGGACAGGGTGCGCGCGTTGTCCGGCTGCGAGGCGTTGGACGTGGTCGCCAAGGTGATGGCTCCGCCTCCCGCCACCACCGCGGCACTGGCCAGCAGCGCGATCTTCTTCTTCGTGCTGAGAGTTCTCTTGCGCGACATGCGCGCCTCCTCCAAGAGGTAGGGGGGCGTACGCCGCTATGTACGAGATGCCGAACGAAGTTACTCAGCGGTTACAGGAGTCAGTCAGTGTGAGCTGAGTCACGTGCGGGGTGGCGTGTGACTACTTCCGTCCGAGTGCGTCCCGTACCGCCTCCTCCGTCCGGGCCACCACCGCGGTGCCGTCGTCGGCGGTGATGATCGGCCGCTGGATCAGCTTGGGGTGCTCGGCCAGTGCCGCGATCCAGCGGTCGCGCGCCCCGGCGTCCCGCGGCCACTCCTTCATTCCGAGCTCCTTCGCGGCGGCCTCCTGCATCCGGGTGATGTCCCACGGCTCCAGTCCGAGCCGGCCGAGCACCTCCCGGATCTCGTCCTCGGTCGGCACGTCCTCCAGATAGCGGCGGACGGTGTAGTCGGCGCCCTCGGCGTCGAGCAGGGTGAGCGCGCTGCGGCACTTGGAACAGGCCGGATTGATCCAGATCTCCATGCGTCCCACGGTACCGGCCGGGTGCCCCGCCGGTGCCCGAGCACGCTCCGACGGAGCCCTCTGTTCGATTTTCCGCCGCCCCGCGAACCCCGTGCGCAGCAGCTGTGACAGGACCTCAAAATGCCGCTTGACCTGCATATTCGTGGGCTTCGCAGCCCTGTCCGATGTCAGTGCCGGGCAGTAGACTGGAAGCAATGTTCGAGAGCGTTGCGGGAAGTCTTTCCATGGCGCTCCCACCGCGACAGGAGGATGCCTGTGCCCGCTGCCGCACTGAAGCCGAAGCCGACCCAGTCCACCGCGAAGCGTCCTGTCCTGCTCGACCTGCCCTACGAACCCGTGCGGAAGCGACCGCTGCCGGCGGGGCGTCCGCGCGAGTGGTACATCACCCACAACCGCCGACTGAAGGCGATGCGGCTCGCCATCGCCCTGCTCGACCTGGGCGTCTACCTGCCGCACCAGGCCCGCAACGAGACGATCCGCAGCACCGCGGAGCTCATCGGCGTCCACCCGCCGTCGGACACCACGTGCCGCATGGTGCGGGAGCTGATGCGGTGCTCGAGCTGAGCCGGGGCCGCCGGGCGCCCCGCGTCCACGGGGCGCCCGGTGGCTTGGGGGGCGGAGACTGCGTTGGAGGGTTCACGCGGCGGATCGTAGGAACCCGCCGTGCTTACGTCTCGGGTCTGATCCGAGGAGAAGCAGGCGGCGAGCTTCGCGATGCGCTCCTCGGCCTTGATTTCGGCCGCCACGATCCAGACGTGGGCAAAAGGCCGTTCAGTTCCTCGACGGTCGGCGGTGTGGGCTTTCCAGGGATGTTGAGAAGAGGTCTGCGAACGGCTCGAAGAAGAGCTGCTCGGTTCCGTCGAGAGCTGGAGTCGGCACAGTCACATTCCTCCCAGCGGCGATACATCGGATCGTGGCCGAGTGTTCACGGCCGGCCTCGTTCAATGGACGGAGTCAGCGCGCTGAGCGTTACAGTCCACGGCCGGTCATGTCCGGTTGCCGTGGTGGAGGATGGCGGCCCTGGCTGCCCAGGCCAGGATGCTCTGTCCGCGGACGGACAGTCCGAGCCGGTTCCAGTGGAAGATCACGTGATAGCTGAGCACCTGTCTCAGCCCGCGGTTGAGTGTGCCTTCCTGAACGGCGTTGCTGAGTGCCTGCCCCGCACTCTGGAAGGCGGCGGCCCACTCGGCGATGGGCTCCAGGGGCCCGTCGGGGCGGAGCATGGCGTCGCTGTCGGCAAGGAGCAGGGGGCGGATCTCCTTCGCGCGCTTGGTGAGGAGATTCGCAGGTATGTCGTTGATGGCCGAGCGGTGTTCGTTCGTGATGACGCGGTCCCATACGTCGCCCTGCTCGTACCACTCCAGTCCGGCCGCGCGCATCATGAACGTGCAGAGGAGAACGGACAGTTCTCGCGGCCCGACGCCCAGGCCGTCACGGTGCCGCAGCCGCTGCGCTTCTCGGCTGTCTGTGATGAACAGGGCGTGTGCGGCCGTCATGCCGACCGGTCCTCCGAAGGCGGCGGTCTCGGGCTCATAGATGCCTGGCCACCACCGCAGCAGGTGCCCCTCGGCAACAAGGCGGTGCAAGCCGAGCCGGTTCAAGTCCTCTGTGAGGCTCGTCGTTCTGGCGCCCGGCCGGATGCGGAGGCGCAGGCGCCAGCAGGGGTGCTTCCGGATGTACCACCAGCCGTCGATGATGCCGGTGGCCTCCGCTTCTTGGAGCAGGGGCAGTACGTGGTCGGCGAAGGTGGCGTCGGCTTGCGTCCAGTCGGTGAAGTGGAGGTACGCCTGCCACCAGCCGTCGGGAGTGGACTGGCGGGTCAGGGCTTCCCGGCCGGCTTGGTCGTAGAGGGCCACGGCGTCGGACAGGATCGTCGGGTCCACCTCGTACTGGCGGGCGGCGTGGGGGAGTGGCAGGCCGCCGAGAACGGCGAGGATCGCGCGGTGCAGTGGCTCTGGTTCCGCCTGGATCAGTCGATCAGGAGACATGCGTCCCATCCGGTGGTCGGGGCCTGCTGGGAGGCGTAGGTGGTGAGGGCGAGCGCGGTGCCGGCGTCACCATTGATCAGCCCGGCCGCCGGGAGGCCGCCCGGCTGGGCCTGCGCGGCAAGGGTGTCGCCGAGGCGGGCCGGGAGGGTGTGAAGGCGGGCATCGATCGCGTCGGCGGCGGCCCGGGTGGCGGTCTGGTAGATGCCTGCCCAGCCGTGGCACAGGCCGGTGTCGGTGACCTGGGCGAGCTGGTGGGGGTCGGTCAGTGCCTGGTACAGGGCGTCTTCGTAGAACGCCTGGACGTCGGGGGCACCCAGGGCGATCCCGGCAAGTTGCCCGGCGCGTGCGATGCCGGTCGTTCCGTAGCACCAGCTCGGCCGGGCAGGGGCATGGTGGTGCGGGTGGCCGCGGTCGAGGTCATTGTGTGAGATGTGCTCGGGCCACCAGGGGCCGGCGGGTCCGTGCTGGCACCAGGCGTCGAGGTGTTCGCAGATGGTCCACATGGCTTCTCGGTGGCCGCTGACGGTGATGTCCCGGCGCATGGCCTGGGCCAGGAGGAGCAGGGGGCCGGTGATGCCGTGGGCGGCGCCGAAGTTGCCGTGCCCGCCGGGGAAGAGGGGTGACTCACCGCGGGCGGGGTCGTGGCGGACCCACCACCCGGGCAGGCCTCGTCCGCCGGGTGCGAGCGGACGGGCCAGGGCGACGAGGTACCGAAGGATGCGTTGCAGGGCGGGCCCCTCGGGCTCGGTGCGCAGGAAGTATGCGCCGATGCCGGTGAGGCCATGGAGCAGGTCGTACTCGGCGAATGTGGGGAGGGCGCCCGCGCGGATGCGGCTGAGTGCGGCATCGACGCGGCGATGGGCGAGGCGGGTGATGTGCTGGTGGAGGGTGCTGCGCGCGGCGTCGTACAGGTGTTGGAAAGGCGTCGGCACAGTGGTCAGGAGGAAGCCGACGGCTGGGGCACCGAGGAACAGTCCGGTGGTATCGGCCGCGCTGACGTGCCCGGCCGCTGTGGCGGTGATCCACCGGTGGGCAGGACGCCAGGAGCTGCCGTGGCGGGTGGCCGTCTCGATGTGGAGCAGGCTGATTCCGGCGGCGCCGTTGGCGAGGGACTGCGCCACCCACGGTTCGCCGGGGGGCGGGGGTGCGGGCTCGGCGAGACGGGCGGTGTATCGCTCGATGAGAGCCGCCGCGGTGGCGGCCGGCGCGGTCACCGGTTCACCGCCCGGTGCTGAAGGGCCACGGTCCGCACGAGCCGCAGGGTGGTCGCCTCGGCGTTCGGGCTGACCCCCAGGGCCCGCACGTGGTGCTGGTGCAGCAGGGTCCGGGCGACGGTGAGCGGGTCCCGTTCACCGGCCAGGGCCTCGCGGTAGGCAGCCAGTGCGTCGGCCCGGGACTGCCACGCATCGGTGACCAGGCTGCCGCCGGGAAGGTCTGCGAGAGCGGAAGCGCCGCCGGCGCACAGTTCGAGCATCTGCTGCCGCAGGCCCCGGTCCAGCCGCCCCGTGCCCTGGGGAAGGTGCTCCACGAGCCACTTCTCGGCCTCGGCGGTGCTGGGAGCGAGGTGGGTGACGAGGTTCAGGGCACTGGCCGCGGCAAGTGCCTGCGGGGCAAAGATCTCGGTGCGCTCGGCGAGCTGGATCTGCGCGAGAGCGGCGGCGGAGTCCGCCGCGAACACCCGGTGCGCGGCGTCCATGGCCGCCCCGCCGCCGAAGCGCCCGGTCTGCGGCTGGTAGGGGGCCAGGACGATCCCGGAGGCCAGGCCGAGCGTGTGCAGACGGCTGCCCCAGGCGTGGACGTGCTGAGCCGCGGTTCCGTATGTGTCCGGTCGCAGGTGCAGCGTGAGGTCGAGGTGCTGGTCGGCGTCCGGGCGAGCCATCTGACGGTGGCGGGTGAACCACCAGACCGGCCGGTGGTCGCCGAATAGGGTCAGGAGGTGGGGCAGGTGCTGACTCAGGATCTCGTCGTAGCGGCGCGGGTGGGCGTGCACCTGCACGTGGAGAACGTCGCCGGCGCCCGGAAGACAGCGTTCGATGACAGCCGGTGTGACCGCAGCGTACGGCCGAGGCGGATCGGCCGTCCCGGGCTGGGGCCGACCGAGGGAGAGCCATATCTCGTGGGCCCGGCCGATCCAGCCATGAGCGTCAGCGTCCGCAACTTCACGCAGTTCCAGACGCCGGAGATGGTCCAGGTGCGCGCGCAGCGCCCGGCGGTGGACCGGGTGGGACAGGTCGAGGGGGGAGGCGCTGGTCGTGCTCGACCATGGCGACCTGCGCCGGGACCCGAAGCCGGTCCCGCCAGGCGTCGAAGGAGTCCTCCCACTGCGTCATCGGGGCCTTGCGGCCCGGCAGGTCATCCGCGAACAGCAGCCATCGGGCCTGGGTGAGGATGGTGCGGCGGTAGCGCACCCGCGGCAGGAAGGGCAGCCGGGAGGCGGCGCCGAAGTCGAACGGCTTGTAGGCGGCGCAGCGCGCGGTGGCCACCTCGGCGAGGAAGCGGGCCAGGGGCGGGGTCTGGGTGCCGCCTTCGAGGGCGTGCAGGACCCGCACGTCGATGCGCCGGCCGGTGGACAGCTGCACGAGGTGGAAGCTGCGCGGGTCCGCGGTGACGGCGATGTCGGCGAGCTGGATCGTCGCCTCGTCCGTCGGCCGGTGGCCGGACAGCTCGATGACGTGCGGGAGCAACTGCGGAGTACGGGTGACGTTCTCGTTGCGGCGGCGGCGCGGCGGGAACGCCAACTGCGCGGACAGGACGCCCGGGGCGCCTCGGTAGGTGGCGGCGAGGGCGTCCTGCTGCTCGGGCGGCAGGACGTGTGCGAAGCGGCCGGCCATGCTGCTCCCGGGCCTGGGCGCTGAGGTCAGCGCCACGGTGAAGTGGCCGCGCGTCAGCGCCGTGGTGCTGGGAGAGTGGATCTCGAAGGCGGTCTCCAGCCTGGGCAGGAGCAGCCGCTCGTCGTGTCCGGCGGCCTTCTCCAGGGCGTCCACCGTCGCGTCGGTGAGCCGGAGTTCGTCGCTGTCGGCCAGGAGGACCTCCTGCACCAGGGCGAGCAGCAGTTCGTCGCGGTCGGTGAGCAGCTTCAGCGGGGCGCCGCGTTCGGAGCCGACATATCCGGCGGGCAGCCCCAGGCCGCTGTCGGCGACCAGATCCATCACCGGCACCAGGGCGCCGACGCCATACCGGGCGCGGAACCGGCGGTGGTAGTCGCGCCAGTGCTGGTAGCCGTAGGGCTGCGGGGTGGTCCGGTACAGGGCTGTCACGGCGGCCTGCACCTCGGCGATCACGGGCTGCGGGAGCTGCACGTCGCAGTCGAGAGCCGTGTCGGCGAGCAGCGGTGTCGGGGTGACGGTGGTGAGGGCGCGCATCCGCGTGGCGAGGGTTCTCACGCTGGTGCCGGGGAGTGCCGGCTGATGGGGGGACAGGTCGTCGCGTACCGCGTACAGCTCGCGGACCAGGTCCCGTACGTCCGGAACCTGGTCGGCGTGGTGCCGGTCCAGTTCGTCGCACAGGTGCTGGAAAGCGTCCACGGTGGTCATGGGCGCCCACAGGCTGCTGATGAGGAACTGCTGGTCGACCAGGCCCATCAGGAGTGCGTCGATTTTCTCCGCGGTGGCCTGCGGGAAGCGCTCGCGCAGGTGGGCATGGAGGTCCCCGTAGGGGATGGGGGACCGGGCCGCAGCCATCACGGCGGCCACCGGCCGGGTGTTGCGGACGGATATCTCGGCCGGGGCCAGGAGGAGGGCGTGGCCGTCGGACGGCGGGCCCGGCGCGACGAGCCGGTTTCCGCGGACGCGAGCGGCGTTGTTGGCGGCCAGCGGCAGCCGCCTGAGTAACGCGGGGCTGCGCTGGAGCCGCATGATCATGTCGGTGACCCATTCGGCGTCCGGCCGGATCACCGCACCGTGCTTGTCCCGCCATCGCACGCTCGCCCGCGGCCCGACGGACACGGGGGCGGTGCCGGCGAACAGTCCCATCGGGGTCGGGCGGTGCTGCCACCGCAGCAGGTAGGAGACCACCGACAGCGCGGTGCGGCGAACCTGCCGGGGCTCGGCCTGCCGCCCCTGGACGACTGACGCGATGGCGTCGGCAAGGACAGGGGTAGCCAGCTCCAGCGCGTTGTGGAAGTCCTCGTATTGCCAGATGCGGCTCAGCCATCCGCGGGTGACGGCCACGTCGTCCAGGTTGAGAGTGCGGGGTATGTCCGCCGGGTCAGGGCTGGTCGTGGCCCGCAGCAACGCGGCGCCTTGCCACTGGTAGTCGGCGACTGATCGGGAAGCCATGAGGCCCTTCCTTCAAACGGGGCGCGGGAAGAGGGGGGCGGCTGGTGGGCCGGGCGCAGCG
>NZ_MUME01000368.1 GCF_002155915.1 Streptomyces thermovulgaris | reverse complement strand
ACCGTCGTCGGCGCGACGGCGCTCACGCTGCGCACGGTCCCCCCGCACCCTCCCCTGCCGGTGTCCCCCGAGCGCGTGGTCCGGGAGGTGCCGTCGCGGGGTGCGTCCGGGTCCCTCCCGCCGGGGGCGTCCGCGCCGCGCGCGGAGCCGCAGGAGCCGCAGGAGCCGCAGGACGGCCCGGAGCGGCCGGCGCCGAGGGCCGGATAGTCCCCCCGTCCGGACCCGCCGTCCGGGCCCGCCGTCCGGGCCCGGACACGCCTGTGGGCCCGCCCCCCGTGCGGGGAACGGGCCCACAAAACCTTCGGGCCGAGGGACCCGGCGGTCGGCCGTGTCCCGGCCGGGCCGTCCTCGGCCCGGCCGTGCGCGGCCGTTCAGCCGGGCCGTGTCCGGCCGGGCGGCGTTCAGCTGCCGAGGATGGCCCGGGCGAGCTTGGCCGTCTCGGTCGGGGTCTTGCCGACCTTGACGCCCGCGGCCTCCAGGGCCTCCTTCTTGGCCTGGGCGGTGCCGGAGGAGCCGGAGACGATGGCGCCGGCGTGGCCCATGGTCTTGCCCTCGGGCGCGGTGAAGCCCGCGACGTAGCCGACGACCGGCTTGGTCACGTGCTCCTTGATGAAGGCCGCGGCACGCTCCTCGGCGTCACCGCCGATCTCGCCGATCATGACGATCAGGTCGGTGTCGGGGTCCTCCTGGAACGCCTTGAGGCAGTCGATGTGCGTGGTGCCGATGACCGGGTCGCCGCCGATGCCGACGCAGGTGGAGAAGCCGATGTCCCGCAGCTCGTACATCATCTGGTACGTCAGCGTGCCGGACTTCGAGACCAGGCCGATGCGGCCCGGCTTGGTGATGTCGGCCGGGATGATGCCGGCGTTGGACTGGCCGGGGGTGATCAGACCGGGGCAGTTCGGGCCGATGATGCGGGTCTTGTTGCCCTTCTTGCAGGCGTGCGCCCAGAAGGCGGCCGTGTCGTGCACCGCGATGCCCTCGGTGATGACGACCGCGAGCGGGATCTCGGCGTCGATGGCCTCGATGACCGCGTCCTTGGTGAACTTCTCCGGGACGAAGACGACCGTCACATCGGCGCCGGTCTTCTCGATGGCCTCCTTGACGGTGCCGAAGACCGGCACCTCGGTGCCGTCGAAGTCGACGGTCTGGCCCGCCTTGCGCGGGTTGACGCCACCGACGATGTTCGTGCCGGCGGCCAGCATGCGGCGGGTGTGCTTCTGACCCTCGGAGCCGGTCATGCCCTGGACGATGACCTTGGATTCCTTGGTGAGGAAGATAGCCATGGTGTTCTGTGACCTCGTCCCTTACTTCGCGGCGGCAGCCAGCTCGGCGGCCTTGTCGGCCGCGCCGTCCATCGTGTCCACCCGCTGGATGAGCGGGTGCTTGCGGTCGTCCAGGATCTTGCGGCCCAGCTCGGCGTTGTTGCCGTCGAGGCGCACGACGATCGGCTTGGTGACCTCCTCGCCCCTGGACTCGAGGAGATCGAGGGCCTGCACAATGCCGTTGGCGACCGCGTCGCAGGCGGTGATGCCACCGAAGACGTTGACGAAGACGGACTTCACGTCCGGGTCACCAAGGATGATCTCAAGGCCGTTGGCCATGACCTCGGCGGAGGCGCCACCGCCGATGTCCAGGAAGTTGGCGGGCTTGACGCCCTTGTGGGCCTCGCCCGCGTAGGCGACGACGTCCAGGGTCGACATGACCAGGCCGGCGCCGTTGCCGATGATGCCGACCTCGCCGTCGAGCTTGACGTAGTTGAGGTTCTTCTCCTTGGCGGCCGCCTCGAGCGGGTTGGCGGCGGCCTTGTCGTGGAGCGCCTCGAACTCGGGGTGGCGGAACTCGGCGTTGTCGTCCAGGGAGACCTTGCCGTCGAGGGCGATCACATCGCCGGAGGCGACCTTGGCGAGCGGGTTCACCTCGACCAGGAGGGCGTCCTCCTCGACGAACACCTTCCACAGCTTCACCAGGACGTCGGCGACCTTGTCGGCGACGTCGGCCGGGAACTTCGCCGCGGCGACGATCTCCTTGGCCTTGGCCAGGTCCACGCCGTCGACGGCGTCGACGGGGACCTTGGCGACGGCCTCGGGGCGGGTGGCCGCCACTTCCTCGATGTCCACGCCGCCCTCGACGGAGGCGATGGCGAGGAAGGTGCGGTTGGCGCGGTCGAGGAGGAAGGAGACGTAGTACTCCTCGACGATCTCCGGAGCGGTCTCGGCGATCATCACCTTGCGGACCGTGTGGCCCTTGATGTCCATGCCGAGGATGTCCGTCGCCCGGGCGACGGCCTCGTCCGGGGTGGCGGCGAGCTTCACGCCACCGGCCTTGCCGCGACCACCGACCTTCACCTGGGCCTTGACGACCGACTTGCCGCCCAGCCGCTCGGTGATCTCGCGCGCCGCCTCAGGCGTGTCGATGACTTCACCGGCCAGCACCGGTACATCGTGCTTGGCGAAGAGGTCCCTCGCCTGGTACTCGAACAGGTCCACGCGCTTCCGTCCCTATCAGTGATCTCGCGGTTCGTTGAATGCGTGGGCGTGCCGCGAAGGGCAACGTGACGTCCACTCCGGGTCACAGGGGAGGCGCACACGGTGTCCGAGCGCGCGGCATGTCCACCTGGCAGGTTATCTCCGCTTGCGAAAACCCCGTAAATCCGGGGTCACACGTGAGCGGTGATACCTGTCACATGATGCCGCACTGACTGGCACGGCGTGCCGTGTGCGGTACCCCACCGGGCTGGGGCGGCCCGGTGGGACCTCTCGCGTCAGCCCTCGCGGGGGCCCGGACGGACGGTCCCCGCCCCGGGGGAACGGCCCGCCCTTCCACGGGGTCCCGGGCGGCACGACCGGACCGGCCGATGGCTTCGGCCGTCCGGGGGCGTCGGCGGCCCCGCTTCCGGCCGTGTCCCGGCCGGCTCGTCCGCCCCGGCGCGCACCGACGCGGGCGGTGCGCGCCGGACGGCGGCACGAGACGGAACGAGACGATACGAGGGGCGGGACGGAGTCCCTCGCGCGGGGTTGCCGAGGGTGCGCCGGGAGCCCCCCCCTGTCGCCGCGGGACCCGCGTCTGCGCCGTGCGCGTCACGCGGCGTCCGGCACCGGAAGCGGACGCTTCTCGATCGCCGCCGCCATCACGTCCGGGAAGAGGTCGGGGGTGCAGGCGAACGCCGGTGCCCCGAGCGCGGCGAGCGCCGCCGCGTGCTCACGGTCGTACGCGGGCGCCCCCTCGTCGGAGAGCGCGAGCAGCGCCACGAACTGCACCCCGGACGCCTTCATCGCGGCGACCCGCTTGAGCATCTCGTTCCGTATGCCGCCCTCGTACAGGTCGCTGATCAGCACGACCACCGTCTCCGCGGGCCGGGTGATCCGCGACTGGCAGTACGCCAGCGCCCGGTTGATGTCCGTGCCGCCGCCGAGTCGGGTGCCGAAGAGCACGTCGACCGGGTCGTCGAGCCGGTCGGTCAGGTCGACGACCGCCGTGTCGAAGACGACCAGCCGGGTGCTGAGGGACCGCACGGACGCCAGCACCGCCCCGAACACGGAGGCGTACACCACGGACGCCGCCATCGACCCGGACTGGTCGACGCAGAGGACGACCTCCTTCCGCACGGACCGCGACGCCCGGCCGTAGCCGATCAGCCGCTCGGGCACGACCGTCCGGTGCTCCGGCAGGTAGTGCCTGAGATTGGCCGCGACGGTGCGGTTCCAGTCGATGTCGCGGTGGCGGGGCCGGCTGATGCGCGCACTGCGGTCGAGGGCGCCGGCGACCGCGGCCCGGGTGCGGCCGGCCAGCCGCCTCTCCAGGTCCTCGACGACCTTGCGCACCACGGCCCGTGCCGTCTCCCTCGCCGTCTCCGGCATCGCCTCGCCGAGCGAGAGCAGGGTGCCGACGAGGTGGACGTCCGCCTCCACCGCGTCCAGCATCTCCGGCTCCAGCAGCAGCGTGGCCAGCCCGAGCCGGTCGATGGCGTCCCGCTGCATGACCTGGACGACGGAGGAGGGGAAGTAGGTGCGTATGTCCCCGAGCCAGCGCGCCACCGAGGGCGCCGAGGCCCCCAGTCCCGCCGAGCGGTCCCGGCCCGTGCGCGGCCCGTCCCCCGTGCCGTAGAGCGCGGCGAGCGCCCCGTCCATCGCCGCGTCCCGGCCCGACAGCGCGCATCCGGTGCCGTCGGCCGGGCCGCCGCCGAGCACGAGCCGCCAGCGCCGCAGCCGCTCCTGCTCCTGCTCCTGCTCCTGCTCCGTCACGCCGTGCCTCCCGTCCGTGCTCATCCCGCCGCCCCCACGAGCCCGGCTGCCGGGGAGAGGAACGACAACGACGCCGGGCTCGTGGGGGCGGCG
>NZ_MUME01000367.1 GCF_002155915.1 Streptomyces thermovulgaris | reverse complement strand
GGGTGGGCACGCCCTTGCCGGCCGGGACCGAGGAGCGGGTGCCGTCCGGCAAGGGCGTGCCCACCCCCCGGGACCTCGCCGAGCTGCGCGCCGCCGGCACCCCGTCCGTCCAGCACCCCGCCACGGCCACCCTGCGCTGGTCCTCCGACCGCGGCTGGGTGGAGCGCCCGGGCGTGCCCGCCGAGCCGCCCGAGGCCATGTCCATGCCGACCCTGGCCCAGCTGACCACGGCCGAGCAGCGCTGGGCGGACCGGGAGGAGGACATCACGACCGTCGGCGGCGACCCGTACGAGGTCGGGCAGGTCTTCGCCCGGCGCTGGGTGGAGCGGCTGAACGATCAGGCGCATCTGCAGAAGCTGTCGTCGATGTATCCGCGCATCCCGCACCGCATCGACGGCGAGCTGCTGCGGTACGCCGCCCGGTTCGGGCTGCTCGCGCACAAGGACGACCAGATCGACGAGCGCGACCGGTACGCCATCAGAGCCGGTTTCTGGCGGGAGATCGACCTGCGGGCCTCCGGCGGGGAGTGAGCGGCCGCCCTGGTCGTCCGGCCCGGTGGGGAGGGCGGGCCGCGGCACGACCGGCCGGTGCCCGGCCGCCGGGCCGCGGGTGTCTCAGTCGCGCGGGAAGCCGGCCCACTCGGCGACGGCGAAGCCGTCGCCCTCCCGCCGGACCTCGGCGGCACCGTGCCCCGGCCAGTGCGCCGGGACGACCAGCTCCCGCAGCTCCGCGGCCCGGGCGAGGTAGGCGCGGCGCGTCCTGGCGGCGAGCCGGGGGTCGTCGCAGAAGCAGCTGTTCCAGCCCGGTTCGAGGAGCTGCACGGGGCTGTGCAGCATGTCCCCGACGAACACGGCGCGGTCGGTGCCCGAACGCAGGGTGAGGACGGACGAGCCGGGGGTGTGGCCGGGGGCCGCCTCCAGCAGCAGGTTGCCGTCGATGCGGTGGCTGCCTTCCCAGAGCACCATCTGCCCGGCGCGCTCGACGGGGGCGATGCTGTCCTCGAACACGAGCTTGATGCCCTCCCAGCGGATGCGTTCGTGGTCGTCGCGCGGCGGCCGGCCGCCGCCCGGGCCCGGGCCGGCGGGGTCGAAGTACCGGTGGTCCGCGCGGGGGACCAGGTAGGTGGCGTTGGGGAAGGCGGGGACCCACTGCCCGTCGCGCCACTCGGTGTTCCAGCCGACGTGGTCGTAGTGGATGTGGGTGTTGACGACGACGTCGACGTCCTCGGGCTCGACGCCGGCCGCGCGCAGCCGGGCGGGGAAGCCGGTGTGCAGATGGGCGAACTGCGGGGCCTGCGGGCGGTCCCGGCCGTCGCCGACGCCGGTGTCCACCAGGATCGTCCGCCCCTCGCTGCGCAGCACCCAGGTCTGGACGCGGCAGTGGTAGGCGTCGTCGGCGGGCGTCCAGAAGTCGGGCGCCAGCCAGTCCTCGTTGCGCCGCCAGGTCTCCTCGTCGCTGTCCGGGATGATGAAGCGAACGGTGCGGACGGGGCCGGACCACTCGATCACACGGGTGATCTCGACGTCGCCGAGCACGATGTCGGGTGCGGGCATGGCAGGTCCTCCAGGGCAGGCGGACGGGGTCAGGCCGGGCCGCTCCCGTCCGAGGGGGCGTAGCGGGCGAGGAAGGTGCGCACGGCCTCGTCGATCACCGTGTCCGCGTCGGGCAGGCCGGCGGCCTCCTCGGTGAAGCCCATGACGCGCGGCCAGACGAGGAACTCCTGGACCAGGCCCATGAACTGCCGCGCGGCCAGGCGGGTGTCCGGGCAGCGCAGCCGGCCGTCGCGGACCAGGGCGTCGAGGCGCTCGGCGAACGCCGCCACCACCGGCCCCTTTCCCAGCCGGTGGAACTCGTCCGCGATCCACGGCAGACGGGCGGACTCGGCCACCACGAGCCGGGCGAAGCGGATCTGGTCCGTCTCCTCGGCGAAGCGCCGCAGCGACCGGGCGAACGCGCGCAGCACCTCCTCGGCGCTCGCGCCCTCGTCCTCCGCGGCCGGCAGGCGGTCCCGTGCGGCGAACGCCGACCAGTGGTCGCGGACCATCTCCCGGAAGACCGCCTCCTTCGAACCGAAGCGGTTGTAGACGGTCTGCCGGGAGACACCGGCGCGCTCGGCGACCCGCTCCAGGGAGACCCCGGCGTAGCGGTCGGCCAGGAAGAGCTCCTTCGCCGCGCGCAGGATCCTCACATCGGAGGGCGACCTGCGGCGTTCGTCCCCCGCGGCCGGGACCTCCTCCGTACGGGCGGTCATGCGGGCTCCTTCCCCGGTGTCGTTCTGGACTTTACAGTACAGTCTAAATCCATGGTCCGGACCGGGCGGCCGTCCCGCCGCCGGGGGTGCCGGTCCCTCCCCGGCCGTCCGGTGCGTTCCCCGGCCGGCGCGGGGCGGAAGGGCGACCCGCGGACGGGGGGACGGGGGCGACCCCGTAGGCTCGTCCCTTGTGAGTACGCGCGCGGTACAGGCTCTTCGGCCCGAGGACGACATCGTGTGCACGGTGCGCGGGCTGACCAAGACCTATCCCGCGCTGCGTGCCCGGCGCGGCGCCCCCGCCGCTCCCGAGGTGCGGGCCACCGACGGGGTGGAGCTCGACGTCCGGCGCGGTGAGATCTTCGGACTGCTCGGTCCGAACGGCGCCGGCAAGTCCACCCTCGTGCGCCAGCTCACCGGGCTGATGCGCCCCGACCGCGGCACCGTGCGCATCCTCGGCCACGACATCGTGGCCCACCCCGAGCGGGCCGCGCGGATCCTCGCCTACCTCGGACAGGAGTCCACCGCCCTGGACGAGCTGACCGTCTCCCTCGCCGCCGAGACCACCGGGCGGCTGCGCGGCCTGAGCCTGAGGCAGGCGCGCGCCGAGCGGGACGCCGTCCTCGACGAACTGGGCCTCGCGCCGATCGCCGGACGCCCGCTGAAGAAGCTCTCCGGAGGCCAGCGGCGGCTCGCCTGCGTCGCCGCCGCGCTGGTCGGCGAGCGCCCGCTGCTGGTGCTCGACGAGCCGACCACCGGCATGGACCCGGTGGCGCGGCGGGCGGTGTGGGCCGCCGTCGACCGGCGGCGCGCCGAGCGCGGCACCACGGTGGTGCTGGTCACCCACAACGTCATCGAGGCCGAGACCGTCCTGGACCGGGTCGCCGTCCTCGACCGGGGCCGGGTCATCGCCTGCGACACCCCCTCCGCGCTCAAGGAGCGGGTCGCCGACGAGGTGCGCGTCGAACTGGTCTGGCGGGAACGGGCGCCCCTGGAGGTGCCCGAGGTCGCCGCCCTGAAGGAACGGGCCGTGGAGTCCGGACGCCGCTGGACGCTGCGGCTCGCCCCCGAGGAGGCCCGCACCGCCGTCGCCACCGTCACCGGCGGGGCCGCCTTCGCCGCCCTGGACGACTTCACCCTGGCCACCCCCAGCCTGGAGGATGTGTACCTGGCGCTGGGCGGCGCCGCCCGGCAGGGGCTGGTGAAGGGGTGAGCGCGCGGGGCGGGGAATCCGTACCGGATCGGTGGGAGGATCGACGGGGCCGTGCGGGAGCCCCGTCCGGCGCCGCAGCGGCGGCCGGGAGGACACCCGCAGCCGCTCCGCGCACCGCGTCCCTCGCGGGGAGTGCCGCACAGGACGCCGCAGGGGACACTGCACAAAGCGCCGCGGGGAACGCCGCAGCAGGAAAGAGGAGCAGTTCGACGTGAGTGTCGTACCCGCCGATGTGCTGCCGGGCACGACGGCCGTGCAGGACGGCGACGCCGGACGGCCGGCCGTGCTCGGACCGTCGGCGCGGCTGTGGCCGTCGCTGGCCGCCGTGTACCGGTCCCAGCTGTCACGCGCGCGCGTGGCGCGGATCCCGCTGCTGTTCGTGGCGACCTTCCAGTCCGTCGGCATCATGATCATGATGCGGGGGGTGGTCGACGGCGCCGGCGAGGCCCGCTACGTGGTGGCCGGCGCGTCGGTCGTCGTCGTCGCCCATGTCGCCCTGAACCTGCTCGCCCAGTACTTCGGACAGCTGCGGGCCGGCGGCGGGCTCGACCACTACGCGACCCTGCCGGTGCCGCCCGCGGCCGTGGTGCTGGGCGCGGCGGCCGCGTACGCGTCCTTCACGGTGCCGGGCACGCTCGTGACCGCCGTGTTCGGATGCGTGCTGTTCGGACTGCCGCTGGGCAACCTGTGGGTGCTGGCGGCGGTGATCCCGCTCGCGGGCGCCGCGCTCTCCGGGCTCGGCGCCGTCTGCGGGCTGCTCGCACCGCGTCCGGAGCTGGCCACCCTGCTCGGCCAGCTGGGGATGTCGGCGGCGCTGCTGCTCGGCGTGCTGCCCCCCGACCGCATGCCGGGGGCGGTCAGGCTGCTGCGCGACCTGCTGCCGTCGACATACGGCGTGGAGGCGTACGCCCGTACCTTCGCGGCCCGTCCCGACTGGGCGCTGGTCCTCGCCGACATGGCCGTCTGCGCCGGGGTCGGGGTGGTCTCGCTGGCCGTCGCCACCCGGGCGTACCGCAGGGCTTCCGTTCGATGACGACGCGGATTTTCGACGCAACTGGCACGATGACGAGGTGACCGCTCCGTTGACTCCACCTCAGCCGCCGCACCGGCGGCCCTCCCAGCCGTTCTGGTCCCCCGGGCACCCCGGGCAGCCCGGACGGCCCGAGCAGTCCGGACAGTCCGGGCAGCCCGGGGCCGCGCCGAACCGGCAGGAGCCGCCCGCCGGAGCCCCGGCGGTGCGCGTGTACGACCAGGACGGCCCCGGGCTGAGGGCCGAGCTCCGGGAGGCCGTCGTCGTCCTGGTGGCCGTGACGCTCGGCGGGGTGCTGCTGGGGCTGCTCTGGCTGTGGCTGGCGCCGCGGGTGCCGCTGGTCGGGATCGCCTCCGAGGGCAACTGGGCCGTCTACCCCAAGGAGACCGAGGGGGAGCAGGCGATCGGGATCGACGGAACGTTCACGCTGCTGGGGCTGGCCTTCGGCGCCGTGAGCGCGGTGATCGTCTTCCTGGCGCGGCGGCGCGGCGGCGTGCCGCTGGTGGTGGCGCTGTGCCTCGGAGGGCTGCTGGGGTCGCTGCTGGCCTGGCGGCTGGGGGTGGCGCTGGGACCCGAGCGGGACGTGATCGCCCATGCCAAGGCGGTGGGCGAGGGGGTCACCTTCCCGGCGCCGCTGAAGCTGGGGGCGCCGGGGGCGCTGCTGGCCTGGTCGCTGGCCGCGCTGGTCGTCCACCTCGGGCTGACGGCGCTGTTCGGGCCGCGGGACCCGGAGCCGTACGAGGAGCCCCCGGCTCCGTAGCCCCGGCGCGCACCGCGGCCTTCCGGCGCGCCCCGGCCGGGGGAGCCGTGCCCGCGGGCGGGGC
>NZ_MUME01000366.1 GCF_002155915.1 Streptomyces thermovulgaris | reverse complement strand
ACCCACGCACTCGAAGCATCCGATCCCCAAGGCCGTACGGCATAGGTTCGGCATGGGTCCGGAAGGCCGACGGCGGGGAACCGCCGGTGCGCGGCCGCGGTGAGCGGCGGCGACTGCCGGTTTCCGTGCTCCGCCATCACGACGGGCCCCGCCTGCTTCCGGCAGGCGGGGCCCGTTGCGTGTTCCCGTACGTCCGGGCCGCTGCCGTGCCGCCCCGGTCGCCGCCGGGCGGACGGTGTCCGGCGTGTCGCCTCCGGTGTCCGGTCCCGGGACGGTTTCGGGGGCCGGTTTCGAGGGCGGCCTGGGAACGCGGTCCCGGGGCGCGGTCGCCGGCTCGGCGTCATGCGCCCCCGGTTCGGCCGCCGAGGCCGCCCCGGGGAGCCAAGGCCCGCGGGACGTTCCACTGTTCGGGTCATGGCATCACCCGTGGAGTTGCGCCGCCGGGGGACCGGGCACAGGCTCGTGGATATGTCGGCGGGCTCGGTTCCGCCACGGAACGCAGGTGGAGGAATGGCCCATGGCAGTGTGCGAAGTCTGCGGCAACGACTATGAGATGGCCTTCGAGCTGCGGGCCGCCGGGCAGGTGCACATCTTCGACAGCCTGGAGTGCGCGGCCCAGCGCATGGCTCCGATCTGCGACAACTGCAACTGCCGGATTCTGGGGCACGGAATGCAGGCGAACGGGCAGTTCTTCTGCTGCGCCCACTGCGCACGGCAGAAGGGCCATGCCCAGCTGGTGGACCACGCCTGACACGGCGGTACGGCAGCACTGACGGGCTCCGCGCGGCCCGGCCCCGATCCGCGCAGTGCTTCGGGGCCGGGATGATCCCCGGGGGCCGGCCAGTAGGGGCCGAACCGGTGTCGCGGAGGAGCTGCGATGGAGGAACACTTCGTCTGGGTGACGACACGCCGCCTTCGGCCGGGCACCCTGGAGGAGTTCGAGAGGGCATGGCGTCCGGCCTCCCCTCCGCGGGGCCTGCACCGTTCGTACGCGTACTGGTCCGAGGACGGGCAGGAGGTCACCGGGGTGTCGTTCTGGGAGTCCCGGGAGGCGTGCGACGCCTGGCGGGCCTCCGAGGCGGAGGCGCAGCGGCGGGAGGCCATGGCGCCGTACGTCGTCGAGGAGCGGGAGGGCTTCTACCGCGGTCGTGAACTCGCCCTTCCCCAGGGGTAGCAGCCCGGACGGGCCCGGCAAGCCGCCGTAGGGCCACGGGGCTGCATCGGGCCGCCGGGCGGGACGCCCCCCTGTCGGCCATGGGCCTGCTCGAGTCCGTCGGCGAGCCGTGAACGCTCCCTCGCCCCGTCGCTCCCGTCCGGGCCGGATTCGCTCTCGGACGCGGTCCTTTGCAGGAGAGCGCATCCGCGACCGGGCAGGCACAGGGCATGCCCGGCAGCGCGCACTGCCGGGCGCCGCCTCCCACGGCTCCGCCGTGTCTCAGTGCTGTTCCTTCCGCCTGCCCTTCTTCCCGTCCTTCTGCCTGCTGCGCACCAGCCAGGTGGCTCCCCCGACGGCCAGAGCAACCGGCCAGTCAAGAGCCCCCGCCACGGCGAGCGCTCCCAGGCCCCCGTAGAAGACCAGGTCCCGGGTGGGCACCTGCTCCAGACGGGCGGGTACCTGCTCCAGACGCGCGGGCAGGTCCTCCAGGCGGGCGGGGAGATCCCCCAGGCGGGCGGGCATCTTCTTCAGGCTGATGTACGGGATCGGAACCGGAAGGTGGAACGTGCGGGTGCGCAGGTGGATGCCCCCGCCGTCGGGGTGCGCCTCTCCGGCCTTCCCCTCCCCGCTCCTGGTGCTCACGCGCCCGCTCCGGGTCGCTGTGTACCGCCCCTTCTGGGCCCGCACGCGCTCCGTGGGCTCGAGCGTGGTCAGAGCTGCCTCCGAAAGCTTCTTCCGGGCCCGCATCCGCTCGGTGGGCTCGAGCACGGTCTCGGCTGCCGTAGTCATCCCCTCTCCTCCTCTTTTCGAGTCGGTTGGGTGGTTATCTCCCATTCTCCCGCGCCGTCGGCCGAGGGGCTCCACGGCAGGGGATCCGCACGCCGGCCGGGTTCTGCGACGGCACGAACGGGGGAAGGGACGGGGGAACGGACGGCGGAACAAGGACGGCGGCCGGGTGACCGGCGGATGCCGCGCGGGGCAACCGGCGGGCGGGCGAGGAGCCGGCGGCCGTGCCGGGACAGGGGTCCCGCGGACTTCGAGGTCCTCGAGACGGTCATGCGTCGCCCGGTTCGCCCTCGACGAGGCGCCGCAGCGCGGGGAGCAGGGCGTCGAGGTCCTGTCCGGTCCGGAAGGCGACGACCGTGGTGCCGCCGTCGCGGGTCTCCGGACGGGACTGGGGGCCGCGGAACAGGGCGAGCACCTCGCGCATCGCCTCGTCGACCTCCGCGACCGGGTCGGGGGACTCGCCCCGGAGCCATCGGCGCAGCACATGGTTGTGGGCCGCGACCACGGACGCGGCCATGAGCTCGGCCCTGAGCGAGGCCGACTCGGTGGAGTCCCCCATCCAGTTCGCGATGAACTCGCGGAACAGACGCTGGTAGCGGGCCACGCTGGCGATCTCGCGGTCGCGGAGCGCGGCGACCTTGCTGGTGAGCCGGTACCGCCGGCGGGCGAGGTCGCCTTCCTCGAGGTAGTGCAGCAGCACCAGGCGGACCGCGTCGGAGACGGCGGCCAGGGCCGTCTCGTGGCTGGAGGTGGCCAGCCGGTCCTTGATCTGCTCGAGCAGCCGGTCGTGGTCGGGGAAGATGACGTCTTCCTTGGACCGGTAGTGCCGGAAGAAGGTGGTGCGGCCCACCCCGGCCCGTTCGGCGATGTCGTCGACGGTGGTCTGCTCGTATCCGCGCTCGTCGAACAGGGCGAAGGCGGCGTCCGCGAGCCGGGTCCGCGCGGCTGGCTTACTCATGATCGCCCATCCTCCCCCGCCCCGGCCCCTGGTGGCCACTTGCCCACGGGAATGGTACTGAGTACCGTCAAGAAGAGATTGAGTACCAGAGGAGATCGATGTGGGTTCCTTCGCACGAAGCGAGTCCGGTCTGCCGATCCAGCCGGTCTACGACGCCGGGACGCTGACGGACTTCGACGCGGACGCCAAGCTGGGCGCCCCGGGGCAGTTCCCGTTCACCCGCGGCGTGTACCCGTCGATGTACACCGGCCGGCCGTGGACGATGCGGCAGTACGCCGGGTTCGGCACCGCGAAGGAGTCCAACGAGCGCTACCACGAGCTGGTCCGCGCCGGCACGGGCGGCCTGAGCGTGGCCTTCGACCTGCCGACCCAGATGGGCTACGACTCCGACCACCCCATGGCCCGGGGCGAGGTCGGCAAGGTCGGGGTGGCGATCGACTCGATCGAGGACATGCGCACCCTGTTCCAGGGCCTGCCGCTCGACAAGGTGTCGACGTCGATGACGATCAACGCACCGGCCTCGACCCTGCTCCTGCTCTACCAGCTGGTCGCGGCCGAGCAGGGCGTCCCGGGCAGCCGGCTGGCCGGGACGATCCAGAACGACGTGCTCAAGGAGTACATCGCCCGCGGCACCTACATCTTCCCGCCGAAGCAGTCCCTGCGGCTGATCAGCGACATCTTCGCCTACTGCCACCGGGAGCTGCCGCGCTGGAACACCATCTCCATCTCCGGCTACCACATGGCCGAGGCCGGGGCCACACCCGCGCAGGAGATCGGGTTCACCCTCGCCAACGCCAAGGAGTACGTGCGCACCGCGATCGCCGCCGGTCTGGACGTCGACGACTTCGCTCCGCGTCTGTCGTTCTTCTTCGTCGCCCGCACCACGCTCCTGGAGGAGATCGCGAAGTTCCGTGCCGCCCGCCGCATCTGGGCGCGCATCATGCGCGAGGAGTTCGGCGCCCGGAACCCGAAGTCGCAGATGCTGCGCTTCCACACCCAGACCGCCGGTGTGCAGCTGACGGCCCAGCAGCCGGAGGTCAATCTCGTCCGGGTCGCCCTGCAGGGCCTGGGCGCGGTCCTGGGCGGAACGCAGTCCCTGCACACCAACTCCTACGACGAGGCCATCGCCCTGCCCACCCAGAAGGCGGCGCGGCTGGCCCTGCGCACCCAGCAGGTCATCGCCCACGAGACCGATGTGACCAAGACCGTCGACCCCTTCGCCGGCTCCTACTTCATGGAGGCGATGACCGACGAGCTCGAGGCGGCGGCCCTGGAGCTGATCCAGGCCGTCGAGGACCGCGGCGGCGCCGTCGCGGCGATCGAGCAGGGCTTCCAGAAGTCCGAGATCGAGCGCTCCGCCTACCGGATCGCGCAGGAGATCGACAACAAGGAACGCACCGTGGTCGGCGTCAACGCGTTCGTCCTCGACGAGGAGGAACCGTACGAGCCGCTGCGTGTCGACCCGCAGATCGAGATCGACCAGTGCGAACGTCTCGCCGTACTGCGCAAGGAACGCGACAACGACGCCGTCGAACGCGCCCTCGACGCCCTGCGCACCGCCGCCCGGGGCACCGACAACGTCCTGCCCCCGATGCGCGAGGCCCTGCGGCTGCGCGCCACGGTCGGCGAGGTCTGCCACGCCCTGCGCGACGTCTGGGGGGTGTACGTCCCTCAGGACACCTTCTGACCAGGACACCCCGTCCTTCAGACCAGGACAGCCCGCCCAGGGGCCCATGCCCTCGCCCCTCCCACCTTCGACTTCGGAGGCCTCCCATGGTCCTTGCCCATGAAGTGCCCCCTGGTTCTCCGGTGCCCGTGACCGGGCAGCCCTCCGCCGCCCTGCTCACCGGTGCCGCGCCCGGCCCGGTCCACGGGCCGGCCCGCCGGTTCCTCCGCCCTCTGCCGGGCGCGGCACTGCCGCCCCTCGCACGGACGGGCGTCGGCCGTATCGACAACGACGGGAGCAAGCAGTGACTGCGCAACCAACCCCGGTGGACGACATCGACATTCATACGACTGCGGGCAAGCTCGCGGATCTGCAGCACCGCATCCAGCAGGCCACGCACGCCGGCTCGCAGCGGGCGGTGGAAAAACAGCACGCCAAGGGCAAGCTGACCGCGCGGGAACGCATCGAGCTGCTGCTGGACGCCGACTCGTTCGTGGAGCTGGACGAGTTCGCCCGGCACCGCTCGAGCAACTTCGGCCTGGACCGCAC
>NZ_MUME01000365.1 GCF_002155915.1 Streptomyces thermovulgaris | reverse complement strand
ACCCCGAAGAAGGGGGAGAGAAGGGGGGAAACCCGGGGGAAACCCAGGGAAACAGGGGAAACCCAGGGAAGCGCTGAGGAGCGCACAGGGAGAGCACGGGGGAAGCCCGCCCGGTCCGACGGGGGACAGACCGGGCGGGAGCTCTCAACCCGCTTTTCCGACTTTACGGTAGGCGGACGCGACCTTGGTGAGCCAGGCGACTTCTGCGGGGAAGTTGTCCGAATCCCGATCTTCGAAGTCGCCGACGTCCTTGTTGTCGTCGGGAACGACACCGATGCGCTTGGCGTGCAGCGCCTGTCTGATCTGTGCCGCTTCGACGAACGCCTGCCGCATCTCCTCGCTCGCCGCCGGGTCCGCCACGGCGATGCCGTGGGCGTTGCGGTCGATGTAGGGGCGCAGGTCCCGCCAGCCGTCCCTTATCTCGACGACCCTGCGGTGCAGGCGGTAGTCGATGTCGAGGACCGAGCCCCCCGGAGGCTCCAGGGCGATGCCCGGGGAGGCCTCGTACAGGTCCCGCCAGAGCGGATACAGGGCTCGGTACGCCCGGTAGTCGCGCACCCACTTCAGCACGGTGGCGACCAGGGGCCACCAGGAGGACATGGTCAGGCTGAGCGAGAGGGTCACGATGCCCGCCGCGCTGAACAGGGACGCGGCGATCTGCCAGACGCCGATGTCGATCCCCGCCGCGGCGGTGAGGATGTTCACCGTCCGGGCCAGGCAGTAGAGGAAGAGGATCACCGCGGCGACGGAGAGCAGCCGCAGGGCCTGACGCAGGGAGGCGTTGTCGGTCATACGGGCGTAGGGCCCGCACTGGCGGAAGATGGTGACGCACGGAACCGCCTGGGAGACGATGAAGGCCAGGAGGTAGGTGAGGACCAGCGGCTGGCCGCTGCCGGTGTTGAAGTCCGAGGCGGGCCGTTGGGGGCCGTCGGCGACGAAGAAGAGCGCCGTCAGAAGCACGTCGAGGGCGACGCCGGTGATCACCCACCAACGGGTCCTCCGTACGGCCCTGTCGTCGTCGACGGCCCAGCGCAGCAGGATGATCTGCGCGCTGACGCAGAAGGCGACCGCCGACAGGTGCATCACCAGGATGGCGAGGTTGCCGACCCCCAGGAAGCTCTCGCTTCCCATGGCGACGGCCCCCATCGTGAAGGTGAGGCACTGGAACAGCAGGGTGACGAGCAGGGTGCGGTAGGCGCTGTCCCGCCAGTCGCGCCGTACCTGGTACAGCCGGCAGGCGAGCGCGGCATACGACGAGAGCGCCGCAATGACGAAGCAGAGGGTTTTGACGGTGTTCACGACCTGATTCCCTGCGGCGCCGCGCATGCGGCGGACGGTTCAGTCGGTGTGCTCGTCCAGGGGAACCACCAGCCCGACGCCCTCGGCCGCCACGGCGACGGCGAAGTCGAAGAACACGGACTGGTCCCGGACACTGTCGTGCGTACGGCTGAAGACCTGGAACACCAGAAGCCCGATCAGATTGCTCCACAGCACGATGCCGCGCTCGATGAGGTCCGAGAACGGGGCCTCGGGCACGCCTCCGAAGAGCTCCACGGCCGGGGGCAGGAGCAGCGGCGGCCCGGGCACCGTCCGCCGGGGAGGGGTGAGTTCACCGGCCCGGAGCGCCGAACGCACGATGCCGGCCAGCACCGCGGGGGTGCGCGAGGCGGCCGGGACCGTGTCCTGCGGGGCGTGGTAACCCGGAACGGGCGAGCCGTAGATCAGCGCGAACTCGGCGGGATGGTCGAAGGACCACTGCCGCAGCGCGCGGGCGACCGCGAGAAGCCGCGCACCCGCGGACGCGCCGGCCTCCTCGGCGGCCCGGTCGGCCTGCTCCATCACGGCACCGGACGCGTTGTAGGCGTCGACGATCAGTGCGGTCAGCAGGTCGTCCCGGTGCGGGAAGACGGCTTCCACATCGGCGACGGCGAGACCGCCGGCGCGGGCGACGGCCTCCAGGGACAGCCCCGCGGCGCCCGAGGTCTCCAGCACATGGCGCGCGGCGGTCCTGATGGCGGTCGGGAGCTCGGTGTTCCTGTCGGTGGACGTCGTTCCGGATTCCTCCATGGGCCACACCGTATCCATCCGTCACCGCAGTCATCAGTGCATTCGTTCGAATGCTCCGGCCGTACGTCAGGATCCGGCCATGTCCCGGCGCCGCCGTCGAGCGGGGTGCCGTCGCCGGGAGGCCGCGCCGGGCGGCCGGCGCCGTGTTGGGGTGCCGCCGGACGGCCACTGTCGAGCGGAGGGTGCCGCCGTGGGGCGCCGTCGCACGGGCGCCGCGTGGGGCGCCGCGTGGGACGCCGCCCCTTTCGAGCTGCCGCCCCCTGCGAAGCGGTTCGGGAGGAACCGGCCGCGCCGGACGGCTACGGTTTTGCCGTGGTCCGATACCTGCTGTGGCCCACGGCCCGACCGCCCCCGGCCGGACCCGCCCCGCGGCAGACGGGAGGAAGGGTGTCCCATGACGAACCCGGTGGTCGTTGGAGTGGACGGCTCGCCCTCGAGCCTGGAGGCGGTGGAGGTCGCGGCGCGCGAGGCGGCGCTGCGCGGGGTCGGACTGCGGCTGGTGCACGCCTTCGGCCGGCCGTCGGTGCACGTCCCGCCCGGCATGCCCCCGTGGAACCCGAAGGCGGCGGGCGTGCGCGAGCTGGTGGACGGCACGATGACCGAGGCCGAGCGGCGGGCGCGTACCACCGCACCGGACGTGGAGATCACCCGTGACGTCACCGTCGGCGAGCCGGTGATGGTGCTGGAGATCGAGTCGCGCACCGCCTCGCTCGTCGTGGTCGGCAGCCGCGGGCTGGGCGGGTTCGGCAGCCTGCTGCTCGGTTCCACCGCCGTGCACCTCGCCGCCCACGGACGCTGCCCGGTCCTGGTGGTGCGCGGCAGGCCGGACCCGACCGGTCCCGTCCTGCTCGCGGTGGACGGCTCCCCGGCGGGCGAGGCAGCCGTCGGGTTCGCCTTCGCCGAGGCGACGCTGCGCGGTGCGGACCTGGTGGCGCTCCATGCGTGGAACACCTGGAGCGAGTCGGCCCACGAGGGCTACGGGGACCACTTGAGCGTGGTGGTCGACCTGGAGCGGCTCCAGGAGGAGGAACAGCGGCTGCTGGACGAGACGATGGCCCCGTGGCAGGAGCGCCATCCCGAGGTCACCGTGGAGCGGCGCCTGGTGCGTTCCCGGATCCGCCCGGCCCTGATCGAGGCCAGCCAGGAGGCGCAGCTGCTGGTGACCGGCGCCCGCGGCCGCGGAGGCTTCACGGGACTGCTGCTCGGCTCCGTCAGCCAGGCCCTGCTGCACCACGCGCACTGCCCCGTCGCCGTGGTCCGCGGCAAGGAGTGACCCGGGGCCGTACGACCCGTACGACCCTCACGACCCATGCGGCTCGTACGACCCGCGCCCGGCCTGCACGGTCTGCCCGGCCTGTACGACCCGTACGGCCTGTACGACCCCCGCACGGCTCGCACGCGCGCCCGCGGAAACCGTCTCCTCCCCGCCCCGGCGTCCGCAGCCCGGCGGCGGACATGACGGTCCGGGACCACCGTCGTACCCTGCCGGAACCGCACCTCTTCAGCCGCCGACCGGGAGACCCGCGTGACCGAGCCGACCGCCCCGGACAAGAAGCCCTTCCTGTACGTCGTCGTGTGCGCGAGCGGCGTCGCCCATGACGTCGGCAAGCTGATCACGGCCGCCCAGGAGGCGAACTGGGACGTCGGCGTCGTCGCCACACCGCAGGGCCTCCGCTTCATCGACGCCGAGGCGATCGAGGCGCAGACCGGCCACCCGATCCGGTCCGCCTGGCGTCTGCCGGGGGAGCCGCGCCCGCTGCCGCCCGCGGACGCCATCGCGGTCGCCCCGGCCACCTTCAACACGATCAACAAGTGGGCCGCCGGGATCTCCGACACCCT
>NZ_MUME01000364.1:837-7677 GCF_002155915.1 Streptomyces thermovulgaris | reverse complement strand
ACCGTGATCGGGGGCAGCCGCCCCCGCCCCGGAGCGGCTGCCCCCGATCACGGTCGTCGGTCTGCTGATCCCGCTGGCCGTCGCCCTCGTCCTGTGGTCCCTGTGGCGGCAGGGCGCCTTTCCCTATCAGGGGGCGCCGCTGAGGCTGTTCACACCGGACGACTGGTGGTGGGGCGGCACCGTGTCCCCCAGGGGGATGCAGGGCCGCGAGGCCCTGGTGGTCTACGACGGCGTGTTCTTCGCCGTGCTCGTCTACGCCGTCGGCCGGCTCGGCAGCTGGCCCGACGTCGTACGGCACTTCGTGGGCCGCCGGCCGCAGCCCGCGCGCGCCCTGTGGGCGGCGGGCGGCGCCCTGATCACGCTGAGCCTGGTCTTTCCCGAGGCCTTCCCGCTCGTCGGCTGGGATCCCCTGCCGGTCGTCGACCCCGTGTTCTCCCTGATCGCGCTTCTCTCCGGCGGCTACGGTCTGTTCGCCTCCCCGCTGTTCACCAACACGCTGTACGCGCTCATCACCCTGCTGGTCGTCTGGCCGTTCGCCCGGGTCGGCGGCTGGCGGGCGTACGCCAAGGAGCTCGCCGCCCGTCGCCGGGCCGCCGCGGAGAAGACCGCCGCCCCGGCCCCGGCGGAGCCGCCCCGCTCGCAGTGGCCCGCGCTGCGTCACGCCGGGCAGCACCAGGCGGCCGACCGGCTGACCGCCGAGGTGGCCGGCGGCCGGATGAACGACGTGGACTGCGCCCGTGTCGAGCGGATGTGGCAGGAGGCCCGGCGGGAGGGCCGCACGGCCGCCTTCGCCGACACCGTGCTGCGGCAGGGCGGCGCCGCCTGGACCCACCCCTCCGGGGCCCGTGACCTGCCCGGCCGCACCGCGCACCACGACCTGCTCCAGGGACAGGTGCGCCTGGGGCGCTGGGTGCCGGGGGAGCGGGGCCCGCGCGCCTACGAGGGCGCCGGTGCCGCCGTGGACCCGGACACCCTCGGCACCTCGCTGCTGGTGGTCGGCCCGCCCGGCTCCGGCAAGACCCGGCACGTCACCGCGCCGGTCACCGAGGCACTGACGCTGCAGGCGCTGACCGGCCGGTGCGCGGTCGTCGCCGTCTGCGCCGCCGGGACCCCGCTCGGCCCCGACGCGGCGTTCGACGTGGTGGTGCGGATCGGCGACCCCGCCTCCGTGCACGACCTCGACCCCTACGCCGGGTCCGACGACCCCGACGAGGCCGCCGCCGTCCTCGCCGAGGCCCTGGTCGGGGACCTCGACACCGTCGGCAACCAGAGCGCCGCCACCGCGCTCGCCCAGCTGCTCGGCCCCTACCGGGCGGTGCACGGGCGCTTCCCGCCGCTGCCGGTGCTGCGCGAGCTGCTGGAGGGCGAGCCGGGCGCGCTGGCGTCGCTGCGGGCGGGACTCGCGGCCGACGAGCACGCCGTGATGCGGCGTGAGCTGGACGCCCGGATGCGGCAGGCGGGCTCCGCGACCGACGCCGGCCCGGTGCTCGCCGACCGGCTCGCGCTTCTGGACCGGCCGGCCTTCCACGAGTTCTTCGGCGGCGGCACCGGCGGCGACCGGCCGTTCTCGCTGCGCGCCGTGGTCCACCATCCGCTGCGGGTCCGCATCGACCTGCCCGAGCAGGGGCACGAGGAGGTCTCCCGGCTGATCGCCCGGCTGGTCCTGGCCCAGTTCCACACCGTCGTCCGGGACACCCGGCGCCCGCACTTCGCCTGCCTGGTCCTCGACGACGCCACCGGCACCGTCACCGCCGAGTCGGTGCGCCGCCTCCAGCGGCTGCGCGCGCGGAACGCGGGAGTCGTCCTCGCGCTCCGCTCGGTCGCCGACGTGCCCGAGGCGCTGCACGGCCCGCTGCTGGGGGCCGTCGGCTGCCGCATGGCGCTCTCCGGAGTCACCACCTGGGACGGCAGCCGGTTCTCGCAGGCCTGGGGCACCGAGTGGGTGGAGACCAAGGAGACGGCCCAGCACACCGTCTTCGCCCACCAGCCGATGACCCGTGCCATCCACGCCCTGCGCAAGCTGGTGACCGGACGGGCCGTGACCACGGACTCCGTGATGACCCGCCGGGTCGAGCGGGAGCGCTGGTCCGCCTCCCAGCTGGCCCACGAGGTCCCGCCGGGGCACGCCGTGCTGTCGCTGACCAGTGTGCGGGGCGACCAGGCACCGCCTCTGCTGGTGGATCTGAGAGGCTGAACGAGTCGGACGTCTGTGCGTGCGGTCGCACGTCCATCGGATGCCGACCCTACGGTGAGGCAGAATTGACACCGGCCGTTCATACACGGCGGCCAAAAATGCCCATCGCCGGCAGAAGCAGATCTCCGCAGACCAGAAGGCCTCATGCCCCTGACGCTCGCCTCGCTCGTCCAGCACTCCGCGCTCAAGCTGACCGTGCGGGCGGGCGGGGACCGCCTGGACGTGCCCGTCCGCTGGGCCCATGTCAGCGAGCTCGCCGACCCCGTGCCCTACATGGAGGGCGGGGAACTGCTGCTGATCACCGCGCTCCAGCTGGACGCGGAGAACCCCCGGGCCATGCGCCGCTATGTGAAGCGGCTGGCCGAGGCCGGCGTCGTCGGGATCGGCTTCGCCGTCGGCGTCAACTACGACGAGATCCCCCAGGCGCTCGTCGAGGCGGCCGAGGAGGAGGGGCTGCCGCTGCTGGAGGTGCCCCGCCGCACCCCGTTCCTCGCCATCAGCAAGGCGGTCTCGGCGGCCCTCGCGGCCGACCAGTACCGGGCGGTCACGGCGGGCTTCGCCGCCCAGCGGGAGCTGACCAGGCAGGCCCTGAACGCCGGTCCCGAGGGGCTGCTCGCCGCGCTCGCCGCCCAGGTCGACGGCTGGACGGCGCTCTACGACGCCTCGGGCGCCGTCGTCGCCGCCGCACCGGAGTGGGCGGGCCGCAGGGCCGCCCGTCTCACCGCGGAGGTCGAACGGCTGCGGGACCGCCCGGCGCCCGCGTCGGCCGTGGTGGGCGGACCGGAGACCGAGGACCGCGTCGAGCTGCACTCCCTCGGCACCGGACGCCGCCCGCGCGCCGCGCTCGCCGTCGGCACGGCCGCCGCTCTCGGCACCGCCGAGCGGTACGCCGTCCACTCCGCCATCGCCCTGCTGACCCTCACCACGGAGCGCTCCCGCTCGCTGTACGCAGCCGAGCAGCGCATCGGCGCCGCCGTCCTGCGCATGCTGCTCGCCGGCGAGTCGGACCACGCCCGGGCCGTCGCCGGGGACCTGTACGGCGATCTGCTGGACGCCCCCTTCCGGGTGATCGTCGCCGAGTCCGCCCCGGTGTCCGCCACGCGGGCGCACGCCGAAGCCCATGCGCGCGTGCGCACCGCCAAGCCGCCCACGGCCGCGGTGCCGCCCGCCGCCGCCACCGCGGGGGCCGCAGCCGCCGTGCCGGCCGCGGCCGGGGACGGCGGCCCGCTCGCCGGGCTCGCCGAGACCGTGGAGGCGGCCGCCGCGCGGGCCGGGGAGGCGGTGCTGGTCGTGCCCGAGGGCGAGCGGCTGGTGGTGCTGGCCGTCGACGGGGGCGCGGCCGTGGCGGCGTGCGGGAAGTACGCGGAGGCGCTGGAGGCGGCGCGGACCAAGGCCGTGGGCGAGCAGGCCGGTGAGGGAGGCGAACTGGTCGTGGGCCTGTCCGCACCGACCGGGCCCGTCGCGACCGCCGTGGCGTACAGGCAGGCCGAACAGGCGCTGTCGGTGGCACGGAGGCGTGGACGCGTCCTCGTCGAGCACGAGCAGCTCGCCTCCGGTTCGATGCTGCCGCTGCTCGCGGACGACGCGGTCAGGGCGTTCGCCGACGGGCTGCTGCGCCCCCTGCACGAGCACGACGCCACCGGCCGCGGCAACCTCGTGGCCTCGCTGCGGGCCTGGCTGTCGCGGCACGGCCAGTGGGACGCGGCCGCCGCCGACCTCGGCGTGCACCGGCACACCCTGCGCTACCGGATGCGCAGGGTCGAGGAGATCCTGGGCCGTTCCCTGGACGACGCGGACGTACGGATGGAGCTGTGGCTGGCCCTGAAGGCGACCTCCCACGAATAGCCGCGAACAGCCCGCAGGACGAACGGACGCCCCGGGGACGCACCGGGCCCCGGACCCCCTCGGGCGCCCCGCTCCCGCCTTCCCGGCTCCTCCCGTTCCTCTCCGCTCCTCTCCGTTCCTCTTCGTTCCACCGCCGTCCTGCCCCGCCGCACCCCTGTCGCGCCGGTCCTGCGCCAATCCGGCGTACGCGCGGAGGACACTGCTCCACCTCGGCCAAGCGCCCACGGCCCACCCCGGCCCTACCGTTGACGACGCAAGCAGACCCCTCGACGCGGAAGGGCCGGGAACCTCACGATGACTTCCCCTCACGCCTTCTGGCTCGCCGGCCGCCAGGCCACCGGCGAGGACACCTTCGACGTCACCTCCCCGTGGGACGGACGGCTGGTCGGCACGGTGAGCGTGCCGACCGACGCCCAGGTGGAGGAGGCCGTGGCCGCCGCGTACGCCGTGCGGGACGAGTTCGCCGCCACCCCGGCGCATGTGCGTGCCGCCGCCCTGGACCACGTCAGCAAGCGGCTGGCCGAGCGCGCCGAGGAGATCGCCCAGCTGATCTCCGCCGAGAACGGCAAGCCGATCAAGTGGGCGCGCGGTGAGGTCGGCCGTGCCGTGTCCGTGTTCCGCTTCGCCGCGGAGGAGGCCCGCCGGTTCAACAGCGGCGAGGCGCAGCGCCTGGACACCGACGCCGGCGGTCAGGGGCGGCTGGCGTTCACCCGCCGCTTCCCCAAGGGAGTCGTCCTCGGCATCGCGCCGTTCAACTTCCCGCTGAACCTGTGCGCCCACAAGGTCGCCCCGGCCATCGCCGCCGGAGCCCCGATCATCCTCAAGCCGGCTCCCGCCACCCCGCTGTCCGGGCTGATCCTCGGCGAGCTGCTGGCCGAGACCGACCTGCCGGCCGGCTCCTGGTCGATCCTTCCGGTGCCCAACGACAGGATGCCCGCCCTGGTCCAGGACGAGCGGCTGCCGGTCATCTCCTTCACCGGGTCGGAGAAGGTCGGCTACGCGATCATGGAGTCGGTGCCGGGCAAGCACTGCACCCTGGAGCTCGGCGGCAACGCCGCGGCCGTCGTCCTCGCCGACTGGGCGAGCGACGAGGACCTGGACTGGGCCGCGAACCGCATCGCCACCTTCTCCAACTACCAGGGCGGCCAGTCCTGCATCTCCGTGCAGCGCGTGATCGCCGACGCCTCCGTGTACGAGCGTCTGCTGCCGCGGATCGTCGCCGCCGTCGAGGCCCAGGTCACCGGCGACCCCTCCGACCCCGCGACCGATGTCGGCCCGCTGATCAGCGAGGACGCCGCCAAGCGCGTGGAGTCCTGGGTGCAGGAGGCCGTCGGGGCCGGTGCCGCCCTCCTCACCGGCGGCAAGCGCGACGGCGCCTCCTACGCGCCGACCGTCCTGACCGACGTGCCGGCCGATGTGACGATCTCCTGCGAGGAGGTCTTCGGGCCGGTCCTGACGGTGCAGAAGGTGGACGGCGAGGCCGAGGCCTTCGCCGCGGTCAACGACTCCAAGTACGGCCTCCAGGCGGGTGTGTTCACCCACGACCTGCAGGCCGCCTTCCGCGCCCACCGTGCCCTGGAGGTCGGCGGCGTGGTCATCGGCGACGTCCCCTCCTACCGCGCCGACCAGATGCCCTACGGCGGCGCCAAGCGGTCCGGTGTGGGCCGTGAGGGCGTGAAGTTCGCGATGGACGACTACACCTACGAGCGCGTCCTGGTCCTGACCGGGCTGGCCCTGTAGGCCGGGCACCTCGGCAGCCGACGACGGCCGGAGCCCGCTGTGCGGGGCTCCGGCCGTCGTGCATGCGCAACGGGGCCTTCGGGCGCGGGCGGTGCGGTTCCCCGGCGCGTGACTCCGGCCTGCGCCGACGTGTTGCCGCGCGGTACGTCCGAGGGTGCCGTACGTCCACGGGGAAGCACGTCCCCGCCGGGGCCGGGGTGCTCAGGCGGCCCTCTTCGGCTGCCGCCGGGGCAGTTCGGCGCGGCGCACCGCGTCGGAGGCCAGGGCGAGGAGCGCGCCCAGACCGGCGAAGAGACCGCAGCCGACGAACACCGGTGCGGTGCCCCAGGCCTCGACGGCGGCGCCGACCAGCGGGTAGCCGAGCGGCGGAAGGCCGACCAGGGTGAGCATGACGACGGAGGTGACCCGGCCGAGACAGGCCGGGTCCGCCGCGGTCTGGACGAGGGCGTTGCCCACACTGCTGAAGACGCCCGCGTTCGCCCCGACCACGGCGGCCAGCGCCACGGCGCCCCCGAGGGACGGCACGAACGCGATGGCGGACGCTCCCGCGCAGCCGGCCAGCAGCGTGCCGGACACCACCAGGCCGGCCCGCGGCAGCCGGCCGGCGACGGTGAGCAGCGCGGCGCCGGCCGTCGCCCCCGCGCCGAAACCGCCGACGATCCAGCCGTAGCCGGAAGGACCCCAGCCGCGTTCGGCGTTGAGGAGCACCAGGCCGACGTTGAGGGCGCCGACGAGCCCGAGTTCGCAGAGGGCCCCGACGGCGACGAGCGGGCCGATGAGGCGGTGGCGGCGGACGTGGCGCAGACCGTCGAGCGCGTCCTGCCACGCCGTGCCGGGCGCGGGCTGCTTCGCGTCGCCCGTCTCGAGGGGCCGTATGCGGATCGTCAGCAGCAGCGGCAGGGAGAGCGCGAAGAGCAGACCGGCGGCGGTGAAGGCGGCCACCGCTCCTCCCAGGCCCATGGCCAGGCCGCCGACGGGCGGGCCCGCGATCTGGGCGAGACGCATCGCCAGGGAGCGCATACCGGTGACCCGGGCCAGCTGGTCGGGGCTGGTGATCCGTG
>NZ_MUME01000364.1:571-822 GCF_002155915.1 Streptomyces thermovulgaris | reverse complement strand
AACCGGTCGGCCACCACGCCCCCGCCGAGCATGAGCGCCGCCCGCGGCAGCGCCCCGGCGGCCATGACGAGGCCGACCTCGGCGGGACCGGCGGCCTTCTGGGCGGACCAGCCGAGGGCGACGAAGTACACGCTGTCGCCGACGAGGGAGGCGGTGTACGCGGCGAGCCAGCGCAGCACATTGCCGTCGCGGTGGGCCGGCGGGACGGGGGGTGCGGACGGGGCTGTCCGCGCGGTGGCCATGACGGGCTC
>NZ_MUME01000364.1:329-522 GCF_002155915.1 Streptomyces thermovulgaris | reverse complement strand
GCTCGCGCCAGCGCCGGGCCAGGGCCTGCAGTTCGCCGTCCAGCTCGGCGAGTTCGGCCGGGGTCAGTTCGAGCATCCACTCGGAGCTGAAGGCCGCGTCGGTCCACGCCTTGCCCCAGGCGGACCTCTGGTCCAGGTAGGTGCGGTACTGGGCGATGCGGGCCTCGAAGATGCCGCGGCCGACCGCGCCGGC
>NZ_MUME01000364.1:0-288 GCF_002155915.1 Streptomyces thermovulgaris | reverse complement strand
GCTGGGAGGCGGTCGCGGTGCCCGCGGCGTACAGCAGCCGGTAGAGCTGCATCCGCAGCGGGTTGGTGAACGCCTTCAGCCGTGACAGGTCGGTGATCCGCTCGGGACCGTGCTTCGGTGACATGCTCACACCGTAGATGTGAAACAAAAATTGCGCAATAAATCTTTCGGAATTGCCGTCCGGGAGTCCGCCGCCGCACGCCGGGGCCCTCCCCGCCGGTGCGCGGCGGCGCGTCGCGGCCGTGGCCGGCGCTCGGGGCCGACGGGGGGCGGCCGGAAGCGGAGGGT
>NZ_MUME01000363.1 GCF_002155915.1 Streptomyces thermovulgaris | reverse complement strand
CGCACAGGCCCCTGCGGCAACTTCCCGCAACGAACCACAATCCGGCTGGAGCAGGGCCTCCAAACGCCGCCGCTTCGGCAGGAGGCGATAGTCACAGTGTCCCTTCCGCCTTGTTTGCCGGAATCAAAGAAAGTGGTTCAAAACTGCGTGTGCCCTTAGAAAACCCGCAGCTCACACAGCCTGCTCCCCGCACCCGCGGGGATGGTCCCGTTCCTGTCTCGCCGTGGTGAAGCGGCGCGAGCTGCTCCCCGCACCCGCGGGGATGGTCCCGTCCTGAAGAACTATCTGTCGGCCGTGGGTGACTGCTCCCCGCACCCGCGGGGATGGTCCCACCAACGACTCGGGGAGCGCTGAGGGTAACGGCTGCTCCCCGCACCCGCGGGGATGGTCCCCGCCGAAAGCGCCAGAGTCCTTTGCAAGGTCACTGCTCCCCGCACCCGCGGGGATGGTCCCGTGATCATCGCCGCCATCCCCGGCACCGTGTGCTGCTCCCCGCACCCGCGGGGATGGTCCCCGTCATCCACCATCACAACCGGATACACCTGTCTGCTCCCCGCACCCGCGGGGATGGTCCCCGTCGCCGAGGACTGCGGAAACTCCCTCTCCACTGCTCCCCGCACCCGCGGGGATGGTCCCGTCGCCCGGCGCATCTGGCCCGAGCGCGGCGCCTGCTCCCCGCACCCGCGGGGATGGTCCCTCGGCCTGGACCCCGACGAGGTACGCCGACTCCTGCTCCCCGCACCCGCGGGGATGGTCCTGCACGGCCAGGTCTGGCGAGGCGCCCCGTTCGCTGCTCCCCGCACCCGCGGGGATGGTCCCTCGTCGACGTAGCGGGCGCGGCAGTTGGCGTCCTGCTCCCCGCACCCGCGGGGATGGTCCCTGGCGTGGCACACCCCTGCACGTCCTGTTCCCCTGCTCCCCGCACCCGCGGGGATGGTCCCCGGAACCTTAAGCTCCTTGAATCGGCGCTCAACTGCTCCCCGCACCCGCGGGGATGGTCCCAGTCCTCACCTCCCTGTGTGAAGCCACGTATGCTGCTCCCCGCACCCGCGGGGATGGTCCCGTCGCGGTGGCCGCGGACGACGGCAGCGTGCCCTGCTCCCCGCACCCGCGGGGATGGTCCCGCCTCGGGGTCGGCGTCGCCCTCGTACTGGTCCTGCTCCCCGCACCCGCGGGGATGGTCCCCACCCGATGACGAGCCAGTCCTGGCCCTCGTCCTGCTCCCCGCACCCGCGGGGATGGTCCCCGCGTCCGGTTCCTGTCCGCGGTGCTGTCGGACTGCTCCCCGCACCCGCGGGGATGGTCCCGTTCCTGTTCTCGCCCGGTCTAGGGCTTGTCTGGCAAATGATTTTGGTGGGGTGTGCGGAGCCAGAGGATGAGTGACGCAAGGTGGAGTCCGGCCCGGTAGCGGGCGGCCAGTTTGTCG
>NZ_MUME01000362.1 GCF_002155915.1 Streptomyces thermovulgaris | reverse complement strand
CAGCAGTTACGGGACAGCCCTAAGACCGGTGAAACGGCGGTCGAAACCGTCACCGCCGAGATCAAGGGTGAGGGCGTCAAACACCTGGTCGAGGTCACCATTGACATCGACGGCCACCAGGGCTCTGAAACGGCCACTGTCACCGCCGCTGACGGACACCCCTTCTGGGTCCCCGAGCTCGGTGAATGGATCGACGCCACCGATCTCAAGACCAGCGCCGGCACCCACGTCCAGATCACCGCGGTCAACCGCTGGACGGCACAGCACGCCACCGTCCACAACCTCACCGTCAACAACCTCCACACGTACTATGTGCTGGCAGAGGCTACGCCGGTCCTCGTTCACAACTGTGGCGAGGCCGATGATGACTTGCTCGACTTCGCAGACGAGGCACTGAAGATAAAACCGGAATCGCGCCCCAATGTCGCCACGAAGATTACGTCCGCGGATGGAGAGCATGTCCGATTCGCCTACGCAGTAGATACGCGTACTGGTGCAATGCCTCCGCAGACAGCGAGGGCAGTAGCTGACTCCGGACATCACGGTGGATGCGGGGAAGTTGGGTGTGCCATTCAGTTCGAGAACGACGGTATCCCGCTGGAGGGGGCGACATACCAGTCCGTCAAGATTGGTGGGGGCACCAGAGGAAATGCGTTTCCGCTTGAGGAACATGGCGAGCTGATCGGACCATGCCCTGCCTGTCGGCGGTTCTTGCCTCTAATCGGTGGACATGGGTGAGTCTCGTGCCTGTCTCTCCAGAGTTGCGCGCCGCACTTCAAAGATTGAGAGAAGTGCGATCCGAAAGGCCCAGGGATGAGCACGACACCGAATCCTTTGCCGCGTGGCGGGAAAGGATTGCAGACGCTTTGGATTCGCTGGCTGGCGTTCTGATCTATCAAGAAGATCGCCAGAGGGCTGCGGCCGAAGCGGCCGCTGCTCGTGCCGAAGCAGCAAGAATCCGTGCTGCACTGGAGCAAGAGGGCTGATCGAGAGATCTCTGCACTGATTCGTCCGCTTGTGCAACTGCGGGCGGGAACTTCCCTGCATGTACCAGAAGCCCCACCGGGAGTGCATTCGGTGGGGCTTCTGTGTCATTTGACGGCAACGTCAGCGGACTGCCGCCGCGACGGGTGGGTCGTCAGTGCCGTCGTCGGTCGTATCGAGTGCGATGACCTGCCTGGAGGGAAGCAGGGGAGCTGGACGACGGTTGTTCCCTGGAGACGGAACAGGTGATTGATGCCCCTGAGGGCACGCAGGCCTTCAGGGGCATCGACACCTCGGCCTAAGGGCTGTCCCGTAACTGCTGGTCGCAGGTGAGATGATCATGGTGTGGCTGGTGTGATCACGGCGTCGGAGCCGTCCTGGATAGCCCCGTTCACCGGGCTGAGCCCGCGACAGTTCGGCAAGCTGATCACC
>NZ_MUME01000361.1 GCF_002155915.1 Streptomyces thermovulgaris | reverse complement strand
CGCGCCGCCCGCGCCGTCGGCTACGTCGGCGCCGGCACCGTGGAGTTCCTGGTGGCCGACGGCGCGGGCGGCGCGCAGGGCCAGGTCGTGCAGGTCCCTCTCCAGCGCGGCGGACAGTCCGGGGGCGGGTGCCTCCTCGACGACCTTCTGGTGGCGGCGCTGGAGGGAGCAGTCGCGGGTGCCGAGCGTCCACACGGTGCCGTGGGTGTCGGCGAGGACCTGCACCTCCACGTGCCGTCCGCCTTCGATGTACGGCTCGATGAACACCTCGCCGTCGCCGAAGGCGCGGGCCGCCTCCGCGCGGGCGGCGGCCAGCTCGCCCTCCAGGTCCTCCAGGCGCCTCACGATCCGCATCCCGCGTCCGCCGCCGCCCGCGGACGCCTTGACCAGCACCGGCAGGTCGGCCTCGGTGACGTTCGTCGGGGGCCGGATGCCCATGAGGCTTCTGGCGCGGGTCTTGGAGGCCATCGTCTCGATGGCCTCGGGGGGCGGTCCGATCCAGGTCAGGCCCGCGTCCAGGACGGCACGGGCGAAGTCGGCGTTCTCGGACAGGAAGCCGTAGCCGGGGTGGACGGCGTCCGCGCCGGCCGCGAGGGCCGCCTTCACGACCAGGTCGCCGCGCAGATAGGTCTCGGCGGGCGTGACCCCCGGCAGCCGTACCGCCGCGTCGGCCGTGCGGGTGTGCAGGGCGGTGTCGTCGGCGTCCGAGTGCACGGCGACCGTGCGGATGCCCAGTGCGGCGCAGGTGCGGAAGACGCGGCAGGCGATCTCGCCCCGGTTGGCGACCAGCAGAGTCGAAATCATCGGTTCGGTCCCTCACATCCGGAAGACGCCGAA
>NZ_MUME01000360.1 GCF_002155915.1 Streptomyces thermovulgaris | reverse complement strand
GTGACGTCGAGGCCGGTCACCTGGCCGCTGCGCAGCCCGGTGGTGCTGCCCATCCGGAAGACGGTCGTGCCGACGGTGGCCTCCGCGGCCTGGTTGATCCGGACGGTCTGTCCGTTGCCGACGTTGACGTCGCTCGGCGCCTGGGTGTTCGGGTCGTCGTACTTGACGAGGGCGAAGTCGCTGCCGGGGAAGGTGGACTGCTCGACCGTGGCGATCGGCCGGCCGTTCGGGGCGTCCGACCACTGCGTGCCCGGGCCGCCGCAGTGCCCGGCGGTCAGGAAGGCGGGGCTGCCGTCGGCGGCCGTGACGTTGAAGCCGAGGGAGCAGCGGACGTTGCCGCCCTGGGCCCGGGAGAAGATGGCGTCGCCGCCGGAGGCGAACGTCTTGAAGGTCCCGGCGGTCTTCTTCAGGGTGGCCATGCCCGAGCCGATGCTCTCGACCGTGGACTCCAGCTTGTTCCACTTGGCGCCGGTGACCGTGCTGTCGGCGGTGACCACGACCTTGTTGGTGCGCGGGTCGACGGTCCAGGCCGTGCCGGGGATGGCGGCCTTGCTCCTCAACGTCCGTGCGACGGACTTCAGTTCGGCGGTGCTGTTGTCGACCTGGCGGACGACCGCGCCCGCCTTCCTCGCCCGGTCGGCCATGGCGGTGTCGCCGCGCACCACGTTGACGACGAGCCGCTGCCTGTCACCGTCGTAGTACGCGCCGGCGTAGGAGTCGCCGAGGGTTCTGGCGAGCTGTGCGGACAGGTGTGAGGCGTCCTTGGCTTTCAGGGTCCTGGGGGTGACCTTCTCCGTCGCGCCGTCCTGGGAGGCGTTGGCGTTCGGGAGCAGTATGGCCGCCGCGCCGAGCGCCACCACGCCGCCTGCCGCAATCGCGGCCTTGCGCTTCGGAATTCGCTTGTGACTCAACTTCTCGACCTCCTGTGGACGGGGTCCTGGCCACCGTCCAGCGGTGGTTGGGGGGACGCCTGGATGGCCTCTGATACGCACGGGGCGCGTGACATGTTCAATCCCGTTCGCCAACTCGTCCTCCACCGCAAGGAATCGGCCGGCCTTCGCACACGTCCGGAGCCGTACCGGCGCCCGCCTGACGCCCCGTCGGGTCCTGTCCTCCGGGGCGGCGGACACGGGCGCGCGGTGCGGCACCGCGGCCGGCGCACTTGGCGGCGGGGCGCTGCACGGGCCTCACGGCAGGGCGCGTCATGGACGCGAATGCCGTCGGGTGGAGTGCGATCGGGCGGAGCGCGATGCGGAGTGCTGTGCCGTTGCACGGGCCGGCCGGAGCCTGTCCGGTCGTCGCCGGCCGACGGCCGAGGCCGGCCAGTGACCGGAGCCGGCCAGTGACCGGAGCCGGCCGGTGACCGCGGAGGCGGCGGGGCCGGGCGCCGTCGCGGTGCGGTGCGTCCGGTGTCCTCGCGGCACCGGCGGTGACCGGCCGGAGCGGGTCGGGGCTGCGGGATCCGGCAGGGAGCGTCCACGTCCGCGAGCGGCCCCTGCCGGATCCCGCCGTGGACACATGAAAACCCCGGGCGGGGTACCCGGGCCGCATGCGGCACGACCACCGAGAACCCGAGCTTCCTCCCGCCCGGGGCCCCGTCTCCGCCGCCGTGACGGCATATCTGCGGGACGCCGGGCCGCTGCCGCGCGCCGAGGAGATCGGCGGGGCGGCGGCGTACGGCGACGATCTCCAGCTCGCCCTGTATCTCTGCTACGAGCTGCACTACCGGGGTTTCGCCGGAGTCGACGCACGGCGCGAGTGGGACCCGGAGCTGCTGCGGATCCGGTCGGCGCTGGAGCACCGGTTCCTGTCCGCGCTGCGCGCCGACACCCCCGTGCACGACAGCCTCGACGACGCGCTCGCCGCCCTTCTCGTCGAACCGGTCCGCGGCACGGGCGTCAGCCACTATCTGCGGGACGAGGGCACCCTGTGGCAGCTGCGGGAGTACGCGGCCCAGCGCTCCCTGTACCACCTCAAGGAGGCCGACCCGCACGCCTGGGTGCTGCCCCGCCTGTGGGGCCGGGCCAAGGCGGCCATGGCGGCGGTGGAGTTCGACGAGTGGGGCGGCGGCCGTGCCGAGCGCGTCCATGCCCGGCTGTTCGCCGATCTGATGACCGACCTGGGCCTGGACACGGCCTACGGCCGCTATCTGGACGCGGCCTCGGCGGAGGCCCTGGCGACGGTGAACCTGATGTCCCTGTTCGGTCTGCACCGCGAGCTGCGGGGCGCCCTGGTGGGCCACTTCGCCGCCGTCGAGATCACCTCCTCCCCCGGTTCGCGGCGGCTGGCCGAGGCACTGCGCCGGACGGGGGCCGGACCGGCCGCGCAGTTCTTCTACGACGAGCACGTGGAGGCGGACGCCGTGCACGAGCAGGTGGTGCGGCACGACGTGCTCGGCGGCCTGCTGGCCGAGGAGCCGCACCTGGCGGCCGACGTGACCTTCGGCATCGACGCGACCGGTTATCTGGAGGACCGTCTGGGTGCACGGCTGCTCGCCGACTGGCGCGCCGGGCGGTCGTCGCTGCGGACCCCTCTCGCCCAGGAAGTGACAGGTGCTCCCTGAGTGTCACAGGTACTTTCCGGGCACCGGGGTACTCGCCGACCGTGTATGCACTGCTGCTTCCAGGTGTCTACGCTCCCCAGGACGACACCGCGCTGCTGGCCGAGGCCCTGGCCGACGAACCGCGTACGCCGGGCGCGCAGGTCCTCGACGTGGGGACCGGAAGCGGTGCGCTGGCACTGGCGGCCGCCCGGCGGGGCGCCGAGGTGACCGCCGTGGACATCTCCCGGCGCGCGGTGTGGACCGCCCGGCTCAACGCCCGGCTGTACCGGCTTCCGGTCCGCATTCACCACGGGAACCTCTTCGACCCGGTGCGCGGGCGGTCGTTCGACGTCATCCTGGCCAATCCGCCGTACGTACCGGCTCCCGACACCCGGCGCGGGCCGCGCGGCAGGCGCCGCGCCTGGGACGCGGAACAGGACGGACGGCTGGTGCTGGACCGGATCTGCCGGGACTCTCCCCCGCTGCTGCGGCCCGGGGGCGTCCTGCTGGTCGTCCACTCCGCGCTGAGCGGCCCCGGCCGCACCCTGGACCTGCTGCGTGCGGCCGGGGCCGCTCAGC
>NZ_MUME01000036.1 GCF_002155915.1 Streptomyces thermovulgaris | reverse complement strand
CATATTGGTCCGGACCAATATTCACGCGGCGTCCAGGTCGTCTGCGCCGCTGCTGAAAGGGGAGTCCGACCTCGTGCGACGCATTCCCGCCCCCGCTTCCCGCCGTCGTCGCGCGCTCGGGCGTGTCGTGGCCCTGTGCGTCGCCGCGTCGGCCCTGCTGACCGCGTGCGGCCGAAGCGCCGCCGACGACGGTGACGCCGGCCGGATGCCCGGGGCGCCGACCGGCGTCACCGCGACGGCCGGGAGTGCGACCAGCGTGCACGTCATGTGGAACGCGGCGGCCGCGGCCTCGGACATCGCCGGATACGAGGTGTACCAGGGCACCGCGAAGGCGAAGAAGGTGAAGGACGTGCCGGCCTCCGAGCGCATGGTGGACATCACCCGGCTCAGTCCCTCGACCACGTATGTCTTCACCGTGCGGGCCCGGGACACCGAGGGCCGGCTCGGCCCGCCCAGCCGGTCGGTGCGGGTGACGACCCCGGCCGCCGTCGCGGACCGCTCGGCCCCGTCCCGGCCGCTCGACGTGCGCGGCCGGGTGATGGGCAGCCGGATCGTCCAGCTGTCCTGGTCGCCCTCGGAGGACGACCGGAAGGTGGTCTCCTACGAGATCCACCAGTCCGGAACGAAGATCCACAGCGTGGGCGGAAACCAGACGGCGGCCGTGATCACGGGCCTGCGGCCGGGCACCCGCTACTCCTTCACCGTGCGGGCCCGCGACGCCGCCGACAACTTCTCCCCCGCCAGTGCCCCCGTCCGGCTCACCACCGCGCCGGGCTCCGACGACGGCCGGGCCACCGCGCCCTCCGCCTTCCGCGCCACGGCACACCGGAAGGACGGCTCCTACTATCTCGACCTGAGCTGGGTTCCCCCGCGTGTCGACGGGGTGGTGACGCAGTACCAGATCCAGCTCGACGGGCAGCCGGCCACCTCCCTGGTCTGGGGCGGCACCGCCCCGCGCGAGAAGGCCTCGTACAGCTTCTACATCGGGCGTGAGGCCGGGGTCACCCATCGGGTGCGGATCCGGGCGATGCTGCCGGACGGCACCTGGGGCGCGTTCTCACCCGAGCGGACGGTGACGACGGGGCGGCCGTAGTCCCTGCCGCCGGGGTTCCGCCCCTCCGGCGGCGTCCTCCCGGCCCGGCGGCCGGGGAGCCCAGGCACGCTTCCCCGGGCCTCGCAACGGGGTCCGGCCGCCACTGCGGGATCCGCTCCCCGCCAGGGCCGGGCCCTGCGGCCGCCGCGGCCCGGGAACACCGCGCCCGAGCCGCGCGAATCACCCGAATGGACGCGCCCTGCGTGCTTTCCGCAGGCACGGGAGGTTGGCTGGCAGCGAGGCAGCACGGGCGATTTCCCTATCTTCGGCGGCACACGGGATGGCCCGCCGACCGTGCCGCCGGAGGACAGTCCCATGCGTGATACTCAGTCGCTCCTGCGCTCGGGCTCGGTCGCGGTGGCCGCCGCCGCGCTCACGGCCGGTCTCGCCGCCGGGCCCGCCGCCGCCGAGCCGGGGATCACCGTCAGCTCCAGCGGCTCGACCGTGACCGTCACGACCAGCACGTGCACCCAGGTCGACGGCCGCTGGGGCACGGCCTCGCTGCTCACCAGCAGCCAGACGGACTTCTCCCAGGGGCGTCAGGTGGCACTGACCGGGACGAGGACCACCCAGACCGCCGCCTGGCAGAGCGTGAGCCCGGGCACCTACACCGTGGTCGTGGTGTGCTCCAACAACATCACCGCGGGCTCCCAGACCATCACCGTCACCGGCGCCGTCCGCGGCACCCCGTCGATCTCGGCCACGTCCGCACCGCCCCGTGGGGTGGCGGGCGGCCTGGGCGGGGGCATCAAGGACTACGGACCCGTCACGCTCGCGGTGGGCGGGACACTGGTCGGCGCCGCGGTGATCGCCACGGGCTGGGTGCTGCGCCGCCGTTCGAAGCCGTACCGGCTCTGAGCGGCCGGTGCCTCCGTCACCGGGGTCCGTCGCCGGGCAGTTCGGAGAACTCCTCCAGCGCGTGCCGCAGCCACTGGATCCAGAAGGTCTCCAGGTCGATGCCGGCCCGCAGCACCAGATGCCGCAGCCGGTCCTCGGGTCTGTTCCTGCCGGGCGGGAAGTCGCGCCGCTCGATCTCCAGGTACTCCGCCAGCTGCCGCTCGTGCAGGTCCAGATGGCGCTCGAGTTCGGCCCCCAGGCCCGCGGTGCCCACCACGGCCGCGGCACGCAGCCGCAGCAGCAGGGCGTCGCGGTGCGGCTTCGGGTCCTGGGCGGTGGCGGTCCAGCGGGCCAGTTCGGCCCGGCCCGCGGGAAGGACCTCGTAGCTCTTCTTCTGCCCACGGGCCGGCTGCTCGGACGGCAGGGCGCGGATCAGGCCCTCCGCCTCCAGTTTTCCCAGCTCGCGATAGATCTGCTGATGCGTCGCCGACCAGAAGTAGCCGATGGACCGGTCGAAGCGGCGCGTCAGCTCGAGCCCCGACGACGGCTTTTCGAGCAGGGCGGTGAGGATCGCGTGCGGGAGTGACATGGGGGTCATCCTAGGGACGGGCCGGATGCCCGCCGGCGTCCGAAGCCCCGGCCGGGACCCAGGGAACCGCCCGGGTCCCGGGGGCCGTCCGGGGACCTGGGAGACCATCCGGGTCCCGGGGGCCGTCCGGGGCCCTACAGGGCCGCCGCCAGCTCCGTGCCCTGCTTGATGGCGCGCTTGGCGTCCAGCTCGGCGGCCACGTCCGCCCCGCCGACGAGGTGCGGACGGCGCCCGGCGGCGACCAGCTTCTCGTACAGCTCGCGCCGGGGCTCCTGCCCGGTGCACAGCACGATCGTGTCCACCTCCAGGACGGTGCTCGTGCCGTCGACGGTGATGTGCAGCCCGGCGTCGTCGATGCGGTCGTAACGGACGCCCGGGATCATGGTGACGCCGCGCTGCCTGAGCTCGGTGCGGTGGATCCAGCCGGTGGTCTTGCCGAGCCCGGCACCGACCTTGGTGGTCTTGCGCTGCAGCAGGTGCACGGTGCGCGGCGGTGCGGGCCGCTCGGGGGCGACGAGTCCGCCGGGCGTGCGGTGCTCCATGTCGACGCCCCAGTGGCGGAAGTACGTCGCCGGGTCCTCGCTCGCCCCCTCCCCGCTGTCGGTGAGGTACTCGGCCACGTCGAAGCCGATCCCGCCGGCGCCGAGGATCGCCACCCGGTCGCCGACGGGGGCGCCGTCCCGCAGCACGTCGAGGTAGCCGAGGACGCTCGGGTGGTCGACACCGGGGATCTCGGGGATGCGGGGGGTGACGCCGGTGGCGACGACGACCTCGTCGTAGCCGTCGAGGTCACCGGCGTCCACCCAGGTGTTCAGGCGTACGTCGACGCCGTGCGCGTCGAGCTGGTGACGGAAGTAGCGCAGGGTCTCGTCGAACTCCTGCTTGCCGGGGACCTTGCGGGCGACATTGAGCTGGCCGCCGATCTCGCCCTCGGCCTCGAACAGGGTGACCTGGTGGCCCCGTTCGGCGGCGCCTATGGCGCAGGCCAGCCCGGCCGGCCCGGCGCCGACGACGGCGACGCGCCTGCGCCGCCGGGTCGGGGACAGGACCAGTTCGGTCTCGTGGCAGGCGCGCGGGTTGACCAGGCAGGAGGTGATCTGCCCGCTGAAGGTGTGGTCCAGGCAGGCCTGGTTGCAGCCGATGCAGGTGTTGATGGCCTCGGGGCGGCCGGCGGCGGCCTTGCTGACGAAGTCGGGGTCGGCGAGCATCGGACGGGCCAGGGAGACCATGTCGGCGTATCCGTCGGCGAGCAGCCGCTCGGCCACCTCCGGGGTGTTGATGCGGTTGGTGGTGACGAGGGGGACGGTGACCTCGCCCATCAGCTTCTTGGTGACGAACGCGTAGGCGCCGCGCGGCACGGAGGTGGCGATGGTGGGGATGCGGGCCTCGTGCCAGCCGATGCCGGTGTTGATGATGGTCGCCCCGGCGGCCTCGACGGCCTTGGCGAGGGTGACGACCTCCTCCAGGGTCGAGCCGTCGGGCACGAGGTCCAGCATGGACAGCCGGTAGATGACGATGAAGTCCTCGCCGACGGCCTCGCGCACCCGGCGCACGATCTCGACCGGGAAGCGCATCCGGTTCTCGTACGAACCGCCCCAGCGGTCGGTGCGCCGGTTGGTCCGGGTGACGATGAACTCGTTGATGAGGTAGCCCTCGGAGCCCATGATCTCCACGCCGTCGTAGCCGGCCAGGCGGGCGAGGCGGGCGGCGCGGACGTAGTCCTCGATGGTCCGCTCGATGTCGGCGTCGGTGAGCTCACGCGGGACGAAGGGGCTGATGGGCGCCTGGAGGGGGCTGGGGGCGACCAGGTCGCGGTGGTAGGCGTAGCGGCCGAAGTGCAGGATCTGCAGGGCGATCCGCCCGCCCTCGCGGTGCACGGCCTCGGTCACGACCGTGTGCTGCTCGGCCTCCTCCTCGGTGGTGAGCTTCGCCCCGCCCTCGTACGGCCGCCCCTCCTCGTTGGGGGCGATGCCGCCGGTGACGATGAGTCCCACTCCCCCGCGGGCGCGGGCGGCGTAGAACTCCGCCATCCGCTCGAATCCCCGCTCGGCCTCCTCCAGGCCCACGTGCATGGAACCCATGAGCACACGGTTGGGCAGCGTGGTGAATCCCAGGTCCAGCGGACTCAGCAGGTGCGGGTAACGGCTCATCGGCCCCTCCGTAGGCGGTCGTGTGGCTGTTCAGTTGTAGAGGACCCGGGAGACTTTGTGCAACTAGTTGCACAACCGATGTGCCCGGCCTCTCACCGGCGGTGTCCTCGCCCGGTCGGGTGACGGCCGGACGGCATGGATCCGCGCCGGGACAGGCGGCCGGTGACCGTGGTCCGGCCGGGGTGCTCCGGACGCCGTCGCGGCTTCTCCGGGGGCGCCTCCGGGGGCCTCCGAGATGTGGGGGACCGCCGGTGGTGTTCTCCTGGGAAAGGTGCTGTGCTGAGGACAGGGGGTGGAGCGCCGAACGCGGTACGCGGCGCTCCGCGAGAGGAGCGATCACGATGGACAGCGAACGAGCGCACCCCGAACCCGTCTCGGTGGAACTGAGCGGATGCACCAAGGAAGACGCCCGGATCGTGTTCGACGCCCTGTGCGCCCGCTTCCCCTCCGACCGGTGCGCGGACGACGTGCCCCGTGACCACCACGAGGTGCGCCCCACGGTGTGGCTCGGCACCTTCGACGTGGCCGGGTTCCACGAGGGCGGCCGTCCGGCCCGGCTCAAAGCGCCCGTCACCGCCGACGTGCAGGGCGGCTACTGGGCGATCGACCGCTTCCGCGAGACCCTGGACTCCCTGTTCACCGTCCAGGACCTGTGCACGACCTCCGGCGACCAGGAACGGGAGCTCCACGTCCGCCTGGAGAACCGCTGACGCCCCGCCCGGGGCCGGATCCCGTGCCCCGGGCCTTCCGTGGTCCGCCCGAAGGGGCGGGCCGCGCGGTGTCAGCGGCGTCGCGTGGGCGTGGCGCGGCCGTCGTGTGCCCGGCACGGCAACGCGGGCGGGGCGCGCGGCGGGCGGGAGCGCGATCGGCGGAGCCTGCCGCCCGGTCCTCCCACCGGTTTTTCCCTTGGTTCTACCGCCTGGTTCCCACGACGACATGCGCGCAGAGGTCCTCCGACACCGCCAGGCACGCCGTCAGGCCGGCCCGGGCGAGGACCGCCAGGGCCTCCGGGGCCTGGCGTCCGCTCGTCTCGGCGAGGAGACAGCCGCCGGGGGCGAGCCAGGCGGGGGCCTCGGCGGCGACACGGCGCAGGACGTCGAGACCGTCGGTGCCGCCGTCGAGAGCGACGAGCGGCTCGTGCTCACGGGCCTCCGGCGGAAGGAGGCCGATCTCGCCGGTGGGGACGTAGGGGACGTTGGCGGCGAGGATGTCGACACGGCCGCGCAAGTCCCCGGGGAGCGCCGCGAACAGATCGCCGGTGTGGACCGTGCCGTGCACGGGGGCGACATTGCGCCGGGCGCAGCGCACCGCGGCCGGGTCGATGTCGGCGGCGTGCAGTTCCAGCGGTCCGAGCACGGCGGCCAGCGCCGCGCCCACCGCGCCCGAGCCGCAGCCCAGGTCCACGACGACGGACGCGTCCGGGACCCGGGCCGCCGCCTGGTCGACCAGGAACTCGGTCCGGCGCCGCGGGACGAAGACGCCGGGTTCCACGGCGATCCGCAGACCGTGGAACTCCGCCCAGCCCAGGACCTGTTCGAGGGGCAGCCCGGCGACACGCCGGGCCACCAGGGCGGCGAGCTCGTCCGGCGTCCGGGCGTCGGCGAGCAGCAGCTCGGCCTCCTCCTCGGCGAACACGCACCCGGCGGAGCGCAGCACGGCGGCGACTCGGGCACGCGAGGGCGGGACGGAGAAGGAGGAAAAAGAAGAGGAAGGGGAGAAAGAAGAGGGAGAGGGAGGTGAAGGGGAAACGGTCATGGAGGCCGAGACCTTTCGGGAGCCGGAGGGCGCTCCCGCGGTCACCCGACGGCGGTGATCCGCGCGTTCCGGGGCGAGAGCACCCGCTCTGACACAGCGGTAACGGGTCCCACCTCCTCGGCCGTCCGCGACCGGGACCGTCCACGGTCGCGGGCCACCCTACCCCGGCGTCACCTTCCCTGTGATGTCCTCGGCCTCCCTTCGACGCCCCTCGCCCCGGAGCCCGGCGCACCGGGTGCCCCGGCCGGCGGCCGACGTGTCCCGCTCCGGCCGCCGGGAGCCGCCGCACGTCTTCCGAAGCGCGGTCGTCAGTCGTACGGGACCACCGCCACCGGGCAGGTGGCGTGGTGGATCAGGGAGTGGGCGACCTCGCCCAGGCCCCGGCCGGATCCGCTGCGGCGTCCGACGACCAGCAGACCGGCCCGGGCGCACGTCCTGAGGAGTTGCTGCACGGGGCGGCCCGGAACCACCTCGGTCTCGACCGCGGTCCCGGGGAACCTGCGCCGCCACGGCCGCAGCCACACGGCGAGCAGGTGCCGGCGGGTGTCCTCCTCGGCGGCGGTCTCCGCACAGCAGGCGGGCCCGGCCGGTGCGCCCCGGTCCGGACACAACGGCGTCCAGGTGTGCACGACGTGCAGCGGGGCGGGGCGGACGGCGGCCGTGCAAAAGGCCTGGCCGACGAGCGCCCCGGCCGGCCGTTCCAGGTCGACGCCCAGGACGACGGGCAGATAGGGCGCCTCGTCGGGCGGGGTGCCGGGGACGGCGTCGCGTTCGTCCTCGGGCCGTTCCCCCGAGCGGACCAGCACCACCGGACAGGACGCGCGGGCCGCCGCGGCGAGTGCGACCGAACCGACCGGGAACCCGGCGAATCCGGTGAAGCCCCGGGTGCCCAGCACCAGCAGCCCGGTCCCGGACGACGCGGTGAGCAGCGCCTTTGCCGCGGGGCTCCGCGCACGGATGACGGTGATCTCCACCTGCGGGTATGCGCACGCCAGTTCCTCGGCGGCCCGCTCCGGGACGGAATCCGTCCCGGCGTGCAGCAGACGCAGCGGCAGTTTGCGGCGCCGGGCCTCCCGGGCGGCCCAGGCGGCGGCGTCCTGCCCGGCCCGGGAGCCGTCGACGCCCGCGGTGACGCTGCCGATGCCCTGGTCCACGGTCACCGCCTCCGGCCGCCGGCGGCCGTCGCCCGCGCCCGCCGGTCCGTCTCGCCGCGGCCGGCCGGGGGACCCGGCGAGGGGGCACCCGCTCCCCCGCGGTCGGCGAGCCGCGCTGCTGCCGGGTCCTTCGTCATGGGTCTCCTCGGCGGTGCCGGACGCGGCACCGCCTCCGCTGCCGGACGGCGTGGAGGGCGGGTTCCACAGGGCTCGCGGACCAGTCACCCGGCGCCGCTCTCCCCCTCGTCCGCTTGTTCCTGCTGCTGTCCCTGTTGCTCCCGGTTGTTCCTGCCTCCTGCCGCAAGGCCCCGCCGGGAGGCGGTCGCGCCGCCCCGCCCCGCGGTCGTGCTCCCGGCGGAGCCGCGCACACCGGGCCCCTTCCCTCCGGTCCGACCAGTCGGTACGTTCAAGGGCCCCGGGCCGTGCCGCGGCGGTCCGAAGTCCCGGCGGGCGAGGCGAGCGACGGAGGGTTCATGTCCGAGTACGGCTTGCGGATCCACGGCCACTGCGATCCGCGCTTCGCCGCGGTGCGCGCGGCGTTCGAGGAGAACTTCCGCGACCGGGGCGAACTGGGCGCCGCGGTGGCCGTCACCGTGGACGGCAGGACGGTGGTGGACCTGTGGGGCGGCTGGGCCGACGCGGCGCGCACCCGGCCCTGGGAGCGGGACACACTGGTCACCGTGTGGTCGACCACGAAGGGCCCGACCGCGCTGTGCGCGCACATCCTCGCCGACCGGGGGCTGATCGACCTCGATGCGCCGGTCGCCGCGTACTGGCCGGAGTTCGCCGCGGCGGGCAAGGAGAAGGTCCTGGTACGGCATCTGCTGTCGCACCGGGCGGGCCTGGCCGGCCTGCGTGAACCGCACTCGTTCGCCGACCTCTGCGACTGGGAGCTGACCTGTGCGCGGCTGGCGGCGACGGAGCCCTGGTGGGAACCGGGAACCCGGTCCGGGTACCACGCGCTGACGTACGGCTTCCTGGTCGGGGAGGTCGTACGGCGTGTCACGGGGCTGCTGCCGGGTGCCTTCCTGGAACGGGAGGTGACAGGGCCGCTCGGCATCGACTTCACTATCGGACTGCCCGAAAAGGAGGCGGGGCGGGTCGCCGAACCGGTGCACGCGCCGGCGGTGAGGAGCGGCGAACGCTCCTCCTCCCTCGCCCAGCTGACGCCCGTGGCCGTCGCGGCGCTGACCAATCCGCTCGTGGGCGCCGCCCAGGCCAACACGCCCGCATGGCGGGCCGCCGAGATCCCCGCCGCGAACGGTCACGGCACCGCGCGGGCCGTCGCCGCGCTGTACGGCGTCCTCGCCGGACGCGGGACGTACGGCGGGCACCGCGTGCTGTCGCCCGAGGCGGCCGAGCGGGTCCGTGAGGGACAGGGCAGCTGCCTGGATCTGGTGCTGGGCACCGGGCTCGGGCGGGAGAGCGAGGCCGGGCTCGGCCTGTGGCTCAGCGGCCCGAACGGCTCCTACGGCCCCAACCCGCGGGCATTCGGGCACGACGGCCTCGGCGGCTCCTGCGGTCTGGCGGACCCGGAGGCGGGGGTGTCACTGGGCTATGTGATGAACCTGATGGGCCCTCATGTCGCCGACGACCCGCGGAAGACGGCCTTGGTGAGCGCTCTGTACAGCGCGCTGTGACCGATTCCGGGACGGGGCGGGTTTCGGTCGAACCGCCGAACCGCCCTTTCCACTGGTTTAGGCCAATGCTAGAGGTGATAGCGCAATGAGCCCATACGACTACCGTCTGCCACCGACAGGAGGCGCGGCATGGCCCTCACCATTCCCCAGGAGCACCTGACGGCGAAGGGGGAGAGCAGGGAGAACGGGGAGAACGGGGAGAACACGGAGTGGCCGTTGTACCGGAGGATCGCCACCGCACTGCTCGGCGAGCTGCGCGACGGCACCATTCCGCCGGGTGAACGTCTGCCGAGCGAACGGCAGTTGGCCGCACACTTCCGGGTCAGCCGGGAGACCGTGCGGCAGGCGCTGGAGGTGCTGCGCCGCGACGGTCTGGTCGTCACCGACCGGCGGGGCAGCCATGCCGCGCTGGCCGGGCTGCCGGTCGAGGCGCCCTCCTGCCTGACCTTCCCGGTCGGTGCCCGCACCGCCGAGCCGGACACCTTCGACCGGGCCACGGTGGCCTGGGAGGCACCCCCGAAGGAGCACGCCGAGGCCCTGGGGCTCGCCCCGCAGCGGCCGACCCTGGTGCACCGCTGGCAGTCCGCGGCGGCCGACGGCACCGGTCTGCGCATCGCGGTGACCTCCTTCTCCGCCGTGGCCCTTGCCGAGGTGGACGAGCTGGGCCGCTACCGGGACCGCGCCGACGGCGCGTGCGCCGCGCAGCTGCGACGGGCCTACGACTGGATGCGGCGGGCCGGGCTGACCCTGCATCACCGCGACACGATCACCCGGCTCGCGGGCAGCTCCTCCGTCCGTGTGACCCGGCGCGTCCACGACCAGTACGCGCGCCCCCTGGAGATCACGGACCTGTACGCGGACGCCGGGCAGGAAGCGCTCGTCTACGAGTTCACCCTGCCCGCGGCCGTCTGAACCGCGGTCCGTCCGGCCGGGCCGGTGCGTCGGGGCAGCCTGCGGGCCGCGATCATCCGGGCCCGCGGGCTGCCGTCGGCCCGCCGGCCGAACTCCTCGAGCGGGCACAGCTCCACGTGGAAACCGGCCCGCTCCAGCTCCCGCAACAGGTCGCTGAACCGGAAGGCGCGGTAGTACATGACGAACGGCGGACGCCACACCGCGTTGCGCACCCGCATCACCGCGTCGAAGGCGAGCAGCGTCCAGAACGCCGCCGAGCGGGGGCGCGGCGGAGCGGACACCGGGAAGGCGAACAGGCCGCCGGGCCGCAGCACCGAGTGGACCTGACCGAACAGCCGGGGCAGTTCCCGCGGCAGGAAGTGCCCGAGCGCACCGAAGCTGACGACCAGGTCGAACGCGGCGGCGAAGGGCAGCGCCCGGGCGTCCCCGCGCACCCAGCCGAGCCGGGGCCCTTCGACCGACACGCGCTCCCGGGCCACGGTCAGCATCCCGGTGCTGAAGTCCACCCCCGTGACCCGCTCCCGGCACACCCGGGCCAGCACCTCGGCACCGGCCCCCGTGCCGCAGCACAGATCGAGTCCGTTCTCGAACGGCCCTTTCTTCTCCAGCGCCGACGCGACGGCGTCCAGCACCGGATCCGGCGTCCGGAACGGAGTGTGGTCGAACTTCGGCGCGAGCAGGTCGTAGCCGCGTTCGACGGAGGACAGCGCCTGAACGGCGAGCTCGCGCAGGGTGGGGCCTTCGGGACTGAACACCCGGGTCAGCTTAGACACCTCCCTCCGTCCGGACATCCCCACGGCCTGCCTCCGGCCGCACACCGCTCCTCGGCTCCGGCCGGCCCCGGTCCGACGCCCCTCCCACCCGTGCCGGGGCCCCGGCCGTCCGGACTCCTCGCCCCGGCGAGGTCCCGCGCCTCCGGGAAGCCTGCGCCTCCGAGTACGGTCCGGCGGGCGGCGTCCGGCCGGCGGCACCCGTCAGCCGTTCGCCGGGACATGCGTAGGACAACCGAGTGCTCGCCCTCCCGTTCGGCTCCCGGAAGCGTCCCTCCCTCACCGCTCCCTCCCTACGTTTGCGACATGGAGATCGGACTTCGTTTCCGGGCCGTCGCGTCCGTCTGCGCGCTCTGCGCGGCAGGCGTCCTGGCACTGGCGCCTCCGGCCGCGGCCGCGGACCCGGCCCCCGCACGCCCGAGTGCGCCGGGGCAGCAGAAGGCGACGGTGCCGCCGCCGGACCTGCTGGAGAAGGGGGGCACTCAAGTCCGGCTCCGCGCCGGGGCACCGGCTCTGCCGGAGGTCTCCGCGCTGTCCTGGCTGGTGGCCGACGCCGACACCGGCGAGGTGCTCGCCGCCCACGACGCACATCGCAGACTGCCGCCCGCCAGCACCCTGAAGACCCTGTTCGCGCTGACCGTGCTGCCGGCCTTCCCCGCCGGGGTCCGGCACACCGTCAGCGCCAGGGAGCTGGCGGGCATCGGGGAGGGCAGCAGCCTGGTCGGGGTCGTCGAGGGCCACACGTACCGGGTGGCCGATCTGTGGTACGGAGTGTTCCTCAACTCCGGCAACGACGCCGTGCGGGTGCTGGCCGCGCTCAACGGCGGCTGGGAGCACACGGCCCGTCAGATGGAGCGCAAGGCCCGCTCCCTGGGCGCCCTCGACACCACGGTCGTCTCCCCGGACGGATACGACGCCGAGGGGCAGGTGTCCTCCGCGTACGACCTGGCCGTGTTCGGACGGGCCGGGCTGCGCGACCCGGACTTCACGCGGTACTGCTCCACCGCCTACGCCTCCTTCCCCGGCCACGACGGGACGACGTACCGGATCGCCAACACCAACCGGCTGCTGACCGGCGCCGACGGCGTGGAGCCGTACCCGGGGCTGCTCGGCATCAAGAACGGCTACACCAGCAAGGCGGGCAACACGCTGATCGCCGCCGCCCGCCGGGGCGGACGCACTCTCGTCGTGACCGTGATGAACCCTCAGAAAGGCAATGGGCTCACCGTGTACGAGGAGGCGCGAAAGCTGCTGGACTGGGGGTTCGAGGCGGCCGGGCACGTCGATCCGGTCGGCTCCCTCGACGCCCTGCGGCCGGTGTCGCACGCCGGCGCGGAGGCCTCGGCGGCAAAGTCCCCGACGGCTCCCCCCTCCGGGCCGGACCGGGCGGTGGGAAGCACGGTCGCGAGTGCGCTCGGGGTGAGCGCCGGAACCCTGCTGCTCGGTCTGGCGGGAGTCACGGCCCGCCGGTACATGCGCAGCCGGCGGGACGGCGACGGGACCGGGGGGAGCGACGGGCCGGGGCTCCGCACCCACGGCGTGCACCGGCCCGGCGGGTGAGGCCACCGGGCCCGTCGTGCGTCCCGCGGGTCGGCGTGCTCGCACCGGTCCGTCCGGCCCGGCGGCGGGCCGGGTCCGCGCCGTGATCGCTCCTGCACCGGCGCTCAGGCCTCGACGGCCCCGGTGCCCAGCAGGCCGAACAGCAGCACGCCGATCACGATCCGGTAGACGACGAAGGCGTCGAAGGAGTGCCTGGAGACGAACTTCAGCAGCCAGGCGATGGAGGCGTAGGCGACCACGAAGGACACGAGCGTGCCGACGGCCAGCGGGAGGGCGCCCCCGGCCGTGCCCAGCGCGTCCTTGAGTTCGTACAGGCCGGCGCCGGTCAGGGCCGGAAGGCCGAGGAAGAAGGACAGCCGGGTGGCGGCGACGCGGTCCAGGTCCAGCAGGAGCGCGGTGGACATGGTGGCGCCGGAGCGGGAGAAGCCGGGAAAGAGCAGGGCGAGGATCTGCGAGGATCCGACCAGCATCGCGTCCTTGAAGCCGGTGTCGTCCTCACCGCGCTTGTGCCGGCCCCGCCGGTCCGCGTACCACATCACACCGCTGCCGGCGATCAGTGAACCGGCCACCACCCACAGGGAGGCGAGCGGCCCCTCGACGAGGGGCTTGGCGAGCAGGCCCACGACGACGACGGGGACCGTGGCGCAGATGATCCACCAGGCGAACCTGTAGTCGTGGTGGTGGCGCTCCTCCTTGTCGGCCAGCCCCCGGAACCAGGCGGAGGCGATCCGCACGATGTCCTTGAAGAAGTACACGAACACGGCGGCGATGGCACCGACCTGGACGACGGCGGTGAACCCCACCACGGACCTGTCGTCGACGGGAATGCCCATGAGCCCCTGAGCGATCTTCAGGTGGCCGGTGGAGGACACGGGGAGAAACTCGGTCACCCCCTCGACGATTCCGAGGACGACGGCCTGACCGACGGAGATGGCGCTCATGGATTCCACAGTTCCGAGAAGCTGATCGACGGGGACACGGACACTCTTGCGGTCCTCGGTTGAAGACCGGGTGACCGACACCCGAAGCTTTCGGCAACCCTCGGAGGCTTCCGCCGGTCCGCACCCGGCGCACACGACGCCTCTGGCCCCGTCGCCCCGCCGGTGACGGGTCGGCGGCGGCAGCGGCGGCGGGCCGCGCGCGGGAAGGCGGGCGGACCGCGCGTGGGAAGGCGGGCGGACCGCGCGTGGACAAGGCGGACGGGCCGTGCGCGGGAAAGACGCCGCGACCAGGCAGATTTCAGGAAAAGCGCATTACCATGCGGTGCATGGAGATGGATGCGGCCGGGACCCGGCTCGCGCGACGATGGCGGGGCATCCTGGCGGTGCACGCACGGACGATGTGCGAACTCGACCGCGTGCTGCATCCCTACGGGCTCGGTGCGAGCGACTTCGAGGTGCTCGACCTCCTGGCGTCCGAGCCGTTCGAGGACGGCGGGCAGTGCCGGGTGCAGAACCTCGCCGACCGGGTCCATCTCAGTCAGAGCGCGCTGTCCCGGCTGATCGGGCGGCTGGTGAGGGAAGGCCTGGTGGAGCGGTCGGTGTGCGCGGAGGACCGCCGCGGGGTGAGCGTGTGCCTGACGGCCAAGGGCCGCGCGCTGCATGCCGAAGTGCTTCCGCTGCACCGCGCGGCCCTGGCCCGTGCGCTCGACGGCTGCCGGCCGGCGACCGACCACGGCTGACGGCCGGGAACGAGGGCCGGCTCAGTCCTGGGGCCGGGCCAGCAGGGTGCGTACTCCCTCCGAGGTGAGAGTGAGGCCGTGCGGCGAGCCGGCGTCTATGGTCAGCGACAGATCGTCGGCCGGCCACTGGGCCGCAAGGGCTCCGAGGGGCACGAGGCGGTAGCGGGAGACGAAGGGCAGCAGGTCGGACATCTCCAGTTCGGAGGTGAACACCGGCACTACCGGCACTCCGCCCGGTTGTTCGAGGACGGGCAGGGCCACCGTCGAGGGGTTGGTGGCGTCCTCGTCGCTCGCGTCGTCCGGCACGGGGACCAGGACGTCGCTGCGGGCGAGGGTCTCCAGTGCCACCGCGTCCTCGGCGTTCTCGGCGAGCACGTCCAGCGCGCGCTGGGCGGGCGTCATGGCGTTGTCGTTCGCTGGTGTCTCCATAACAGATTCCCTGATGGCGGCGGTTGTGCGGCCGGCTCGGGCTCTTCGTCCCGGGCTCGGTCCTGCTCGCGTACCCGATCGCTCGCACCGCAATCACGACCGGCCGGACACGGCGGGCAGGAGGAGGGCGGGCCCTTCGCGGTGCGTGCGAGGGGCCCGGGGGCTCACTTCCGAACCCGGGTTCTGGGTAACCACTGGTCCGGAACCGATGCACCGTGTCCGCCACTGGCCCGGAACCGACGCACCGTGTCCGCCACTGGCCCGGAACCGACGCACCGTGTCCGCCACTGGCCCGGAACCGACGCACCGTGTCCGCTACCGTGCGCCGCCGGCCCTGCCCGCCGAGGCCCGTACCTCGGTCACGGCGGCGGTCAGCTGTTCCCGTACCGCCCCGGGCAGCGGGCCGCCCTGCACCGCCGTCACCACGTCCCGGGCGACGAGGTGCAGTTTGGTGTTGGTGTTCTGGGAGGCGATGACCAGCACCGACCAGGCCTGCTCCGGGGTCAGCCCGAAGGAGGCCATGAGAATGCCGCGGGCCAGGTCGATGGCGGGGCGGGTCTGCATGGCGCGGCGCAGCTGGACGACCTCGATGCGCAGGTCCTGTTCGGTGTCCCCGGTACGCGTCCCCTGCCGGGCGGCGGACGCCGCCCCCGCCTCGCGCCCCTTCGGCCCGTCGGGGGTCCCGGCGCCGAACAGCGCATGGGTGCCGGTGCGCAGAAGCAGCCGTTCGCTCGCGGGGCTGGTGGCGCACACGACGATCGTCTTGCCCTGGGCCAGGGCCCGCTCCCGCAGGCCGATCAGGATGTTGAGGGCGGAGCAGTCGCAGGACTCCACACCGCTCAGGTCCAGGTCGATCCCCCGGGCCGAGCGGCCGAGGGCGCCCTTCAGGGCACGCCGGAAGTCCTGGCCCGCGTCGAGGCCGAGCTCGCCGCGCACCGTGACGCGCACACGGTCGCCGTCAGGGCTGGTGTCGATCGCCGGTCCGCGCCCGGAACGCGCCGCCGGTACGCCGCCGCGCACCTCGCGGGCGGCGGTGCCGGCGGTGGTCCGGGACATGTGCGCAGGCTCCGCCATGAGCGCCTCTTTCGTGTGCGTTCGCCCGTTTCCCCACTCCCAGACTCACCCTGCCGCCCAGAACACGTCAAGGCATACCGGAAATCCCATTCGTGTTCTTGTGTACGCGAAAGCCCGATCCTAGGCTGGCCGCATGGACGCCGTGCCCGAGTCGCATGCCGGATGGACGTTTCTGACCAATCACGCCCGGGTGCTGGCCGTCGTCGCCGACGATCACCACGTCCGGATCCGCGACATCGCGGCCCGCTGCAGGCTCACCGAGCGCGCCGTCCAGAAGATCATCACCGATCTGGAGCGCGACGGATATCTCTCCCGCACCCGGGAGGGGCGCGGCAACGTCTACCGGATCGACCCGAGCAAGGTCCTGCGGCACCCGGCCGAGGCCGGACTGACCGTGGCCTCGCTGCTCTCGCTGCTCGTACGCGCGGAGGCCGACCACTCCCCCTCCGGCCGCTCCCCCTCCGGCCGCTCCTGCCCCGGCTCCTCCTCCGGCCGCTCCCCGTCCGCTCACTGACCGGACCGGCGGGCCCTGGCCGCGTCGTCCGGGCGGATCCAGCCCAGGGAGCGTTCCACGGCCCGCTTCCAGGACTCGTACTCGTAGGCGCGCCGCTCGGGGTCCATGTCCGGCAGCCACTGTCCGGCGCGGTACCAGTTGCGGCGCAGCACCTCCATGTCCGGCCAGTAGCCGACCGCGAGACCGGCGGCGTAGGCGGCGCCCAGGGAGACCGTCTCGGCCACCAGGGGCCGTACGACGGGGACGTCGAGCACATCGGCCAGCATCTGCATCAGCAGGTTGTCCGACGTCATGCCGCCGTCGACCCTGAGCTGCTTCAGGGTGAGCCCGGAGTCGGCGTTCACCGCGTCGACGACCTCCCGGGTCTGCCAGGCGGTGGCCTCCAGGACGGCCCGGGCCAGGTGCCCCTTGGTGATGTACGAGGTCAGGCCCACGATGACGCCGCGGGCGTCGCTGCGCCAGTAGGGGGCGAACAGACCGGAGAAGGCCGGGACGATGTAGCAGCCGCCGTTGTCCTCCACCGTGCGGGCCAGCGTCTCGATCTCGGGTGCGGTGCTGATCAGGCCGAGCCGGTCGCGGAACCACTGGACGAGCGAGCCGGTGACGGCCATCGGCCCCTCCAGGGCGTAGACCGTGGGCTGGTTGAAGATCTTGTAGGCGACGGTGGTGAGAAGGCCGTTGCGGGAGTGCACCAGGTCGGTTCCGGTGTTCATCAGCAGGAAGCTGCCGGTGCCGTAGGTGCACTTGGCCTCGCCCGGCGAGAAGCAGGTCTGCCCGAACAGGGCCGCCTGCTGGTCGCCGAGGGCGGCGCCGATGCGCACACCGGGCAGCAGGGCGCGGGCCTCGCCGTAGCTCTCGGCCGAGGAGCGGATCTCCGGCAGCAGCGGGCGCGGCACACCGAAGAAGTCCAGCAGCTCGGGATCCCAGGTCAGGGTCCGGATGTTGACGAGCATGGTGCGGCTGGCGTTGGTGGGGTCGCTGATGTGCAGGCCGCCGTCGACGCCGCCGGTGAGGTTCCAGATCAGCCAGCTCTCCATGGTGCCGAAGAGCACCTCGCCGTTCCGGGCCCGTTTCTCCAGGTCCTCCACATGGTCGAACAGCCAGCGGATCCGGGGCGCGGAGAAGTAGGTGGAGGGGGGCAGGCCGCAGCGGTCGAGGAAGAACTCGTCGCCGGGCCGGTCCCGCAGCGCGTCGACGAGCGGCGCCGTGCGGGTGTCCTGCCAGACGATCGCCCGGCCCAGCGGAGTGCCGGTGCGCCGGTCCCACAGGACGGTGGTCTCCCGCTGGTTGGCGATCCCGATGGCGGCGATCTGCGCGGCGTCCGCGCCGACACCGGCCAGGGCCTCGGGGACGATGCGCTGCACATTGCGCCAGATCTCCATGGCGTCGTGCTCGACCCACCCGGGCCGGGGGAAGTACTGCCGGTGCTCGCGCTGGGCGACCGACACCAGTCGTCCGCGATGGTCGAACAGGATGCATCGCGTGGACGTGGTGCCCTGGTCGATGGACATCACATACCGCTCAACCATGATCGGGACCTGCCTTCCGATGCGTCCTGCGGGGGGAACCCGCCGACCGGGACACCTCGACCGGGACGGCGGGATCCGCCGTGTCTACCAGCGGGTGGCTCCCAGCTCCCGGGAGATCGCCCGTGCGGCGTCCCGGACCAGGGCGACCAGTGCGGGCAGCGGCCGGCCCCGGTGGTCACAGATCCGCTCGACGCGGCCGGACAGCCCGATGGCGCCCACCACGAGGCCGCCGTGTCCGCGGATCGGAGCGGCGATTCCGGCGTCTCCCATGCTCATCTCCTGCACCTCGGCTCCCCATCCGAGTTCCCGGATTTCGGCGAGTGCCCGGTTCAGTTCCCCGGGGTCGACCAGGGTGTGCCGGGTGTACGCCCTCAGCCCCTCCTCGGGCGGGTCGAGGGTGGCGGTCCCGAAGGCCAGCAGAACCTTGCCGAGGGAGGAGGCGTGCAGCGGCAGCAGCGTGCCCACGTCCAGGGTCTGCAGGGTGTCGTCCGGGCGGAAGACGTGGTGGACGACGAGGACCTGGCCCTCCAGGGGCGTTCCCAGACGGACGGCCTCCCCGCTGCGGGCGGCCAGCGCGTCGGCCCAGTTCAGGGAGCGCGAGCGCAGTTCGTTGACGTCGAGGTAGCTGGTGCCCAGGTGCAGCAGCGCCGCTCCGAGCTGGTACTTTCCGGTGGTCTCGTCCTGCTCGACGAAGCCCACGCCCTGCAGGGTGCGCAGAATGCCGTGGGCGGTGCCCTTGGCCAGCCCCAGGGACGACGCGATCTCGCCGAGCCCCAGCCTGCGGGAACCGGCGGCCAGCAGCCGCAGGATCGCCGCCGCTCTTTCGATGGACTGGACGGGTCCGGCCATGGGGCGATCTTAGGGCCCGCCCTTCGTTTTTGCTCTGATATGCCCTGTTCGTCCTCTTCACGGGGGGTCGTTCGGCAATGCCGACCGTTGTTCATTGACCGCCCCTTTTTCGTTTCCTACCGTTCACAGCGCATTCGCCCTCCGGCGGCCCATCCGGCAGAAGGAGACCACATGACCACCGCGCAGCTCGTCGCCGCGCCCCACGGGGGGACCGACCGGGTCTTCCCGCTGCCGCACGCCGCGCGCGTCGTACCGGCCGTACGCCGGCGTGTCCGCGGGGTGCTGAGCGGCTGGGGCCTGCCCGCGGACGCGGCCGAGAACGTGCTCCTGGTGGTGTCGGAGCTGGTCACCAACGCCCTGGTGCACGCCCGGCCGCCCGCCACCCTGCGGCTGCGGCACGTCCCGGACGGCATGGGCCGGGCCGTCCGCGTGGAGGTGACCGACCAGGGTCCCGCGGCACCGCCCGGGCAGTGCGCCGCGGTGGACCCGGACGAGCACGGCCGCGGTCTGGACATCGTCACCGCCCTGTCGGCCCGGTGCGGCGTGAGGGCGGACGCCGGTGAGGTCCACCGGTGGGCGGAGGTGCCGGTGGGCTGAGGACTCCTTGCCCGGACGGGCGGAAATCGCGCGGCCTCCGGAGAGGCCGGAGCCGTGGCCCATGCCCCTTTCCCGGGCGGGCCGTCTCGGCCGTCGCCCCGGGAGCACCACCTTCGGTCGCCCCCTCCCGGGTGGGCCGGGAGCCCTTCTCAGGCGTCGCCGGGCGGCGGGGCGGTCGTGGCACGCACCTCCAGGTACGGGGCGGTCAGGTCGACCGTGCGCGGGCGGTCCGGATGGTCGATCCGGTCGAGCAGCCGCTGCGCGGCACGCCGGCCCACCTCGTGGCTGGCGTTGTCCACGGTGGTCAGCCACAGATGCCGCAGCCGCGACAGATAGGTGTTGTCGTAGCCGACCAGGGAGAGGTCGCGCGGCACCCGCAGGCCGCTCTCCTCGGCCGCCGACAGCGCGCCGACACAGGCCATGTCGTTGACGGCGAAGACGGCGGTGGGGCGCCGGGGACGGCTGAGCAGCCGCACGGTGGCCCGGTAGCCGCCCTCCTCGGTCAGGTCGCTCTGCTCCACGACCGCCGTGCCGGCCAGCCCGTGCTCGCGCACGGCGGTCTCGAAACCGCGGCGGCGCAGCTCGCCGACCGCGCCGTGGCCGGCGATGTGGGCGATGTGCCGGTGCCCGAGGGCGATGAGGTGCTCGGTGGCCAGCCGGGCGCCGTGCTCGTCGTCGCCCGTGACGATGTCCACCTCCGGCAGGTCCGGCTCACGGGTGCCGGCGACGACGGTGGGGATCCGGCCGGCCGCGGCGCGCAGCGCCTGCGGGTCCTGCAGGGTGCCGACGGCGACCAGGCCGTCGACGCGCAGCTCGGCGAAGGTGCGGGTGAGGTCCTCGCCCAGGCGCCGGTTGAGGTGGCCGTCGGCGAGCAGCATGTGCAGACCGCTGTCGTACAGACGGGAGTTGAGGCCGTCGAGGAGTTCCACGAACCAGGGGTTGCGCATGTCGTTCAGCAGCACGCCGACGGTGCGGGTGCGCCGTTCGCTGAGGCTGCGGGCGGCGGCGTTGGGGCGGTACCCGAGCTCGTCGATCGCGGCGAGGACCGCCTGCCGCTTCTCGGGACGGACACTGTCGGAACCGCGCAGCACCAGCGAGACCAGGGACTTGGACACACCGGCCCGCGCGGCGACGTCGCGAATGGTCGGGGGTCTCACACGATGGACCGTTCCACAAGGGGGTGCTCTTGTAAAGGGCGGAAGTAGGCCGGCGGCAGGGGTTGACACCAGGTGGGAGCAGCCTTCATCGTGAGCCGGCAAGTTTTTTGGATCGGTCCAAAGAGGGGCTGTCATGGTGGACACGCTCGGCGTCGCCGTCGTCGGATTCGGCTGGATGGGGCGGGTGCACACCCAGGCCTACGCACGCGTGCTCCATCACTTCCCGCGTCTCACGCTGCGTCCGCGCCTGATCACCGTCGCCGACGAGGTGCCCGGCCGGGCCGAGGAGGCCGCCGAACGGTACGGCTTCGAGTCCGCGACCCGGAACTGGCGGGAGATCGTCGCCGACCCCCGTGTGCGGGCGGTCAGCATCACCGCCCCGAACTATCTGCACCGTGAGATCGGCCTCGCCATGGCCGAGGCCGGCAAGCACCTCTGGGTCGAGAAGCCGGTGGGCCTGACGGCCGACGACGCCCGCGCGGTCGCCGGCGCCGCCGCCGAGGCCGGTGTGCACGGCACGGTCGGCTTCAACTACCGCAACGCGCCCGCCGTCGCCGCCGCCCGCGAGATGGTCACCGCCGGTGAGATCGGCCGGGTCATCCATGTCCGCATCCGGCTGTTCAGCGACTACGCCGCCCACCCCGAGGGCGCCCTGACCTGGCGCTACGAGCGGGAGCGCGGCGGCAGCGGCGTGCTGGGCGACCTGGCCTCGCACGGGGTCGACCTGGCCCGCCATCTGATCGGCGAGATCGACTCGCTGGCCGCGGACACCGCCGTGTTCGTGCCCGAGCGGGCCCGTCCGACCGGCGCCACCTCCGGCCACGCCCGGGCGACGGGCGGTGAACTCGGCCGCGTCGAGAACGACGACTACGTCAACTGCCTGCTGCGCTTCGCCTCCGGCGCGCGCGGAGTCCTGGAGGCCTGCCGGGTCTCGGTGGGCGAGCAGAACAACTACGGCTTCGAGATCCACGGCACCGAGGGCGCGCTCTTCTGGGACTTCCGCCGCATGGGCGAACTCGGGGTCAGCCGCGGCACCGCGTACCAGGACCAGCCGGTCAGCACCGTCTACGTCGGTCCCGGTCACGGCGAGTACGAGGCCTTCCAGCCGGGTGCGGCCAACGCCATGGGCTACGACGACCTGAAGGTCATCGAGGCGCACCACTTCCTGCGCTCGATCGCGGAGAACCAGCCGCACGGTGCCACCCTCGCCGACGCGGTGGCCGCGGCGGCGGCGCTGGACGCCATGACCCGCTCCGCCGAGCAGCGGGCGTGGGTGAGCCTCGCCTGAGCCCGCTCCCCCGCCCCTGGCCGGTGCGCGGGGCGACGGCCCGGTGGCGGATGCGCGGCACCCGGTCCGCGCCCGTCGTCCCGCACGGCGGAGTCGTCTCGCACCCGGCAGGGAACCGGGCGGCGGCCCGTCCGGGGCCGCCGCCGCGCTACGGCACCTCGGGACGGACGAGCGCCCGGGCCAGGGGCTCGCCGCTTCTGCGGGCGTAGGTCATCCGCTCGCGGACCTCACGCACAGTGCGCGGACGGTATCCGGGCCCGCCGCAGCAGCTCTTGTGGAAGCCGATGCCCGCGTGGAGCAGCACGGACAGGGTCCGCCAGGCCGCGGTGTCCCGGCGCCGGGGCGGTGCGAAGGCCGATCCGGCGTGGATCATCGGCTCCGCGCAGCGGGGGCAGAGCCGCCGCGGCCTGCCGAGGTCGTACGGCTGCTTGTACGAAGCCCGGCACGGCAGGCAGACATAGGAGGTCTTGGCATGGCCCATGCCGCCACGGTAGGCCCCGGCCTCCCCGGAGTCGACGGGTTTTCGGACCGGACTCGGGCGCTCAGGGCGCTGCGATGCCCCTGTTCGCCCACCAGGTGCCTGCCGGGCGCCGCTCCCCGACCGCGAAGAGCTGCCCGGTCAGGCGATGCCGTTCGACCGCGGTCCCCGTTCGACCGCGGCCGTTGAACACGGCGGAGCGATTCCCCTGGGCCACCCCTGGGGACGGCGGCGGCCGGTTCGGGTTCCGTCGGTGCTCCGCCGGGCGGGAACCCGGCTCGCCCCGGGCGGCCGCAGGCGGGCCGTCGCGGCCCGGGCACGGCGCGCGCGATCCGCCGGGAGCTGTTGTGCTGGTGGTGGGGGGTCGTTCCGTCCGCCCTTCTCGGGAGACGTGGGGAGAGACCCATGACCACGTACAAAGTCGCACAGGTGACGACCTCCGGCGGTCCCTTCGAGTTGTCCGAGCGCGAGGTTCCGGAGCCGGGTCCCCGCCACGTCAGGATCGCCGTGGAGGCCTGCGGGGTCTGTCGCAGCGACAGCTTCTTCGTGAACGCCGCCCTGCCCGGCGTCGACTTCCCGGTGGTCCCCGGGCACGAGATCGCCGGGCGGATCGAGCAGCTCGGCGAAGGGGCGCGGGAACAGGGCTGGCAGGTCGGCGACCGGGTGACGGTGGGCTGGTTCGGCGGCAGCTGCGGCCACTGCACACCGTGCCGGCAGGGGGACTTCATCGTGTGCGTGAACCTCAAGGTGCCCGGCTGGTCGTACGACGGCGGCTTCGCCGAGCGGGTGATCGCACCGGTCGACGCCCTGGCCAGGATCCCCGACTCCCTGGCGGCGAACGACGCCGGACCCATGGCGTGCGCGGGGGTGACCGTGTTCAACGGGCTGCGCCGCAGCTCCGCCCGCCCCGGTGACCTGGTCGCGGTGCTCGGCATCGGGGGTCTGGGGCACCTGGGGGTGCAGTACGCGGCGGCCATGGGCTTCGAGACGGTGGCGATCGCCCGGGGGGCCGCCAAGGCCGATCTGGCCAAGCGGCTGGGGGCGCACCACTACGTCGACAGCACCGCCGGCACGCCCGTCGCCGATGCCCTGACCGCGCTCGGCGGCGCCAAGGTCGTCCTGGCCACCGCCGGCGACTCCGAGGCCGTCGCGGCGACCGTGGACGGGCTCACGCACCGCGGCGAACTGGTGGTCATCGGGGCGTCGCCCGAACCGCTGGGCATCTCCCCGTTCCAGCTGATCACGAGCGGCCGGGTGGTCCGCGGCCATCCGTCCGGGACCTCGCGGGACGTGCAGGACACCATGGAGTTCAGCGCCCTGCACGGGATCCGCCCGGTGACCGAGGCCGTGCCGCTGGACCAGGCCGGCGAGGCGTACCAGAAGATGCTCTCCGGTGCCGCCCGCTTCCGCATGGTGCTCACCACCGGCTGACGCACGGGCCCGGAAGCAGCCCCGCGCGCCCGGCCGCCGGACCGCCGGGCCGTCAGGAGCGGCCGGTCACGAACCGGTCGAGGATCGCGGTCAGTTCCGCCGGTTTCTCCAGGGGCAGTTCATGGCCGGCGTCGACGATGCGGACCTCCGCGTCCGGGTACGCCTTCGCCATCCGCAGCATCTGCTGCACCGGCAGCTGGATGTCGTGGTAGCCGTGCACCAGCAGGACGGGCACGCGGACCTCGCCCACCCGGTCCAGGACGTCGAAGGCCCGCATGGCCGCGTAGCAGGTCATGACCACCTCGCGCGGGGTCGCGGCGGAGGCCCGGATGTGGCGCCGGATCTCCTCGCGCGGGTGGCCGGGGGCGAAGGCGCGCCGGATGTTGGCGGCGACGAACAGCTTGAACGGCACCAGCGTCGACGCGGCCATCAGCAGTCCTCTCCCCCGGCTGTACGTCATCCGGCCGATGGAGCAGACCAGCGCCAGCCGCTCGATCCGCTCGGGGTGGGCCAGGGCGACGGTCTGCGCGATCATGCCGCCCATCGAGTGCCCGATCAGCACGCACCGGTCGATGCCCAGATGGTCCAGGAGCGCGACCACGTCGCGGGCCGGCTCCTCGATCGTGCGTGCCCCCGCGCCGCTGCTCTCCCCGTGCCCGCGCAGGTCCAGCCGGACCACCCGGCGCTTGGCCGAGAAGTGTTCCAGCTGGTGGTCCCAGCGGTGCCGGTTCGCCGTCCAGCCGTGGACGAACACCAGGGGCGCGCCGTCGCCGTCGCGCGGGCCCTCGTCGTCGTACGTCAGCAGCGCACCGTCGACCTCGAGCTGCGGCATGGGGAACCTCCGGGAGCACGGTCGGGTTACTGGCCAGTACGGTAGCGGTGGTCCGGCCGGCCGTCACCGTCCTCGGCCGATCCCGTGGTGCGGCAGCCGGCTCGGCGGCCCGGGTCCGCCGGCGTCGTGCCGTACCGCCCGGCCGGAGCCGCGCCGTCACCGGTCGCGCCCCCTTGTCTGCGGTGCGGCGGTCAGTCCTTGCGTGCCAGAGGACAGGCGCTGGGCCGGGGCGACTGCTCATCGGACTCCTGCACCAGCCGCGCCACGACCCTCAGCCCCGCCCGCTCCAGCAGTTCGGCCACACGCTCCACGGGCAGCGGATGCCAGGCGCAGGACACGGGGTGGCCGTACGCCCGGGTGGGCCGCCGGTGCTCGTCGCCGATGCGGCATCCCCACAGCAGGTGTCCGCCGGGCGCGAGCGTGCGCCGGAACTCGGCGAAGAGCAGCGGCAGCTCCACGGGCGGCGTGTGGTGGGTGGAGCACCGGGCGAGGATGCCGCCGAGCACGCCGTCGCCCACCCCCAGCGCGGTCATCGAACCCTGCACGAACCGCGGGTCCGGGTGGGCGCGCCGGGCCAGCTCCACCATGCCGGCCGGCAGATCGACACCGGACGCCGAAAGCCCCGGGTCCGCCAGACGGGCGGTCACATGTCCGGGGCCGCAGCCCAGGTCCGCGACCGGCCCCGGGGCGGAGCGCCGCACCGTTTCGGCGAAGGCCGCCGGCATGCCGCGGGAGAGGGGGTCCGTCTCGGAGGGCCGCGGGACGCGTTCGGCGCAGGCGGAGGCGACGGTGTCGCAGGAGACGCGGACGGCCGTGCGGTTGGAGGGGTCGGGCATGGGGGTGCACGGCAGCGAGAGCCCGGACGGGTTCTCCACCCCGGGACAGCGGGCGCTCATTCTCCCACCGGCACAGGACCCTTCACACTTCCCACACGAACAAGTCACCCGTTCGCCATGAGTTGTGTAGGCTCCTGCCGCTCCATCGGCACGACTGAGGGGGGAACCTCATGCGTATACGCTCCGCGCTCGCCGTCGCCGCCGCGGCGGGCACCATCGCCGTCGTCGCCGCTCCCGCGCAGGCCGCCGAGTACTCGTCGGCACTGAAGGTGAGGGGCATCCAGTACGACGCGCCCGGCCGGGACTCCAACAACTGCCGTACGGGCAACACCAAGAACGAGTACCTGACGATCAAGAACTACTCGCGCACCGCGCGGGTCAATCTCAAGGGCTACGTCGTCAAGGACGCCGCCGGCAACAAGTTCACGTTCCGCTCCAACCACTACCTCGAGCCCGGCGACTACGTGAAGCTGCGCGGGGGCAAGGGCACGGACTCCGACGCCAAGAACGTCGTCTACCGCCAGAACTGCAACTTCATCTGGAACAACGACAAGGACACCGTCTACCTGTTCAAGCCCTCCGGCGCCCGTGCCGACGTCCACTCCTACACCAAGGCCCGCAACGACCGGGACGGCAACGGCTACATCACCTACCACGGCTAGCCCGAGGGCCGTCCGCGCCGCCGGCAGCTGCGGCGGGAGCAGCGGACGCACCACCCGCGGCGGCACGCGCTCCGCCGTCCACGGCTCCGTCACCCGCTACCGGGCGGGGCGGTTCTGTCGCGCAGTCGGACGCGGAGCACGGACCGCCGGCGCGAGCGGCGCGCCGGTCACCCGCGTGCACCGCTCCAACGCCCGGCGCCGGCCGCTTTCCCGGCCGGCTCCGGGTTCCGGCGTCCCGTCCGGTGGCGGGGTCACTCCTCCTCCACCGGGCGGGTGCGTCCGGGTTCCACGACCGCGCCCTCCTGGGCACGGGCGTGCAGGACGTCACCGATGAAGAAGTCGTACACCAGGACGCCGACGACCCCGCCGACGAGCGGTCCGACGATGGGGATCCACCAGTAGCTGCTGAACGCCCCGGCCAGGCTGCCCGGGAACGCCAGGTCGCCCCAGCCCGCGGCGAAGGTGAACAGGCGCGGCCCGAAGTCGCGCGCCGGGTTGATGGCGTATCCGGCGTTCGGGCCGAAGGACATGCCGATGGCGGCGACCACGAAGCCGATGAGCAGCGGCCCGAGGTTGGACTGCACGGCCATGTTGCGCAGGTCGATGAGTGCCGCGACCAGCATGACCAGGAACGCGGTGCCGACGATCTGGTCCACCAGCGGGCCCCAGTGGCCGCCTTGGAAGTAGGGCGCCGGGAAGGTGGCGAAGATCGAGAAGGACGCGAGCGTGTGCCCGCCCGTCTTCGGTCCCGGCATCGCCCGGTCGAAGGCGTTGATGGCGTCGTGGTAGACGGCGTACACCAGCGCCGCTCCGGCGAAGGCGCCCACCACCTGCGCGATCCAGTACGGGACCACCTTCACCCAGGGAAACCGGCGGCGCACCGCGAACGCGAGGGTGACCGCGGGGTTGATGTGCGCCCCGCTGACGCCTCCGGCCACGTACACACCGAAGACCACGCCCATCGCCCAGCCCCAGGTGATCAGCAGCCAGTCACCGGAGCTGATGAAGAACGTCGTGGGCCCCGACGTGCGGCCCGAGCCGGGCAGTCCGGCGACCGCCACGGCCACCGAACCGCATCCGAAGGCGATGAGGACGAAGGTTCCCAGGAACTCCGCCATGCATTCGCCCAGGAGCCCCCCACGTTGTTTGAGTCGTGAGGATTTCAACAAGGGCGGTATTTCCACGGCCATATCGGCCCCCTCAACAAACGGTCGGGCGGACCATCGACACAGCCCTCCTCAGGGCGGCTCCGCCAGTGCTCAGTGTGCGCGCGGGGGCGGAGTACGGCCACTTGACCGGACTGCCCCTGAGAAATGCCGTGTTCCCGGCGCCCGCTCTCCCGAAAGGCCGGAACGCGCCGAACGCCCCGGCTCATGGGGCGAGCGACAGGTCCACCGGCCCGTCCTGAAAGGACACATGCCGCTTCGCATCCTCTCGAGGGGTGAACCCCCGTACGGGTGACATTGCTCGTGTCCTGGCAGGGAGAACCGAGAGAAAGATGCTTTCCGTGCTTCCGCCCGCGGCGGTTCAACCGTATCCCGAGTGGCAACCCGGCGACGACCGAACAAGACTGAACCATGGTTTCGTGATCAGGCGAAAACGCACGGTCTCGGGAACCGGGCACCGCTGGCCGATGGTTTTTGACCTTTCTCAGGGAGCTCGCATGGTGGAGAAGTCTGCGGATATTCTGATGCCCGGGGCGGACGGATCCGCGCTCGTCGGGCAGGGAAGCAGCGCCCCGGCGACGACGGACACCGAAAGGGAACTCGCCGAAATCCTGGCGGACCTCGTGCACGTCGATCACGTCGCGCCCGACAGTCATTTCTTCAATGATCTGGGCGCCAATTCCCTCGTCATGGCCCAGTTCTGCGCACGGGTGCGGAAGAGACCGAACCTGCCGTCCGTGTCCATGCGGGACATCTACCGCAACCCCACGCTCCGCGATCTGGCCGCCGCTCTCGCCCGGACCGCACCACCGCCCGGCGACGCCCCGGCCCCGGACGCGCCCGCGAAACCGGCCCCGCCGGCCCCGCCGGCTCCACCGGTCCGGACGGCACCGAAGAGCACGGCGCGCTACGTACTGTGCGGAACCGCCCAGTTGCTGGTTTTTCTCGGATATTCCCTCGCCGTCGCGGTGGCCACCGTGAAGGGCTATGCGTGGGTCGCCGCGGGATCCGGATTCCTCGACATCTACCTGCGGTCACTCGTGTTCGGCGGTGCCGGGTTCATCGCCCTGTGCGCCTTCCCCGTCGCCGCCAAGTGGATTCTCATCGGCCGCTGGAAACCCACCGAGTTCCCGCTGTGGGGCGTGACCTATCTGCGCTTCTGGATCGTCAAGTCGCTGCTGCACGCCAATCCGATGGTCCTCTTCGTGGGGAATCCGCTGTATGTGATGTATCTGCGGGCCCTGGGCGCACGGATCGGCAGGAACGTCACGATTCTCTCCCCCTCCGTCCCGGTGTGCACCGACCTGCTCACCATCGGCTCCGGCACGGTGATCCGCAAGGACTCGTTCTTCCTCGGCTACCGCGCGCATGCCGGACACATCCAGACCGGCCGGATCACGCTCGGCCGGAACGTCTTCATCGGCGAGAAGACGGTGCTGGACATCGACACCTCGATGGGCGACGGGGCGCAACTCGGCCATGCCTCCGCCCTGTACCGCGGCCAGCACGTCCCGGACGGCGAACGCCACCACGGCTCCCCCGCGCAGCCCACGACGGTCGACTACGTCCGGGTGGAACCGGCCCCGTGCGGCACGCTGCGCCGCGCCGGCTATGCGCTGACCACCCTGCTGCAGCTGTTCCTTCTGTACCTGCCGCTCACGATCGGCGGGCTGTACATGCTGTTCACGCAGGTGCCGGCCCTGCGCACCCGGCTGGAGTCGGGCACGGCCCTGTCCTCGGTCACGGAGTTCGTCACCGACACCCTGCTGCTGTCCGGCGCGCTGTTCCTCGGGCTCGTGATCCTGGGCGCGGCCCTTCTGTTCACCGTCCCCCGGCTGCTGAACCTGGCCTTCGAACCCGACCGGGTCTACCCGCTCTACGGCTTCCACTACGCCCTGCACCGCGCGGTGGCCGGCATGACGAACGTCAAGTTCTTCACCTGGCTGTGCGGTGACAGTTCGTACATCGTCCCCTATCTGCGCCTCCTGGGCTACGACCTGTCCCGGGTGGAGCAGACCGGGTCGAACTTCGGCACCGAACTCCAGCACGAGACGCCGTTCCTGGTGTCCGTCGGCAGCGGCACGATGGTGGCCGACGGGCTGTCCGTGGTCAACGCGGACTTCTCCAGCACCTCGTTCCGGGTGAGCCGGGCGACCATCGGCCCGCGCAACTTCCTCGGCAACAACATCGCCTATCCGGCCGGGGCCAGGACGGGCGAGAACTGCCTGCTCGCGACGAAGGTGATGGTCCCCCTCGACGGCGAACTGCGCCAGGGCGTCGGGCTGCTCGGCTCACCGTGCTTCGAGATCCCGCGGACGGTGGAGCGCGACACCCGCTTCGACCACCTCAGGACCGGCGAGGCGCTGCGCCGCGGCCTTGCCGCCAAGAACCGGTACAACCTCCGCTCGATGGCGCTGTTCCTGCTGCTGCGCTGGGGGAACGCCGCGCTGCTCACGGCGCTCGCCCTGGCCGCCGTCGACCTGTACGGCAGGCTGGGCCCCGTGGTGATCGCCGGCTATCTGGCCCTCGCCCTGGCCGTCACCGCCGCCTACTGGATCCTGGTGGAACGGGCGGTCGCCTCCTTCCGCGCGCTGAGCCCGCGGCTGTGCTCCATCTACGACCCCTACTTCTGGTGGCACGAGCGCCTGTGGAAGGTCCCGGACGAGTACCTCGAGGTGTTCAACGGGACCCCGTTCAAGAGCCTGGTGTGGCGTCTGCTGGGGGTGCGGATCGGACGCAGGGTCTTCGACGACGGCTGCTACATCACCGAGCGCACGCTCACCTCCATCGGGGACGACTGCACCCTGAACGCCGCCAGCAAGATCCAGTGCCATTCGCAGGAGGACGGCACCTTCAAGTCGGACCGCACCACGCTCGGCGCCGACTGCACGATCGGGGTCGGCGCGCATGTGCACTACGGCGTGACGGTGGGCGACGAGGCCGTACTGGCCCCCGATTCCTTCCTCATGAAAGGCGAGGAAGTCCCCGCACGGACGGAGTGGGGCGGAAACCCCGCCGCTCCGATGGCGAGTTGAGGAAGAGGCATTCGATGGGAACGCTCGTGGCAGCGGACAGGGAGTTCTGGAGCAAGGTGCTGACCGCCGGCGGTTTCACCGCCGTCCCGCGGTGGGCGCGCGAGCCGGTGGCCGGCGCGGCCGAACACGAGGAGACCGTGCCGGCGGACACGGCCCGGGCGGTGCGCGCCCTGGCGGCACGGCTGGACGTGCCGGTGAGCACGGTGCTGCTGGCCGCCCACGCCAAGGTGCTGGCCGCGCTGTCGGCCGAGCAGGACGTGGTGACCGGGTACGTCACGGGTCCCGGACGCGGTCCGCTGCCCTGCCGGCTGACCGTCGCACCGCGGTCGTGGCGCCGGCTGGTGCTCGACGTCCGCCGTGTCGAGGAGGAACTGATCGCCCACCAGGACTTCCCGGTCGGCGAGCTGCGCCGGGACCTGGGGCTGACGGAACGGTCGTACGAGGTCGTCCTCGACCCCGCGGACGCCGGATGCGACCTGCCCGAGGAGGCCGTGCTGCGGGTGGCGTTCGGCGAGCGGGACGACCGGCTCGTGCTGCGGCTGCGGTACCGCACGGACGTCCTGGACGCCGAAGCCGCGGCCCGGATCGGCGGCTACCACCTGACCGCGCTGCGGCTGATGACGGCCGACCCGGACGCCGGGCACATAGGACGGAGTCTGCTGTCGCCCGAGGAGGTGCGCCACCAGCTGGAGGCTCTGGCCGGACCCCACCGGGAGCTGCCGCCGCTGCGGGCGCACCAGATCTTCGAGGAGCGGGTGCGGGAGCACCCGGACGCGGTGGCCGCGGTGCACAAGGACCGGTCGTGGACGTACGGGGAGCTGAACGCGCGGGCCAACCGGCTGGCGCGGGCGCTGCTGGCGCGCGGTCTGGGCCGGGAGGGCGTGGTGGCCGTGGTCACCGAACGCAATCTCGACTGGCTGGCCGCGGTGCTGGCGGTGTTCAAGGCCGGCGGTGTCTACCTGCCGATCGAGCCGCACTTCCCGGCCGGCCGCATCGCGACGACGCTCTCCCGCGCCGGGTGCCGGCTGGTGCTGACCGAGCCGGGCAGCACCGGCAGCCTCGACGAGGCCCTGGCCACGCTGCCGGAGAAGGCCGAGAAGCTGCTCATCGAGGCGGCGTACGCCGAGGGGCACGCCGACGGGAACCCCGAGGTGGAGGTCTCCCCCGACCAGCTGGCGTACATCTACTTCACCTCCGGCTCCACCGGCGAGCCGAAGGGGGCGATGTGCGAGCACGCGGGCATGCTCAACCATCTGTACGCCAAGATCGACGACTTGGGGATCGGCCCCGGCCGGGTGGTGGCGCAGACGGCCCCGCAGTGCTTCGACATCTCGCTGTGGCAGCTGATCGCCGGGCTGCTGGTGGGCGGGCGGACCCTGCTGGTCGAGCAGGACGCGATCACGGACGTGGAGCGGTTCGTCGACACCCTGGTGCACGGCCGGGTCGCGGTGGCGCAGCTCGTGCCCTCCTATCTGGAGGTGGTGGTCTCGTACCTGGAGCAGCACCCGCGCGCACTGCCCGACCTGGCCTGTGTGTCGGTGACCGGCGAGGCGCTGAAACGGGAGCTGGTGCAGCGCTGGTTCGCCCTCCAGCCGGGCATCCGGCTGGTCAACGCCTACGGGCTGACGGAGACCTCGGACGACACCAACCACGAGGTGATGGACACGGTGCCGGACCGGGTGCTGCTGGGACGCCCGGTCAGCAACGTACGGGTCTACGTCGTCGACGAGCGGCTGTCGCTGGTGCCGCTCGGCGCCCCGGGACTGATCGCGTTCTCCGGGGTGTGCGTGGGACGCGGCTACGTCAACGACCCCGAACGGACCCGTGAGGCCTACCGCACGGACCCGTACCGTCCGGGCGAGCGGCTCTACCTGGGCGGCGACTGGGGACGCTGGCACCCCGACGGGAAGCTGGAGTTCCTCGGCCGCCGGGACAGCCAGGTGAAGATCCGCGGATTCCGCATCGAGATCGGCGAGATCGAGAACACCCTGCTGCGGGTGCCCGGCGTCCGGGACGGCGCGGTGGTTGTCGCCGATCTGGCGGGCCGGAGCACGCATCTGATCGCCTTCTACACCGGCCGGCGTCTGCGGTCCCAGGAACTGCGGCGGACACTCGGGGCCTCGCTTCCCGCGTACATGGTTCCCTCCGCCTTCCACTGGCAGGAGGCGCTGCCGCTGACCGCCAACGGCAAGATCGACCGCAAGGCGCTGACCGCGCTGGCCGAACGGAGCGCGCCGTCGGCGCAGGGCGCCGCCGACGGGGAGCGCACGGCGGGGGACGACGGCGGCGCACCGCGCACCCCGACCGAGCGCAGGCTGGCGGCCGTCTGGGCCGAGCTGCTGGGCCTGGACCCGCACACGATCGGCCGGCGGGACCACTTCTTCGGCCTCGGCGGCACCTCGCTGACGGCGGTGAAGCTGACCATCGCCCTGAACCGCGCGGTGTCCTTGAAGGACATCACCCGCCACCCGGTGCTCGCCGACCTGGCCGCGCGTCTGGACGGCACGGCCCGCCGGCGTCCGGAGCTGCTCCAGCCGCTGTCGGAGCCGGAGGGCGGCCCGGAGTGCGCGCTGGTGTGCTTCCCGTACGCGGGCGGCAACGCGGTCAACTTCCAGCCGATGGCGAGCGCCCTGGCCGGCGGCGGCCTCGCCGTGTACGCCGTGGACCTGCCCGGACACGACCTGGCGGCCGTCGAGGAGCCGTTCGCGCCGCTGGAGCAGGTGGTGGAGCGGGTCGTCGCCGAGATCGCCGGGCGCGGCCCGGGACGGGTCATGCTGTGGGGCCACTCCTCCGGCGCCGCGCCCGCCCTGGAGACGGCCCGGAGGCTGCTCGGGCGCGGAATCGAGGTGACGCGGGTGTTCCTCGGTGCGCAACTGCTCGGCACCGCCGCCGAGCGGCGCGCCGCGATCGCCGAACTGACGCAGCGGAGCAACGCCGACATCGCCGCGGAGCTGAGCGCGGACAGCGGCTACAGCGAACTCGGCGAGCTGAACGCGGAGCACGCCGAGCACATCGGTGCCGCCTACCGGCACGACTGCGTGTCCGCACACCGCTATCTGGCCGGCGCCCTGGAGAACCCGCCGGCGGCGAGACTGACGGCGCCGGTCACCGTGGTCGTCGCCGCCGACGACGCGAACACCGCACGGTTCCGCGACCGCTGGCGGGACTGGGAACTGCTGGCCGAGCAGGTGGATCTGCACGAACTCGCCGACGGGGGCCACTACTTCCTGCGCACCCGTCCCGCCGAGACCGCACGGGTCGTCCTGGGCGCCGCCGAACTGCTGGCGTCCTCCTGACCCCTTCGGGGCCCGCCCGGGCCTCCTTGGTGACGAACGAAAGGAAACCGAGATGTCGTTCTCGTCCTCGGCGTCGGTGCTGGAGGTGGAGCTGCGGCCCGACCGGCCTCCCCTCCTGCACCTGGAACCCCCTGCGGACGCGGTCGGCTGGGCGGCCGAGCACCGCGAGGCGCTGCGCGCGCAGGTCACCGAGCACGGAGCGCTGCTCGTGCGCGGCCTGGGGCTGCGGGACCCGGACCTGATCGCCGCCGTCTTCGCGGAACTGGGCGGCCCGCTCATGGCGGAACGGGAGGCCTTCGCTCCCCGGGAGCCCCGCGGCCCGGGGCTGTACTCCTCCACCGCCTGGCCCGCCAACCAGCCCATGTGCATGCACCACGA
>NZ_MUME01000359.1 GCF_002155915.1 Streptomyces thermovulgaris | reverse complement strand
GCCGGGACCTGCCCCGGCCGGGCTCGGTCGGTCTCGGTCGACGGTCGGCCGGGGCAGGTCCCGGCCGACCGTCGCGGTGGTCATCCCGTGAGGCTGCACTCGGTGAGCAGCTCCGAGGGAGTGGCGTCCTCGGGCCGGGCGACGGTGCGGTTCGCGGGCGGGCGCCGCCCCTCGTCGAGCCAGCTCTCCAGGGCGGTGAAGGCCGCGCGGTGGCAGGGCAGAAGGGGCCGGAGCCGATCGGGGAAGCCGTCGACGAGGGAGTCGGTGTGCGTGCCGTCCTCGATGCGGTAGTAGCGGTGCAGAGAGCCGCGGCCCGAGGCACGGACCATGCGGGCGTAGACGTCCGAGCTCTTGCCGATGGGCAGCAGGACGTCCAGGGTGCCGTGGATGGTGATCAGCGGTTTGCCGATGCGGCCGGTCAGCGCGACGCGCCGTACGGCCCGGTGGACCTCGGCGGGACGGGCGGCGTAGTCGTAGTCGGCGTCGCAGGCGGGGGTCCCGGGGGCGCAGTACGGTGTGCCGGCCTCCGTCGCACCGTCGAAGCCGGGGTCGAACTCCTCGCGGTAGATGCGCTGGGTCAGGTCCCAGTAGACCTGGTGGTGGTAGGGCCACAGGAACTCCGAGCCGGCCGGGAAGCCCGCGCGGTGCAGTTCCCGGCGCGCCCGTTCGGCGCCGCGGCCGCCCGCCGCGTGGACGGGGTAGTGGCGCAGGGCGGGCGGCAGGAAGGTGAACAGGTTGGGACCCTGCGCATGCCAGAGGGTGCCCTCCCAGTCGACGCCGCCGTCGTACAGCTCGGGGTGGTTCTCCAGCTGCCACCGTACGAGGTAGCCGCCGTTGGACATTCCCGTGACCAGGGTGCGCGCGGGCGGCCGGTGGTACCGCTGGGCGACCACCGCGCGGGCGGCCCGGGTCAGCTGGGTGAGCCGGGTGTTCCACTCGGCGACGGCGTCCCCGGGCCGGGAGCCGTCACGGTGAAAAGCGGGACCGGTGTTGCCCTTGTCGGTGGCCGCATAGGCGTAGCCGCGGGCGAGCACCCAGTCGGCGATGGCCCGGTCGTTGGCGTACTGCTCCCGGTTGCCGGGGGTGCCGGCCACCACCAGGCCGCCGTTCCAGCGGTCGGGCAGCCGGATGACGAACTGCGCGTCGTGGTTCCAGCCGTGGTTGGTGTTGGTGGTCGAGGAGTCCGGGAAGTAGCCGTCGATCTGAATGCCCGGCACCCCCTGGGGAACGGCGAGACCCTCGGGGGTGAGACCGGCCCAGTCGGCCGGGTCGGTGTGGCCGGACTCCACCGTTCCCGCCGTGGTCAGCTCGTCCAGGCAGGCGGTCTGCTGATGGGCGGCCCCCGGGACCCGGAGGTGGGACTGGTGGGCGCAGTGGCCGGCGGTGCGGTCGGGGGCCGGCCGGGCCGAGGCCGGCGAGGGAAGCAGGGTCAGGGCGGTGGCCAGGGCGAGCGCCCCGAGCGCGGTGCGCCCTCTGCGGCCCGCAGGGGCGCCGGGGGACGGGGACGACGGGGACCACGAGGAGGACGAGGACGGTGAGGACGGCGAGGGCGGTGAGGACGGCGAGGGCGATGAGGGCGACGGGGACACGGGTGGCCTCCAGTGAGCGGCGAAGGACGGACGGGGCTGGAGGCTAGGTGGCGGACCCGGCACAGGAACATGTGTGTGCCCGCCATGGTCATGGCTGTTCTCAGGTGGGCCGCCACCATGACGGGCAGGGACACGGAACCACGGGCAGGGACGCGGAACCGTGGAGGCCGCGGAACGGCAGCCACGGTCACGACCGGTCCCGCGTCAGCCGCAGGTGCCGTCCGCGAGGGTGAAGTAACCGGCGGGCGACTCCTTCAGGGTGCGGACGACGAAGGTGTTGTACAGCCCCATGTTCTGTCCGGACCCCTTGGCGTAGGCGTAGCCGCCGGCGGTGTAGGCGCGCCCTGCCTGGACGTGGGCGTAATTGGTGGCGGTCCAGCAGGCGACCACGGTGCCGGTGGTCCGCGCGGTGATCGTTCCGGAGAGCCGTCCCGTCCTGCCGGCGGCATCGCGGGCGGCGACCGCGTAGGTGTGGGAGGAGCCCGCGGTCAGGCCGGTGTCGGTGTAGGACGGGGAGTCCGCCGTGCCGACCGGGGCACCGTCGCGGTACACGGTGTACCCGGCGGCGCCGTCGACGGGGTTCCAGCCCAGGCGGATGGTGGTGTCGGTGGCCTCGGTCACGGCCAGGCCGGTCGGGGCGGGCAGCGTGCCGTCCTCGGAGCCGGGCTCCGTCAGACCGAAGAACCGGGCGATCCAGTAGCCGGAGCAGATGGAGTCCAGGAAGTGGGCGGTGCCGGTGCTGCCGCACTGCTGCTCCCCGCTGCCCGGGTCGACGGGCGTGCCGTGTCCGATGCCCGGGACCCGGTTCACCTCGACGGCCACCGTTCCGTCCGCGGCGGCGTACTCCTCGTGCCGGGTGGAGTTCGGGCCGATGACGGACGTACGGGTCGGCGTCTGGGACAGGCCGTGCAGCGCGGTCCACTGGTCGCGCAGTTCACCGGCGTTGCGCGGCACGACCGTGGTGTCCCCGTCCCCGTGCCAGACGGCCACACGGGGCCAGGGACCGGACCACGAGGGACGGGCCTCACGAACCCGCTGCGCCCACTGGGCCGGGGTCAGGTCGGTTCCGGGGTTCATGCAGGTGAAGGCGCTGACGACGTCATTGGCGCATCCGTAGGGCAGACCCGCGACGACCGCACCGGCCCGGAAGACGTCCGGGTACATGGCGAGCATCACCGACGTCATGGCCCCGCCGGCGGACAGACCGGTGACATGGATCCGCTGGGGGTCCGCTCCGTAGGCGGAGACCGTGTGCGCGGCCATCTGCCGGATCGACGCGGCCTCGCCCTGCCCCCTGCGGTTGTCGGCGGGCTGGAACCAGTTGAAGCACTTGTTCAGGTTGTTCGCGGGGGTGGTCTCGGCGAACACCACCAAGAACTCGTACCGGTCGGCGAGTTCGGGCAGACCGGAGTTGTCGGCGTACGTCTGGGCGTCCTGACCGCAGCCGTGCAGCGCGAACACCACCGCGGGCCGGTCGGGCAGGGACGTGGGCCGGTAGACGTACATGTTCAACCGGCCCGGATTGGCACCGAAGTCGGTGACCCTGGTCAGGCCGACCGCGGCATGGGCGCTCGGCGCCGGACCGGCCAGGGCCGCCGCGAGAACCAGGACCACGGCGGCCAGGAGACGGAAGACCCACCCGCGCCGCACCCGTCCCGACGGGCGCGGCAGCGGACCGGTGGACG
>NZ_MUME01000358.1 GCF_002155915.1 Streptomyces thermovulgaris | reverse complement strand
CAGCGGTCGGCGTCGCCGTCGTGCGCGATGCCGAGGTCGGCGCCGTGCTCGACCACGGCCGCCTTGAGGCGCTCGAGGTGGGTCGAGCCGTAGCCGTCGTTGATGTTGAGGCCGTCCGGCTGCGCGCCGATGGTGACGACCTCGGCACCGGCCCGCCGGAAGGCCTCCGGCGAGACCTCGAAGGCGGCGCCGTGCGCCTCGTCGAGGACGATCTTGAGGCCGTCGAGCCGGTTCGGCAGGGCCTCGACGAGGTGGGTGACGTACTTGTCGAAGCCCTCGTCGTAGTCGCGCACCCGGCCCACGCCCGCGCCCGTGGGACGGTCCCAGGGCTCGCCGGTGCGGTGCTCCTCGTAGACCGCCTCGATACGGTCCTCCAGCTCGTCGGGGAGCTTGTGACCGCCGCGGGCGAAGAACTTGATGCCGTTGTCCGGCATGGCGTTGTGGCTGGCCGACAGCATCACGCCCAGATCGGCGTCGAGTGCGCCGGTGAGGTATGCCACCGCCGGCGTCGGCAGGACGCCGACGCGCAGGACGTCCACGCCCGCGCTCGCCAGACCGGCGACCACGGCGGCCTCCAGGAACTCCCCGGACGCGCGCGGGTCCCGCCCCACCACCGCGGTCGGCCTGTGGCCCTCGAAGGTGCCCGCCTCGGCCAGTACGTGCGCCGCGGCGACGGAGAGCCCGAGTGCCAGCTCGGCGGTCAGGTCCGCGTTGGCAACGCCCCGCACGCCGTCCGTGCCGAAGAGTCGTCCCACTTGTCCTCCTGGAGAAGCACCACTTCGAAAAGATGCTGGATTATGGCATTCGACGACCCGGGCATTCGATCGCACCAGCCTTTGAACAGCTTGTGCCGTTATACGTCCAAGCTCTGTGATATACGAACGCCCCGGAGCACAGTGGCGTGCCGCCGGGGCGTTCGGAGTACCTGCAGGGGCGCCGCTGAAATCAGCGCTTGCTGTACTGCGGGGCCTTACGGGCCTTCTTCAGACCGGCCTTCTTGCGCTCGACCGCACGGGCGTCGCGGCGGAGGAAGCCGGCCTTCTTCAGCGGGCCACGGTTGTTGTCGACGTCGGCCTCGTTCAGAGCACGGGCGACGCCGAGACGGAGGGCACCGGCCTGGCCGGAGACACCACCGCCGGAGATACGGGCGATGACGTCGTAGCGGCCCTCGAGCTCCAGCACCTTGAAGGGCTCGTTGACCTGCTGCTGGTGCACCTTGTTCGGGAAGTAGTCCTCGAGGGTGCGACCGTTGATCTTCCACTTGCCGCTGCCCGGAACGATCCGGACACGGGCAATGGCGGTCTTGCGGCGGCCCAGTCCGGCGGCCGGCTGCGGCTCGCCGAAGCGGGAGGCCAGGGACTCCGAGGTGTACTCGCCCTCTACGGGGTACTCGGACTCGGTGGTGTAGCTGTCGATGTCAAGCTCTTCGAGCGGCTGCTCGGCAGTGGTCTCGGCCACGATTCTCCTCAGATTCTCTTTCGTCTTAGGGGCTGGCCGGACTTACTGCGCGACCTGGGTGATCTTGTACGGCACCGGCTTCTGCGCGGCGTGCGGGTGCTGGTCACCCCTGTAGACCTTCAGCTTCGAGAGCATCTGACGGCCAAGGGAGTTCTTGGGGAGCATGCCCTTGACGGCCTTCTCGACGGCCTTCTCCGGGTTCTTCTCAAGCAGCTCGTCATAGCGGACCGAGCGCAGACCACCCGGGTAACCGGAGTGGCGGTACGCCAGCTTCTGGGTCCGCTTGTTGCCGGAAAGGTGCACCTTGTCGGCGTTGATGATGATGACGAAGTCACCGGTGTCGACATGCGGTGCGTAAATCGGCTTGTGCTTGCCCCGCAGAAGGGTGGCGGCGGTGGACGCCAGGCGGCCCAGGACAACATCCTGAGCGTCAATGACATGCCACTGGCGCGTGATGTCGCCGGGCTTGGGGCTGTACGTACGCACGGTTCGTAGCCTTCGCTTCTTCAGTGAGTGGTCCTGACAAGGTCACCGAAGACGATCACGACAGCCTTGACCGCACCGCGGCGACGCAAAACCGCGTGCTGGTCGCTGGTCATCGGCCCGGTGGACCGGTGTAAGGGCCCGTCCCGTGAGAATGAGCAAGCCAATACACAACGAAACCGCAGAATACCCGCGGCGCCCTCCGAGGGTCAAAACGGGGGCGGCGGCGCGAATACTGCGTGTTCCGTTCCCAGTGTACGCCCCTCCCCCGGCACCTCCGTCCCAC
>NZ_MUME01000357.1 GCF_002155915.1 Streptomyces thermovulgaris | reverse complement strand
CACCGTCCCGGAGACGGGCCTCGCGGCCGGGCTGAAGCCGGGCGTGATGGTCCGGCCGGTGGAGCTGTTCGCCACTCCGTGGGCGCGGATCTTCAACGGTCAGCTCTCCGACGGCGTCGCCTACCGCGCCGCCCGCTTGGAGCTGGTCGCGGCGGAGGCGGCCCAGTGACCGGCCACGACAGCCGAGGGCCACAGCGGAGGCTGCATGCGTTGCGGCCCCTGCCGGGCACAGAGGGCAAGGCGACGTTCGCCGTCTCCGGCGCGGTGCTCGGACTGCTTGGCCTGCCCCCGGCGGACGCGGCCGGGCTGGACCTGGCCGACATGCTCCGCCTGATATCCGAGACCGAGGGGGACTGACGTGGAGGACCTGACCGACCGCGCGCCGCAGGTGCTGCTGGTCGTGGCCGTGCTGGCGGGCGCGTGGCTGCTGTGGGCGATGGTGCGCTACGTCCGTGCCGACCGGGGCACGCGGGTCAGCATGCGGCAGGCCGTGCGGGTCCGCTGGGGCTGGGTGCGGCTGGCTCGGATGGCCGGGCTGACGGTCACCGACAAGACCCCGGGCCTGCTCGCACAGATCACCGCGCAGAAGGACGGCCCCGCCCCGGCGCCTCGGGTGCTGACTCCGAAGATCAAGGTGAAGCCGGACCGGTTCGGCGTGATCGTGCGGGCCAGGACGCTGCCGCGGGTCGGGCTGGAGGAGTACCAGAAGGCGGCACGGTTCCTGGCGGACGCCTGGCGGTGCACGCGGGTGTCTGTTCTGCCGGACGGGCCCGGCCGGGTGGTGATCCGGGGTGTGCGCTCCGATCCTTTGACCACGCCGACCGAGCACCGGCCCACCGGCCGCCCGCCGGAGGACGTGGCGCGGTGGGAACTGGGGGTGGACGAGTATGCCGCGCCGGTGTGCGTGTCCCTGGCGAACGTGCCGGGGGTGACCGTGGCCGGCACGCCCGGTGCGGGCAAGACCTCGGCGGTGAACAAGTTCGTCTGTGACCTCGCGCCGTCGGCGGCCGTGCAGATCGTGGGCTTCGACGGGAAGGTGTCACGGGCCTCGGAGGGCGACTACGCGGACCTGGTCAAGCGGATGTTCGCGTTCTGCGGTGACGACCTGGACGAGGCCAACGCGCTGTTCAAGCGTCTGGTGGCGCTGCGCCGACGGCGGTCGTCGGTGATCCGTGACGTGCTGGGCGTGAAGAACATGTGGCACGTCGGCCCCTCGCCGGAGTGGCCTTTCACCGTGGTGCTCGTCGATGAGGCGCACACGTTCTTCCGCGAGTACAAGGGCAGCGACGCCGAGACGAAACGTCTGGCCGCGCTGACGGTGGAGAACGCCCGGCTGGTGGAGGACCTGGTCAAGAAGGGCCGCAGCGTCGGCATCCTGACCATCCTGATCAGCCAGAAGACCACCGGGGATGCCATCCCGACGTTCGTCCGCGACGTGTGCCCAGTGGGGCTGTCGTTCGCGCAGAAGACGGTGGAAGCCGCGGTGGCCGCGCTGGGCGACGACATCCGCAACTGGCCCGACGCCAGCCCGGTCACCTTGCAGGACCCCGCCTATGTCGGGGTCGCGGTGATGGCGATGCAGGGCCGCCCCGGCTTCACCCGCACCATCCTGCTTCCCGCCCTGCAACGGGCGGTCTCCCGTCCCCGCACCCCGTTCTACGGGGCCTTCACCCAGACCTTCAC
>NZ_MUME01000356.1 GCF_002155915.1 Streptomyces thermovulgaris | reverse complement strand
GGGGAGGGGACGGTGGTCAGAGAACGGGGGGTCGCCATGAGGGGTCAGCTCTTTCGCGCGAGATTCGTCGGAAGGATCGACGGCCGCGAGTTCGTGATCGGGCGCGTCGAGGGACGTACGTCGTCTCGCGCCGGCCGAGGGCCAGGGATGTGCGGCTCTACCGGGCCGACGCGCTGAGCGCGCGACAACACACCCGGTCGAAGTCGTGGTGCTGACGTGAGGGCCAGAAGGGCTCGAGGTCGTGACGACCCGTCACGGTGCACTTCTGGAAACCGGCCATGCCCTCATTCAAACAGACTTCACGCCGTCGCAGGAGTCCCTCTCACGGTTCGGACGCCTCCCGGCGTCAACCCGGCGTTGCGTGGATCACCCCACCAGGAGTTCGTGCCAGGTCAGAGGATTGATCACCGGCTGCCTTGTCCGGACCTCTGTCCCGCANNGCAGTGCGGCGGCCCGGGCCGGCACCTCACCGGTTTCCCGGGGGCTCGGGCGTCAGCCCACCTTCTCGATCAGCGCACGGCGGATCAGGAACTTGCCGGGCTCGCGGACCTCCTCGAAGGCCGCGTTGTTGAGCAGGACGCAGCTGCCGGAGACGGAGGTGACCTTCACCGTGATGGACTTGTTGTTGTCCAGGTTGGTGACCTTCAGCGTCGTACCCGCCGG
>NZ_MUME01000355.1 GCF_002155915.1 Streptomyces thermovulgaris | reverse complement strand
GTGAACCGTTCCTCCGCCATGATCTCAACCTCCTTTCTGGTGTGGGCGTTTCGGGATCACTTGGTGAGTGAGGGCGCGGGCGATGCTGTCCGGCCGGTCGAGCGCAGGAGGGCATCCAGGCACAGGTCCGGGTCGGCGGTCAGGTGCGAAGTGGCGTCCGCGACGCGGGCGGCATCGGCATCCGGGACGTAGGGGGTGCGGATGCGNNCGCCATCACCGCGACCCCGACGTAGGCGGGGTCCTGCAAGGTCACCGGGCTGGCATCGGGCCAGTTGCGGATGTCCTCGCCCAGCGCGGCCACCGCTGCCTCCACCGTCTTCTGCGCGAAGGACAGCCCGACGGGGCACACGTCGCGGATGAAGGTCGGGATGGCGTCGCCGGTGGTCTTCTGGCTGATCAGGATCACCAGGATGCCGACGCTGCGGCCCTTCTTGACCAGGTCCTCCACCAGCCGGGCGTTCTCCGCCGTCAGCGCGGCCAAACGTTTCGTCTCGGCGTCGCTGCCCTTGTACTCGCGGAAGTACGTGTGGGCCTCATCGATGATCAGGACCGTGAGCGGCCACTGTGGTAAGGGGCCGACGTGCCACATGTTCTTGACGCCCAGCACGTCGCGGATAGTCGCAGAACGCCGCTTGCGCAGCTCTACCAGGCGCTTGAACAGCGCGTTAGCTTCGTCGAGGTCATCCCCGCAGAATGCGAACATCCGCTTGACGAGGTCGGCGTAGTCGCCCTCCGAGGCCCGTGACACCTTGCCGTCCGCACCCGCTATCTGCACGGCCGGTGAGGGCGCGAAGTCGCAGACGAACCTGTTGACTGCCGAGGTCTTGCCCGCACCCGGGGTGCCGGCCACGGTCACTCCGGGCACGTTCGCCAGGGACACGCACACCTGCGCGGCGTACTCGTCCACCCCCAGCTCCCAGCGCGTCAGGTCCGCGGGAGGGCGGCCAGTGGGCCGGTGCTTGGCGGGCGTGGTCAGCGGGTCGGAGCGCACGCCCCGGATCACCACCCGGCCGGGGCCGTCCGGCAGCACGGAGACCCGCGTGCACCGCCAGGCGTCGGCCAGGAAGCGTGCCGCCTTCTGGTACTCCTCCAGTCCGACCTGCGGCAGCGTCCTGGCCCGGACGATCACCCCGAAGGGGTCCGGCTTGACCTTGATCCTCGGGGTCAGCACCCGGGGCGCGGGGGCGGGACTGTCCTTCTGCGCGGTGATCTGTGCGAGCAGGCCCGGGGTCTTGTCGGTGACCGTCAGCCCGGCCATCCGCGCGAGCCGCACCCAGCCCCAGCGGACTCGCACGGCCTGCCGCATGCTGACCCGCGTCCCCCGGTCGGCCCGCACGTAGCGCACGACGCCCCAGCACAGCCAGACGCCCGCCAGCACGGCCACGACCAGCAGTACGTGCGGTGCGTGATCGGTCAGGTTCTCCATGGTCAGTCCCCCTCGCTTGCGCGTATCAGGGGCAGCACGTCGGCCAGGTCGAGCCCGGCCGCGTCCGCCGGGGCCAGGCCGAGCCGGGCGAGCACAGCGCCGGAGACGGAGAACGTCGCCTTGCCCTCGGTCCCCGGCAGGGGCCGGAGCGGGTGCAACTCCCGCTCCGGCGCGGAGTTTTCGAAGCGGATCACTGGGCTGCCTCCGCCGTCACCAGTTCGAGGCGGGCGGCGCGGTAGGCGACGCCGTCGGAGAGCTGGCCGTTGAAGATCCGCGCCCACGGGGTGGCGAACAGCTCCACCGGCCGGACCATCACGCCCGGCTTCAGCCCGGCCGCCAGGCCCGTCTCCGGGACGGTG
>NZ_MUME01000354.1 GCF_002155915.1 Streptomyces thermovulgaris | reverse complement strand
CTCGCAGCCCCCACCCCGCCATCGTTCCTGCCGCCGACTCCAGGACGTGCCGGGAGCGGAGGCGGGGCAGGCCCAGGCGGCCCGGGGGCATGGTGACGACGGTGAGGACGCGGAGGCTGTGGTCGAGGTAGGCGACGTCGATGGGGAAGCGCATGCGGAAGGTGTGGATGCTCCCGGCGGGGGACAGCAGGAGCGCGCCCTCGACCGAGTCGCGGCCCAGCAGGCCCTTGGTGCGGGCGCGGTAGGAGGTCGCCAGTTCCAGGGGGACGGTCACGGGGGGCGAGCCGTGCACGATCAGCCTGCCCCGCCCGTCGCGCCAGCGCCGTCCCATGCCGAGCCGTCCCCTCCCGCCGAGCCGTTCCACCGGGCCGTATGCCCCGTCAACCGACCGTAGCCCCGAAGCAGTGGGGCCCGCATGGGGTCCACGGGCTCATGTCCCGCCGGATGCGCCGGGGCTAGGGTCCTGGCGTGCTGCGCGTACTGCTGACCGTCGTGGCCGCCCTGTGGGGTGCGGGGGCCGGGCTGCTGCTGCCTCGTGCCGCCCACCGGTTCTCGGTCGACGCGGGGGAGGCGTGGAGGACGCGATGCCCTGGAGGACACCCCATCACGGGGGCCTTCGGGGGGTGGATCGGCCCGGCCCGGTGCACGGCCGTACCGGCCGGGTGCGGGCCGTACGGGCCGAGCGCCCCGGTCGTCGCCATGGTGACCGCGCTGGTCTGCGCCGCGCTCGCCGCCGCCACCGGACCCCGCCCGGAAGCCGTCGTCTGGCTGCTCGCCGCGCCGGTCGGCGTCCTGCTCGCGCTCGTCGACCACCGGGTGCACCGGCTGCCGGACGTCCTGACGCTGCCGCTCGCCGCCGCGACGGCCGTTCTGCTGGGGCTCGCCGCCCTCCTGCCCGGCGCCGCCGGCTCCTGGCCGACGGCGTTGTTCGGCGGGCTCGCCCTGGGGGCCGCGTACTTCGTGCTCTTTCTCGTCAACCCCTCCGGCATGGGCTTCGGCGATGTCAAACTGGCGCTCGCACTGGGTGCGGTCCTCGGCTGGTACGGCTGGTCCGTCCTCGTCGTGGGCGCCTTCGCCGGGCTGCTGTACGGGGCCGTCTACGGGCTGGGCCTGGTGGTGCTGCGCCGCGCGGGCCGCAGGTCGGCGATTCCGCTGGGCCCGTTCATGCTCGGCGGGGCGTTCACCGGGCTGCTGCTGGGCGGGGTCGCGGGGGTGTGAGAGAAGGCGAGGGTGTGAGAGGACGGACGGGTGGGGAGGAAGTGCGTGTGACTGAACTCGGAGTCGTCTTCCGTCCCCAGCTGCCTCCCGAGCGGCTGCGCTCGGTCGCCCGCCTCGCCGACGAGACCGGTCTCGAGGAGCTGTGGCTGTGGGAGGACTGCTTTCGCGAGGGCGGGATCTCCACGGCGGCGGCCGCGCTCGCCTGGACCGAACGGGTGCGGATCGGGGTCGGGCTGCTGCCCGTGCCGCTGCGCAATGTCGCCCTCACCGCCATGGAGGCCGCCACCCTGCACCGCATGTTCCCGGGGCGTGCGCTCCTCGGTGTCGGCCACGGCGTACAGGACTGGATGGAGCAGGTCGGCGCGCGGGCCGAGTCCCCGCTGACCCTGCTGCGCGAATATCTCACCGCCCTGCGCGCCCTGCTGCGCGGCGAGCGGGTCACCACGCAGGGGCGGTACGTCCGGCTGGACGACGTGGCCCTGGACTGGCCGCCGGACGGTGCCGTACCGGCCCCGGTCCTCGCCGGTGCCACCGGTCCCCGCACCCTGCGCCTGTCCGGCGAGACGGCCGACGGCACGATCCTCACGGCGTCCACCCCCGTGGAGGGCGTACGACGTGCCCGCCGGCTCGTCGACGAGGGGCGCAAGGCGGCGGGGCGCGACCACGAGCCGCACCGTGTGGTCGTCTATCTGCTCGCCGCCACCGGGCCCGGTGCCGAGGCCCGTCTGCGCGCGGAGCTGGAGGCCGAGGGGCAGGCCGGTGTCCCGGACCTCGGTGTCGCCGGGGACGCCTCTGCCGTCGCCCGGGCCGTTCGGACCCTCGCCGACGCCGGTGCCGACACGGTGGTCCTCCAGCCGACCGGGGACGAGCCGGACCCCGAGGGCTTCGTGCGCTTCGCGGCGCAGGAGGTGCAGCCGCTTCTCAAGAGCAGCCGGTGACCCGGGGACGACCGGCGCCCCAGAGGTCACCGGTCACTCAGCGGCGGCCGGTGTCCCGGGACCGGTGACCGCCCCCGCGCTCCGGCAGCCCGCAGCCCGTGCATGCGTGGCCCGTGCGGCTCGCGCGGCCCGTGCCAGTGGCCTCCCCGGGGCCCCTCCGCCGGGGTGGGCGCCCCGGTGCGGGCGTCGTGCGAACGGATCGCGGCGCGGGGGCCGTGCGCAGCGCACGCTTGTGCGCCATCTTTGTGGGGGCGCGGAAGGGGCGCTGAGCGACGAGGACGACGGCGCCGGCCGAATCGGCGCGCACATGTTGTCCACATTGTTACCGCCCGCCACTCGATTCACCCGATCGCTCCACGTAAAGTACAGACCAAGGGAATTCGCGCGAGCAAAGCCGCGCGGGTGGCACCGCGTGGCGGAGGGGGTCGCGCGGTGCCACGTCCCTGCTGACCGCGGTGAGCGGAGCCTCGTCCGGCCGCCGCCGGTGTCAAGCGGACGTTCGCGACCGGGTCGCCCGGGAGGGGGATGCGAAGGGCGGCGCGCCGAGTGGCCCTGGATGGCCCAAACCCTCCGGTTCGTGTCGTCTCCCGGCCGTTTTTCCTGGGATTCCGCTGGGATCCGGCCATGATCGGACGCGGAACGAGGGCTTCCACCCCTGCCGGGGCGTCGCCGAATGACTTCGGAGAGTAGTTGTGTTGCGCTGATGCACGCAGCATCACTCACAAAGGGTTATGGTGGAAACCCCCCCCTCGGGCCGGTCCGTCTCCCCCCCACGGACCGGCCCGTTTCTTTTGGACGGCGGAAGGGCACCTCCGAAGCGGCCGGACGGCGGCGCGTCCGGGCGGTGCGATGAGGCGAGTCGGGCGGCGGAGGACGGACGGTGCCCTGTTGGGGGACACCGGGTTTCCCGGCGGTAGGCTTCGCCCCCTGGGACCGCCGTACGGAGGGGTTGACGTAGACGTGAACCTGCGCGACAAGCTGCGCGGCCTGCTGGTCAGGCTGTACGCACGCCGGGTGGAGGGGCGCCTGGACCCCGCCAAGGTGCCCAAGCACATCGGCGTCATCATGGACGGCAACCGGCGCTGGGCGAGGGCCGCGGGTTCCACCACCGCCCAGGGCCACCGGGCCGGCGCGGACAAGATCGAGGAGTTCCTCGGCTGGTGCGCCGAGACGGACGTCGAGGTCGTCACCCTCTGGCTGCTCTCCACGGACAACCTCGACCGCCCCCAGGAGGAGCTGGTCCCGCTCCTCGGCATCATCGAGGACGTCGTCCGCTCGCTGGCCGCCGACGGACGCTGGCGTGTGCACCACGTCGGCACCCTGGACCTGCTGCCGCCGGGCATGCAGGCCGCTCTGAAGGAGGCCGAGGAGGCCACCGCCCACATCGACGGAATAGTCGTCAACGTCGCCATCGGCTACGGCGGGCGGCAGGAGATCGCCGACGCGGTGCGCTCCATGCTCCTGGAGGCCCACGAGAAGGGCATCTCCATGGAGGAGCTGGCCGAGTCCGTCGACATCGACATGATCGGCCGCCATCTCTACACCAAGGCCCAGCCCGACCCGGACCTGGTGATCCGCACCAGCGGCGAGCAGCGGCTGTCCGGCTTCATGCTCTGGCAGACGGCGCATTCGGAGTACTACTTCTGCGAGGCCTACTGGCCGGCCTTCCGCAAGGTCGACTTCCTGCGCGCCCTGCGCGACTACGCGGCCCGCCACCGCCGTTACGGCATCTGACGGACGTACGCCTCCCTCCGAGAGACACCTGTCCTTCCGGGTCCGTTCGTGCGTCGTTCCGTGCATTTGCATGGCGGCGCGCGTTCGAGGGCATAAGTCAGACAGGTCGACACCCGAACCACGGGTGTCGGATCTCAGCGGACGGTCCGACGCCGTCCGCCCGGGAGGCCCTTTGCACCAGCCCGACCGTGTGGTCACAGCACGGAAGACGAAGCTGAGGGCCGGTTCACGGCCCGCCGTGTGCGGGGGCCGTCGACCGGCCCAGCTCCACCTCGTCGCTCCCCGACCGCATCCGAGGGGGTACGTCCTTCCGTGGTGACCAGCACAAAGCGCCATAAGCCGGACCGGCGCACCTACGTCCTCGACACCAGCGTCCTGCTGGCGGATCCGAACGCCCTGACCCGCTTCGACGAGCACGAGGTCGTGCTCCCCATCGTCGTGGTCACGGAACTGGAGGCCAAGCGGCACCATCCCGAGCTCGGCTACTTCGCCCGGCAGGCCCTGCGCCTGCTCGACGACTACCGGGTGCGGTACGGCCGCCTCGACGCCCCCATACCGATCGGGGACCTCGGCGGGACGATCCGGGTCGAGCTCAACCACTCGGACCCCAGTGTGCTGCCCACCGGCTACCGCCTGGAGGACAACGACTCCCGCATCCTCGCGGTCGCCCGCAATCTGCAGGCCGAGGGGTACGACGTCACCGTCGTCTCCAAGGACCTGCCGCTGCGGATCAAGGCCTCCTCCGTCGGCCTGCTGGCCGAGGAGTACCGTGCGGAGCTCGCCATCACGGACGCCTCCGGCTGGACCGGAATGTCCGAACTCACCCTTTCGGGCGAACAGGTGGACATCCTCTTCGAGGAGGGGCGCCTCCATGTCCCCGAGGCGGCCGACCTGCCCGTGCACACCGGTCTGAGGATCCAGTCCGAGCGCGGCAAGGCGCTGGGGCGCGTCACCCCCGAGGGCGATGTCCGCCTGGTGCGCGGCGACCGGGAGGCGTTCGGCATCAAGGGGCGCAGCGCTGAGCAGCGGATCGCCCTGGACCTGCTGCTCGACCCGGACATCGGGATCGTCTCGATGGGCGGCCGGGCCGGCACCGGCAAGTCGGCGCTGGCCCTGTGCGCGGGCCTGGAGGCGGTTCTGGAGCGCCGTCAGCACCAGAAGGTCATGGTCTTCCGTCCGCTGTACGCGGTCGGCGGGCAGGAGCTCGGCTATCTGCCCGGCACCGAGGCGGAGAAGATGGGCCCCTGGGCGCAGGCGGTCTTCGACACGCTGTCGGCGGTCACGTCCCGCGAGGTCATCGAGGAGGTCACCGCGCGCGGGATGCTGGAGGTGCTGCCGCTCACCCACATCCGCGGCCGGTCGCTGCACGACGCGTTCGTGATCGTCGACGAGGCGCAGTCACTCGAACGGAATGTGCTGCTGACCGTCCTGTCCCGAATCGGCGCCAATTCCCGGGTCGTTCTCACCCATGACGTGGCGCAGAGGGACAATCTGCGGGTCGGCCGCTACGACGGTGTCGTCGCCGTGGTGGAGAGACTGAAGGGGCATCCGCTCTTCGCGCACGTGACGCTGACCCGGTCCGAGAGGTCCCGGATCGCGGCCCTTGTGACCGAAATGCTGGAGGACGGGCACATCTGATCGAATCAGCCTGCATTCGGGCGAAAAAGGGGAGTTGGCGCCGTCCGGCAAAGGCCCGAGCCTAGCCGGACGGCGCCTTTGCATGCGGGTGATCCGGGAAAACTCCTGGGGCGAACGGGGTGTGAGCTTTCACACGCAACTCGGAATTGCCATGAGCCGTTGTGTTACGGCAAAGTCTCACTCCTGTCAGGCCCCGCATACGACACGGCCGTACCCCCTGGGGCGCCTCCCGGGCGCCGGGCCCGGGGGAGGCACGGCAGACACACCGTTTCAACTCCATAGCGTCGTCGTATGCCGCCCGAGCACCACGCGGCGCTCCCCCCGCAGGAGTTGCCCGCCGGGCCCGCGCCTTCCGTGACCCCTCAGTTGGGAGGCCAGTGACAGGGGCACGATCGCGTCCGCCAGGGTCACCTCAGCGGGCGATGCTGGAAGGAAACCGTGTGAGCCGGATCTCGGTTCGGGGATTCGCAGTGGCCTCCGCCACCGCGGTCACCGCCGTCGGAAGTGTCGTCGGTGTTGCCTCGAGCAGCGTCGCGCAGAACAACGACGCCGAGGCGACGGCAGCCGACGTGACGACGCTTCTCGCGGACATACCCGTGGGGCAGCAGGCCCAGGTGCAGACCGTCTCGCTCGAGCAGCAGGCCGACGCACAGGCCATCGCGGCGGACGTCAGCGCCAAGAAGGAGGCAGAGGAGGCCGCCCGCAAGGAGGCGGCCCGGACGGCGATCGCCAAGAAGGCGGAAGCCGAGAGGGCGGCCAAGGAGGCCAAGGAGCGCGCCGAGCGGGAGGCGGCGGCCAGCCGCAGCGCGGCCCGCGAGGTCGCCAGCTTCGCGGTCAAGAGCTCGTACACCGTGGCCGAGGTCCAGGCCATCGCGCGCTCGATCGTGCCCGCCGACCAGTTCCAGTGCTTCAGCAACATCGTGCAGCGCGAGTCCAGCTGGAACTACCAGGCGACCAACCCCTCCTCCGGTGCCTACGGCCTCGTCCAGGCGCTGCCCGGCTCCAAGATGGCCTCCGCGGGTGCCGACTGGCGCACCAACCCGGCCACCCAGATCAAGTGGGGCCTCAACTACATGAACGAGCGCTACGGCAGCCCCTGTGGCGCGTGGTCCTTCTGGCAGGCCAACCACTGGTACTGAGCCGGACGGGCCCGGCCGGCCGGATCGGCCGCCGTTCTCAACCCCCGCACAGCCCCTTCCTGTCTTAAGGAAGGGGCTGTCGCGCTGTACGGTCGGACTGAACGGCTCCAGGGAGTGGAGTGGTGCGCAGAGACGGGGGAAGAGGACCGATCATGTCGCGAGTGCCACGGTGGATCGGCCGGCTCGGTGCCGGACTGACCCGGATGGGTGAGCGGTGGGAACAGCACCGCGCCGAGGTGGAGAAGGAACGGGCCGGGGCCGAGCCGGAGCCGGGCACGGACATCCAGCCCCTGCCGGAGCACGTGACCGTCGTCCAGGCCCGGCCCGATCCCGCACAGGCCGTGCCCTGGGGCGTACGGGTGGCGGCGGAGGTCGGCTGGCGGGTGCTGGTGCTCGCGGGCACGGTCTGGGTGCTGATGCAGGTCATCAGCGCCGTCCGGCTGGTGGTGCTCGCGTTCGCGGCCGCGCTGCTCATCACCGCGCTGCTGCAGCCGACGGTGGCGCGTCTGAGGAGCTACGGGCTGCCGCACGGACCGGCCACCGCGCTCACCGCGATCCTCGGCTTCGTCGTCATGGGGCTGATCGGGTGGTTCGTGACCTGGCAGGTCATGGAGAACATCGACACGCTCTCCAAACAGATCCAGGACGGCATCGACCAGCTGCGCAAGTGGCTGCTGAACAGCCCCTTCCACGTCACCGACAAGCAGATCAACCAGATCGCCAAGAATCTGCGGGAGGCCATCGGGGCCAACACCGAGCAGATAACGTCGGCCGGCCTGCAGGGCGTGACCGTGGTCGTGGAGGCACTGACCGGGATCCTGCTGGCCGTCTTCTCCACGCTGTTCCTGCTCTACGACGGCCGGCGGATCTGGGAGTGGACGCTGCGGCTGGTGCCGGCGGCGGCACGGCCGGGCGTGGCCGGGGCCGGGCCGCGGGCGTGGCGGACGCTGACGGCGTATGTGCGGGGCACGGTGCTCGTGGCCCTGATCGACGCGATCTTCATCGGGCTGGGGCTCTACTTCCTGAATGTGCCGCTGGCCGTGCCACTGGCCGTGTTCATCTTCCTGTTCGCCTTCATCCCCCTGGTGGGTGCGGTGATCTCCGGAGCGCTGGCCGTGGTCGTCGCGCTGGTGACGCAGGGCGTCTTCACCGGGGTGATGGTGCTGGTGGTGGTGCTGGCGGTGCAGCAGATCGAGGGACATGTGCTCCAGCCGTTCATCCTCGGGCGCGCGGTCCGGGTGCATCCGCTGGCGGTGGTGCTGGCGGTGGCCTCGGGCGGTCTGGTCGCGGGGATCGGCGGCGCGGTGGTCGCGGTGCCGCTGGTCGCGGTGGCCAATACGGTGGTCGTCTATCTGCGGGCGTATGCGCAGGAGCAGGCCCGGCGCCAGGCCGCCGCGGCGGACTCGCCCACCTCTCAGTGACGAGCCGGCGGACACCGGCGGGAGAACACGAAACCCCGTTCACCCTCGAGGGTGAACGGGGTTTCGTCGACGCACGCGGCGGGCGCCGCCCGGCGTCAGGCTGCGTCAGCCCGCGTCAGCCGGCGAGAGCCGCCTCCGCGTCCAGGGTCGTCGCGACGGCCTGGATCACCGCGGCGATCTTGAAGGCCTCCTGGATGGTCTCCCGCTCGACACCGGCCTTGCGCAGCACCTGCTCGTGGGAGTCGAGGCACATGCCGCAGCCGTTGACGGCGGAGACCGCGAAGGACCACAGCTCGAAGTCGACCTTGTCGACGCCGGGGTTGCCGATGACGTTCATCCGCAGACCGGCGCGCAGGGTGCCGTACTCCTTGTCGGAGAGGAGGTGCCGCGTCCGGTAGAAGACGTTGTTCATCGCCATCACCGCGGCAGCGGCCTTCGCCGCCGTGTACGCCTCCGGCGACAGGTTGGCCTTCGCCTCCGGCTCCAGCTCCCGCAGCACGATCGGCGAGCGCGAGGCGATCGCCGTCGCCAGCACCGTGCCCCACAGCTGCTGCGCGGGCAGGTCGCTGTTGCCGATGACCGAGCCCAGGTTGAGCTTCAGATCCTTCGCGTAGTCCGGAAGGGCGGACTTCAGGGAGTCCAGGGACACGGCGTCACTCACCCGCCAGCAGGGCGACCGGGTCCAGCGTCTCGTCGCCCTTGTTCCAGTTGCACGGGCACAGCTCGTCGGTCTGCAGGGCGTCCAGGACCCGCAGGACCTCCTTCGGGTTACGGCCGACCGAACCCGCCGTCACCATGGTGAACTGGATCTCGTTGTTCGGGTCCACGATGAAGACCGCGCGCTGGGCGAAGCCCTCCTCGTCCTCGATGCCCAGAGCCCGCATCAGCTCGTGCTTGGGGTCGGCCATCATCGGGAACGGCAGGTCGCGCAGGTCCTCGTGGTTCTTGCGCCAGGCGTGGTGGACGTACTCCGAGTCACCGGAGAAGCCGAGGATCTGGGCGTCACGGTCGGCGAACTCGTCGTTCAGCTTGCCGAAGGCAGCGATCTCGGTCGGACAGATGAAGGTGAAGTCCTTGGGCCACGCGAAGATCACCTTCCACTTGCCCTCGTAGGTCTTGTGGTTGATCTTCTCGAACTCCTTGCCCTTCTCCAGCGAGACGCAGGCGGTCAGTTCGAACTCGGGGAACTTGTCACCGACGGTGAGCACACGATCTCCTTGCAGCGAAGAAACACAGGCTCTGCCTGTGTTTCCCAGGGGTTGGACGATGTTGATGTTGGCACACGGTGCATTGATTACGGAAATAGCTACACTCGGTCGAGTTGATCGGAGGTAGCTATCGATGAGCCGTTCGCGCAGGCAGCCCAGCCTGTCCCAGCTGCGCGCCTTCGCCGCCGTCGCCGAGCATCTGCACTTCCGGGAGGCCGCCGCGGCGATGGGCATGAGCCAGCCGGCCCTCTCCGGAGCCGTCTCCGCCCTGGAGGAGACACTTGGTGTCACCCTTGTGGAGCGTACGACACGCAAGGTGCTGCTCTCTCCGGCGGGTGAACGTCTCCTCATACGGACCAAGGCCGTCCTCGAAGAGGTCAACGCCCTGCTGGAGGAGGCGGAGGCCGTCCGCGCCCCCTTCACCGGCGTCCTGCGTCTCGGCGTCATCCCCACCGTGGCGCCCTACCTGCTGCCCACCGTTCTGCGTCTGGTCCACGACCGCTACCCCGCCCTCGACCTCCAGGTCCACGAGGAGCAGACCGCGAACCTGCTGGAGGGGCTGACCGACGGCCGGCTCGACCTGCTGCTGCTCGCCGTGCCGCTCGGTGTGCCCGGCATCGTCGAACTTCCCCTCTTCGACGAGGACTTCGTCCTGGTCACCCCGTTCGACCACCCGCTCGGCGACCAGAAGGGCATACCGCGCGAGGCCCTGAGGGAGCTGAATCTGCTGCTCCTCGACGAGGGCCACTGCCTGCGCGACCAGGCCCTCGAGATCTGCCGCGAGGCAGGCCGCGAGGACGCGCCGGTGACGACGACCGCCGCCGGACTGTCCACCCTCGTCCAGCTCGTCGCCGGCGGTCTCGGCTGCACCCTGCTGCCCCGCACCGCCCTCCGGCTCGAGACCTCCCGCAGCAGCCGGCTCCTCACCGGCTACTTCGCCGATCCCGCCCCCGCCCGCCGCATAGCCCTGGCCATGCGCACGGGCGCGGCCCGCGCCGCCGAGTACCGGGAACTCGCCGCCGCTCTGCGCGAGGACCTGCGGTCCCTGCCGGTGCGGGTGCTGGACGAGGACGACCGGGACTGGCGGCGGGGACACGTCGTCCCACCGGAGCGACGGCGCCAGGTTCTGCCGCAGGGACGGTGACGGATCCGGCGCGGTGACGGCGAGGCGAGGGGGACTTCGCCGGAGCACGGGGGCGAGCCGGAGCACGGGGGAGCGCGGGGGAAAGGACGAGCGGGCCCCGGCGCGGGACCCGCTCGCGGGCGTCACCCGGTGCGCGGTCCCGTCACTCGGTGCGCAGCCCGTCCGGGCGCATCAGCCGCAGAAGAGGCGGCAGACTGAGCAGGGTGACGGCGAGGACGACACCGGCGCCGATGCCGGCCATGGCCAGGACGTTCCCCCAGTCCACGGCCACCGGTGTGTTCGCCATCCCCAGCAGCACCGCGCCCAGGGCGAGGCCCACCGCCGAGGCCAGCAGCAGGCCCAGTGCCACCGGGACCGCCGTCTGCCACAGCACCGACAGGCTCAGCGTGCGCCGCCGGGTGCCGAAGGCCACCAGCGCCGCCAGCAGCTTCTTCCGCTCGCGCAGCTGCTCCAGCTGCGACACCAGCAGGCTCGCCCCGATCAGCAGCAGCACACAGATCGAGCCGATGAGCGTACCGGTGCGCAGGGAGGCGAACTGCTTCGTCCGTTCGCTGGACGACCACAGTGTGGTGACCGTCAACGGATCCACCCGCGCGGCGGTGTTGCGCACGTGCTCGGGCGCGTCGGGCACCGACGGGTCGATCCTCAGGAAGACCGCGCCCCCGCCCTGGGAGAGGAGTTTCGCGGGCGCCGCGGCCGGGGTCAGCAGGAAGCCGCCGCGCCGCACTCCCGTCGGGTCCTTCACCGAGCGGGCGGACTTCAGACCGGCCGGGACGGTCCACACGGCCTGCCGGGCCGGCTCCTCGGCCGAGGCGTTGAGGTGGAGCCTGCGGCCGGGCTCGGCCAGCTTCGCGGTGTCGGCGTCGGCGGACTCGTGGTCCGCGCCCTTCAGCGTGAAGACGTCGCCGTCCCGGCAGGAGGGCAGGCGCGCCACCTGGCGCAGGGAGTCGCAGTCGCCGATCGTCACCTGGACCAGGGGGTCCGGAGGCCGCTCGTCGTTCCAGGGACGGTCGCCGGCGTCCGTCCCCGACAGCGCGATGGCCTGGCGCACGCCCCGGGTGGCGGAGAGCTTCTCGGCCGCCGCGGCGAGCGGGACGCCCTCCGGCACGTTCACCTGCATCTGAGCCCGCAGCAGATCGTTCTCGGAGTGCCTGATGTAGTCGCTCTCCACCCCCGTGAAGAGCATCTGCAGCGCGATCGCCCCGGCCACCGCGACCGCGATGCCGTTCACCAGGCGTGCCGCCGTACCGCTGTTCAGCTGGAGCCGTCGTACCGCCAGCTGCCAGGACACCCCGCCCCCGCCGAGCCGGGCGACGACCGTCTCCACGACCCACGGCAGCAGCGCGGTCACGCCGACGAGCAGCAGCGCCACACCGCAGACCACCAGGAACTGGTTGAAGGGCCCATGGGTGCGGCCCTGGCCGAGCATGGGATACAGCAGCACCAGGCCGCCCAGCGGCAGCAGCAGCCGCCACCACAGCCGGCGCCGCGGGGGCTTCGCCGTGCGCACCACGCCCAGCGGCTCGATGGCCACTTTGCGCAGCGCCAGCAGGGTGACCAGCACCGCGGCGGCCGGGACCGCGACCGCGACCAGCGCCGCCAGCACGGGCGAGGGATCGAGGTAGCCGGGAAAGACACTGATGCCCAGCACCTCGACGGAGCCCGCGAACTGGCGGCCGATCAGGAAGAAGACCGTGCCGAAGACCAGTCCGAGCAGGGCGCCCGCGAGTGCCTCGCCGGCCGCGATCCGGCGGGTCATCCAGATGTCGGAGCCGACCAGCCGCAGCGCGGCGAGCCTGCGGTCGCGCTGCTCGCCGCCGAACCGCACGGCCGCGCCGATGAACACGGCGACCGGCATCAGCAGCACCACGAAGACGACCGTCACGAGCAGCAGCAGCACCGGGTCCTTCGGCTCGGACGTGGGGTCCGGATCGCCGAACTCGGTGATCCGGGCCGCCTGCCAGCCGTTGATGCGGGCCGCCAGGTTCTCCGCCCCCGCGTAGTAGGCGAGCTCGCGCGGGCCGATGAGTCCGCTCTCCCCGATCGTCCCGACCACCCGGTACGGCAGCCGCTCCCGCAGCAGCTTCCCGTCCTCGGAGGCGAGCAGTTCCCTCAGCGCGGGGGAGACGACCATCTCGCCCAGCGCCGGATACTTCGTCAGACCCGGTGCGAGCGGGGCGCGGGGCCCTTCGGGCTCCACCAGCCGCCCGCGGATGTCCTTGCCGTGGTACGAGGTGTCGGCGTCCGCGATCACCAGGGTGTTGTCGGCCCTCGGCACGTTTTCCTGGGAGTAGGTGTAGTTCAGACGGGCCTCCTCCCGCTGGTGCCGTGCCGCGAGCACATTGGGGACCGCGGCCGTCAGCAGCAGCAGGGCCACGCCGAGACCGACGCCGACCGCCGTCAGCAGCATCCGCGTCCAGCCCTCACGGCCCCCCGTGCACGCGAATCTGACGCCCATGAACAGGTCACGGACCCCCTCCCGAGCTCTGGACTGCGCCCGAGCGGGGAGGTCCTCCCAATGCGCACTCATACGGCCCGCTCCATGTCCCGCGACTTGCCGTCGCGCACGACGATCTCGCGGTCGGAGTAGGCGGCGACCCGTGCCTCGTGCGTGACCAGGACGACGGCGGCGTTGGAGGACCGGGCGGCCTCCGTCAGCAGCTCCATCACCCGCTCGCCGTTGAGGGAGTCCAGCGCGCCGGTCGGCTCGTCGGCGAACAGCACCCTGGGGCCGGTGACCAGGGCGCGGGCGACCGCGACGCGCTGGCCCTGACCGCCGGAGACCTCGCCGGGACGCTTCCCGCGCAGGTCGGCGACCTCCAGGCGTTCCATCCACGCCAGTGCGGTGCGCTCGGCCTCCTTGCGGGGCGTGCCGTTCAGCCGCAGCGGCAGGGCCACGTTCTCCACGCAGGTCAACTCGGGCACCAGCTGGCCGAACTGGAAGACGAACCCGAACTCCGAGCGCCTGAGCGCACTGCGCCGGGAGTCGCTCATGGCGGTCAGCTCATGGCCGTCGTAGGTGATCGATCCCGAGTCGGGGGTGACGATCCCGGCGAGGCAGTGCAGCAGCGTGGACTTGCCCGAGCCGGAGGGGCCCATCACGGCGACGATCTCGCCGGGGTGGAGGGAGAGGCCGGCGCCGTCCAGGGCGACGGTCGGGCCGTAGGTCTTGCGCAGGTTCTCGGCGGTCAGCAGGGCGCCGGGCACGGGAGCCGTCACCGGGTCACCGCCTCACGGAGCCTGTCGAGGCGCGCGGCGGTCAGCTCCAGCCAGCGCAGGTCGGCCTCGAGGTGGAACAGGGCGTGGTCGCAGATCAGCTGGTCCGCGAGATCCCCCTTGCGTTTGCGGTCGGTCAGGATCCGCATGCTGCGCAGATGCTCGGCGCGCTGGATGTCGAGGACGTCGGCGGCGTTGCGGTGGGTCAGCAGCGCGAGGACGACCTTGGTGTAGAGCGTCGACTGAAGGTACGGCTCCGGCTTCTCCGGCGTGGTGAGCCACCGCTCCACGTCGGTGATGCCGGCCTCGGTGATCGCATAGCGCTTGCGTTCGGGGCCGTCGCCCGCCTCGATGCCGTCGACCACGACGAGCCCGTTCTTCAGCAGGCGGGACATCGTCGAGTAGACCTGGCCGTAGTGCAGCGGCCGGTCGTGACCGAACTTCTCGTCGAAGACCCGCTTCAGGTCGTAGCCGTGGCGCGGGCCGGACTCCAGGAGTCCCAGAAGGGTGTGACCGATGGACATGGGAAGCACTGTACGCGCTGTGTATACGTCGTGTGTATACATCGCGTGCTTACTGAGCGGTGCGAAGGGGTGATGCCGCAGGTGAGAGGCGGTTGTCACGGTTCTGCTACGGAAGCCGTACGCCCTCGGACACCGGTGGCCGGGGCTTTGGACCCGGCGGTCCGGCGGCTCGGTGGCCCCTGGGTCCGGCCGGGACGCCGACGGCCCGGCCGGGCCCGGTGGACCGCCGGACCGGGCCCCGAGGCGCGAACCCCCGGCGGTCCTCAGACCGGCGGGGGTTCGTCGCGAACGGAGTCCTTGGGCGGGCGGCCGCGGCGGGGCAGGGGGCCCGTGCCCTCGGGCAGCCGGCCGGCCTCCGCCAGGGCACGGCGCAGCAGGAACTCGATCTGGGCGTTGGCCGAACGCAGTTCGTCCGCGGCCCACCGGGCGAGCGCGTCGTAGACCGACGGGTCCAGCCGCAGCAGCACCTGCTTGCGCCGCTGCGGCCCGCGCCTGGGGGAGGGCCCCTCCTCGGTGGCCGTCACTGGTAGAGCGTCCCCGTGTTCAGCACCGGCTGCGCCGCCCGGTCCCCGCACAGCACCACCATCAGGTTCGACACCATCGCGGCCTTCCGCTCCTCGTCCAGCTCCACGATGTCCCGCTCGGACATGCGGGCGAGCGCCTCCTCGACCATGCCGACCGCGCCCTCCACGATCTGGCGCCGGGCCGCCACGACCGCGCCGGCCTGCTGCCGCTGGAGCATCGCCGAGGCGATCTCGGGAGCGTAGGCCAGGTGCGTGAAGCGGGACTCGATGATCTCCACTCCGGCCGCCTCCACGCGCGCGTGCAGCTCGGCGGCGAGCTTCTCGGTGATCTCCTCGGCGTCGCCGCGCAGGGAGAGGCCGCCCTCCTCGTGGGCGTCGTAGGGGTACTCGAGGGCGATGTGGCGCACGGCCGCCTCGGTCTGGGTGGAGACGAACTCCAGGAAGTCGTCCACCTCGAAGGTGGCCTGCGCGGTGTCCCGCACCTTCCAGACGACGACCGCGGCGAGTTCTATGGGGTTGCCGTAGGCGTCGTTGACCTTGAGCACAGCGGTCTCGTGGTTGCGGACGCGGGTGGAGATCTTCTGCCGGGAGGTGAACGGGTTCACCCAGCGCAGCCCGTCCTCGCGGATCGTGCCCCGGTAGCGGCCGAAGAGCTGCACGACCCGTGCCTCGCCCGGCGCGACCATGTTCAGCCCGCACATCGCGATCAGTGCGGCAAGACCGATCAGGGCGCCCGCGGCGATCAGAGCGACCCTGGCGCCGATCGCCGTGACCGTCGCGGCACTCGCGATCAGCGCCGCCGCGATCAGCAGTCCGAGCAGGCCCAGCAGCAGGGCGAGTCCGCCCCCGATGCTGCGCGCCGGGAACTCGCGCACCCGCGGCTCGGGCATGTCGGGCAGGTCGGGGCGGTGGGCGGCGGGCGTGGCGGGCCCGGA
>NZ_MUME01000353.1 GCF_002155915.1 Streptomyces thermovulgaris | reverse complement strand
CCGCGGGCGGCGTCCAGCAGCTCGGCGACGGCGCTGCCGACCGGCCTGGCCGCCAACCAGGCCCGGTACTCGGCCCGGGCCGCGTTCGGCCGCAGCTGCGCACAGCCGCGGAGCATGTCCTCCGCCGACTGCTCGATGTTCCCCGCGGGGCTCTGGGCGGCGACACAGATCTGCTCCAGCTTGACCCAGACCGCCCAGCTGCCGAGCGGCGTGAGGGTGGCCTGCCCGTCCTCGCAGGTGAGCGCCCCGACGGAGGCGAGCGCCCGCAGCGCCCAGTCGAGCAGGGGCGCGAGCTCGGCGGCGTCGGCCGGCTCGGCGGCGGGCGGAGGGGACTGCGGGTCGTAGGGGATCTCGCAGCGTTCGGTGCGCAGCTCGGTGACGCGCTGCCGAAGGAGGTCGAGGAGCTGGTCGACGGGGACGGGACCGGCGGAGAGCTGGAGGAAGGAGAGGACCTGCGGCATGGCCGAGACGACCTCGGCGACGGCGGCGGGCTCATGGCCCTCGGGCTCCGGGCAGGCGAGCGACCAGGCGTCGAACAGGGCGACCCAGCCCCGCAGGACGGCGCTGTCGTCGCGGTCCCAGGCGCGCAGCCGCCATCCGGGGCGGGCGCTGTCGCCGTGCACCTCGATCAGGCCGGAGAGCCGGGCGGTGTCCCAGTCGGCGCGGACCTGGTCGGGCGTCAGGCCCAGGGCGATGGCCGCGCGTTGGGCGGAGGCGTCGGAGANNGCCGGGGCCGAGGGCGGCGTCGGCCCAGCGGGCCACACGGGCCGCTCCGGCCAGCTGGGAACGCGCCATTCCGGCCAGTTCCGGAGGGGCCGAGGTGCCCTGCGGAGGGCGTGGGGCGGTACGGCGCGGCTGCCGTCGGCCCACGGCTCGGGGAGCGGCGGACAGCGGTCGCGGACGGACGAGTCGCAGTCTGGAGTCGCGCGGGGTACGGGACGTCACGGGTGCAGTCTTCCGGTTGACGGTCCGAAAACCCAAACGGAATGCCTCGCCGGGCGGTGGGACGGTCCGCGGAAGAGGCCGGAAAGAGGGCGGTACGATGCCTTTCAGCCGGTGCCGAAGGCCGGCGGACGGTCCTTCGCCGGCCTTCGGCACCGGCTGAAAGGCATCGTACCGCCCTCTTTCCGGCCTCTTCCGCGGACCGTCCCACCGCCCGGCTAGGCCTTCCGTTTGGGTTTTCGGACCGTCAACCGGAAG
>NZ_MUME01000352.1 GCF_002155915.1 Streptomyces thermovulgaris | reverse complement strand
GCACCCGCTTGGCCGCGCCCGTTCCCACGACCGGGCGAGGCGTCCCACGACCGGACGGCTCCAACGCGCGCCAACCGCCCCCGCACCACAGGGTGATGGCAGGGTGCAGCCGGAAACTGCCGGCTGCCTGGCGTGAAGGGTCCCTGTATGCAGCCGCAGTCGCCCCGCCACCCGATACGCAAGCGCCGTGTGGCCGCCTTCGCCTCCGTCACGATGCTGACCCTCGCGGTCAGCACCTCCGCGGGAGCCGGGCACCTCACGGCGGGCGTCGCGGGGATCGGGGCCGGACCGGCCAGCCTGTCCTTCTCCCCCGCCCTCGCCCCCTGCATGATCAGCGGATCCCCCACCGTACAGATGTCGGAGGGCGTCCCCACCAGAGGCGAATACGCCCCCTCCACCGGCACCGTGCACGCCCTGACCCTGATGGTCGACTTCTCCGACGCGCCCGGCGAGGGCAGCGCACTCGACCGCTTCCACGAGTTCTTCCCGCAGACCCAGGAGTGGTTCCGCACCGCCTCCTACGGCCGTCTGGACTACCGCCCGGAGGTTCCGATACGCGACTGGCTGCGCATGCCGAGACCGTTCGAGGAGTACGGAGTGGAGCGCGGCGCCCCGTTCGAGCCCGGCTACCGTCAACTGGTCGAGGACATAGCAAAGGCCGCCGCCCCGAAAGTGGACTTCCGGGACTACGACCTGGTCAACATACTGATGACCCCGAACGCGGGCCCCTCCGCCCTGGACACGGTCCTGTCGGTGACCTTCGCCGCCAACACGGGGGCACCCGTCGTCAACGGCGTCACCCTCGCCAACGTCTCCTTCATCTACTCCCGCCAGGACGACGGCTCCGGCTCCTACGAGACCACCGGTTACCGCGTCCTGCCCCACGAGAACGGCCACGTCTTCGGCCTGCCCGACCTCTACACCCAGGAAGGCGGGGTCGCGGTCGGCCACTGGGACATCATGAGCGAGGACTGGGGCGCCAACAACGACCTGCTCGCCTGGCACAAGTGGAAACTGGGCTGGCTGGACGCGGACCAGGTGAGCTGCGCGGCCAAGCCCGGCTCGACCGAGTACACCCTGACCCCGCTGGCGCAAGCGGGCGGCCCCAAACTCGTCTTCGTCCCCCTCGACAGACACAGCGGCTACGCCCTCGAGCTGCGCACCCTCGGGGGCAACGACGAGGCGGTCTGCCAGCCGGGCATCCTGATCTACAAGGTCGACGCGGAGGTCGACACCGGCCAGGGCCCGATCACGGTCCACGACGCCCGCCCGAACTCCGACGGCTGCACACGCAGCCCCAACGTCCAGGCGGAGCTCTCCGACGCCCCCTTCACACCGGGCCAGACGTTCAAGGACCCCGAGGCACGCATACGCATCGACGTGACATCGGCGGACCTGAAAGGAAACTACCGCGTACGAGTGACACGGCAGTAACACACCGTGCATCCCCGACGCAGCGACTGACGCCCGACCCCATCCCCTGACGGACGAAGCACCGGAACAGCCCTCCCCGGGCACGACCGCATCCCGAGCAGCACCGCACAAGCCCCCCCGCTC
>NZ_MUME01000351.1 GCF_002155915.1 Streptomyces thermovulgaris | reverse complement strand
CACGGACGAGCAGATCTACGACCACCCCACCCACCCCTACACCCAGGCGCTGCTGTCGGCGGTCCCGGTGCCCGACCCGGAGACCCGCGGCAGCCGGGAGCGGATCATCCTCACCGGCGATGTGCCGTCCCCGGCCAACCCGCCCTCGGGCTGCCGCTTCCGCACCCGCTGCTGGAAGGCCCAGGACAAGTGCGCCGAGGAGGTCCCGCTCCTCGCCGTTCCCGAGCGCTTCAAGGGCACGGACTCCCCGGCGGCCCACGAGTCGGCCTGCCACTTCGCCGAGGAGAAGGACGTCGTCCACGCGGCGTGAGCTCCTTTGCGGCCCGTTCCGGTTCCCGGCGTCCCACCAGGGGCGCCGGGAACCGGCGTCTTGGGCGGAAAACCGTGCAGAAACCGTCCTGACCAGGGGCGACCCACGACCTGGGGGCGACCGGGGACGGCCGCCGTCCGGCTGAACGGGTGCCCGGCCGGACGGGTGCCTTCATGGCGCGGCAAACGTGAGATATGCGGGTAATGTGCTGATATGTCCTCAGGTCATCGCACCCCGAGGAGGCACACCCCATGCGTGGAGTCGCACGCGCCCGGTGGGCCGCGGGCGCGGCGGTGGTCCTGCTCGCCCTCGCCGCCTGCGGAGGCGGGGCGAGCGACCGTGGCGGCAGGGTGCTCACCTCCTCCTGGGGAGATCCGCAGAACCCGCTGGAGCCGTCCAACACCAACGAGGTGCAGGGCGGCAAGGTCCTCGACATGATCTTTCGGGGGCTGAAGCGGTACGACCCGAAGACCGGCAAGGCCGAGAACATGCTCGCCGAGCGGATCGAGACCACCGACTCCCGGCACTTCACCATCACCGTCAAAAGCGGATGGACGTTCAGCAACGGCGAGCCGGTCACCGCCAGGTCCTTCGTCGACGCCTGGAACTACGGCGCGAGCCTGAGGAACAACCAGAAGAACGCGCACTTCTTCAGCTACATCGAGGGCTACGACAAGGTCCACCCCGAAACCGGACCCCAGACCGCCGACACCCTCTCCGGGCTCAAGGTCACCGGTCCGCGCACCTTCACCGTCACCCTCCGCCAGAAGTTCTCCACCTTCCCCGACACCCTCGGCTACGTCGCCTTCGCCCCGCTGCCCCGCGCCTTCTTCACCAACCGCTCCGCCTGGCTGGACAAGCCCGTCGGCAACGGGCCGTACGTCGTCGAGTCGTACACCAAGGGCGCCCAGATGACCCTGCGGAAGTGGGACGCCTACCCCGGCCCCGACAAGGCCCGGAACGACGGGGTGACCCTGATCGTCTACACCGACAGCAACACCGCGTACACCGACGTCCTGGCCGGCAACCTCGACCTCGTCGACGACATCCCCGCCGGCCAGCTCAAGAACGTCCGCACCGACCTGGACGGCCGCTACATCAACACCCCGGCCGGGATCCTCCAGACCCTGGTCTTCCCGCACTACGACCCGCAGTGGAGGACCAGCGGGGCCAGGAAGGTCCGCATCGGCCTGTCCATGGCCATCAACCGCGAGCAGATCACCCGGACCATCTTCCGGGGCACCCGCACCCCCGCCACCGACTGGACCTCCCCGGTCCTGGGCACCGACGGCGGCTACAAGCCGGGCCTGTGCGGCAGCGCCTGCCGCTACGACCCCGCGGCGGCCAGAAGGCTGATCCAGGAGGGCGGCGGGCTCCCCGGCGGCCAGGTGAGGATCACGTACAACGCGGACACCGGCTCGCACAAGCAGTGGGTGGACGCCGTGTGCCACTCCATCAACAACGCGCTCGGCAACGACAAGGCGTGCGTCGGCGAGCCGGTCGGCACCTTCGCCGACTTCCGCAACCGGATCGGCCGGCACAGGATGACCGGGCCCTTCAGGGCCGGCTGGCAGATGGACTACCCGCTCATCCAGAACTTCCTCCAGCCGCTCTACTACACGAACGCCTCCTCCAACGACGGCAAGTGGTCCAACAAGACGTTCGACCGCCTCGTCGACCAGGCCAACGCCGAGAGCGACACCGCCCGGGCGATCCGGCTCTTCCAGCAGGCCGAGGAGGTCGTGCGCGACGACATGGCCGCCATCCCGCTCTGGTACCAGAACGGCAGCGCCGGCTACTCCGCCCGGCTGCACGACGTCACGCTCAACCCCTTCAGCGTCCCCGTCTACGACCGGATCAGGGTCGGCTGAGCGCCATGGGACGGTACGTCGTGCGCCGGCTGCTCCAGATGGTCCCCGTCTTCTTCGGGGCCACGCTGCTGATCTTCCTCATGGTCAACGTCATGGGCGACCCCATCGCCGGACTGTGCGGCGACCGCGCCTGCGACACCGCCACCGCCGCCCAGCTCAGGCGGGAGTTCGGCCTCGACAAGCCGCTGTGGCGGCAGTACGCGACCTATCTGGGCAACGTCTTCACCGGGGACTTCGGCACGGCGTTCAACGGCCGGCCCGTCCTCGAGCTGATGGCGTCGGCGTTCCCCGTCACCCTCCGGCTGACCGTCGTCGCGATCCTCTTCGAGATCGTCGTCGGCATCACGCTCGGCGTGGTGACCGGGCTGCGCCGCGGCCGGCCCGTCGACACCTCGGTCCTCGTCCTCACCCTCGTCGTCATCGCCGTCCCCACCTTCGTCACCGGCCTGCTGCTGCAACTGCTGCTCGGCGTCCGGTGGGGCTGGATCAGACCCTCCGTCTCCCCCGACGCGACCCTCGGCGAGCTGATCGTGCCCGGTCTGGTCCTCGCCTCCGTCTCCCTCGCCTACGTCACCCGACTGACCCGCACCTCCCTCGTCGAGAACCGGCGCTCCGACTACATCCGCACGGCCGTCGCCAAGGGGCTGCCCCGCCGCCGGATCGTCGTGCGGCACCTGCTGCGCAACTCGCTCATCCCCGTGGTCACCTTCATCGGCACCGACATCGGCGCCCTGATGGGCGGCGCCATCGTCACCGAGCGCATCTTCAACATCCACGGCGTCGGCTACCAGCTCTACCAGGGCATCCTTCGCCAGAACACCCAGACCGTCGTCGGCTTCGTCACCGTTCTCGTCCTGGTCTTCCTGGCCGCCAACCTGCTCGTGGACCTGCTGTACGCCGTACTCGACCCGAGGATCCGCCATGCCTGAGCGGCGACCCGACGAGTCCGGGCAGACCGTCGCCCCGACCGGCACGGGCGGCGCGATGGACCTCGCGACGAGCGAGGCGCGCAGCCTGGAACGGACCCCGGACGGTCCCGGGGGCACCGGACCGGCCGCACCGCGTTTGAGCGCCCCGGGCGGACGGCCCCGCTCCCTGTGGTCCGACGCCTGGCGCGACCTGCGCCGCAACCCCGTCTTCCTCGTCTCCGCGCTGGTGATCTGCTTCCTGGTCGTCATCGCGATCCGGCCGTCCCTGATCGCCCCGGGCAACCCCCTCGCCTGCGATCTGGCCCGGGCCCAGGACGGCCCGGCGCCCGGCCACCCCTTCGGCTTCGACGGCCAGGGCTGCGACGTCTACACCCGCACCGTCCACGGCGCCCGCGCCTCCGTCACGGTCGGCGTGTGCGCCACGTTCGGGGTCGCGCTTCTCGGCTCGGTGCTGGGCGGGCTCGCCGGGTTCTTCGGCGGGATCGGGGACGCGGTCCTGTCCCGGATCACCGACGTCTTCTTCGCCGTCCCCGTCGTCCTCGGCGGTCTCGTCCTGCTGTCCGTCATCACCAGCGACACCGTCTGGCCGGTGGTGGGGTTCATCGTGCTGCTCGGCTGGCCGCAGGTCTTCCGCGTCGCACGCGGCTCGGTCATCTCCGTCGCACAGCACGACTACGTCCAGGCCGCCCGCGCCCTGGGCGCCTCCCCCGCCCGCGTCCTGCTGCGGCACATCGCGCCCAACGCCGTCGCCCCGGTGATCGTCGTCGCCACCATCGCGCTCGGCACGTACATCGCGCTGGAGGCCACCTTGTCCTACCTCGGCGTCGGGCTGAAGCCGCCCAGCGTCTCCTGGGGCGTCGACATCTCCGCCGCCTCCCCCTACGTCCGCAACGCCCCGCACGCCCTGCTGTGGCCCGCCGGCGCCCTCGCGCTCACGGTCCTGGCCTTCATCATGCTCGGCGACGCGGTCCGCGACGCCCTCGACCCGAGGCTGAGGTGAGGGCACCGTGCTGCTCGAGGTCCGCGATCTGCGCGTGGAGTTCCACACCCGGGACGGGATCGCCCACGCCGTCAACGGGGTCACGTACGGGGTGGACGCGGGCGAGACGCTCGCGGTGCTGGGGGAGTCCGGCTCCGGCAAGTCCGTGACCGCGCAGGCGGTCATGGGCATCCTCGACATCCCGCCCGCCCGGATCGGCGGCGGCCAGGTCCTCTTCCGCGGCACGGACCTGCTGACGCTGAAGGAGGAGCAGCGGCGCAGGATCCGGGGCGCCCGGATGGCGATGATCTTCCAGGACGCGCTGTCCGCCCTGAACCCCGTGCTGACCGTCGGCGACCAGATCGGCGAGCTGTTCACCGTGCACCGGGGCATGTCCCGCAAGGACGCCCGCGCCAGGGCGGTGGAGCTGATGGACCGGGTCCGCATCCCGGCCGCCGCCCGGCGGGTGCGCGACTACCCGCACCAGTTCTCCGGCGGCATGCGCCAGCGCGTGATGATCGCCATGGCGCTGGCCCTGGAGCCCGACCTGATCATCGCCGACGAGCCGACCACCGCGCTCGACGTCACCGTCCAGGCCCAGGTGATGGATCTGCTCGCCGAACTCCGGCACGCCCATGGGATGGGCCTGATCCTCATCACCCACGACCTGGGCGTGGTCGCCGACGTCGCCGACCGGATCGCGGTGATGTACGCGGGCCGCATCGTGGAGTCGGCGCCGGTGCACGACCTCTACCGGGCGCCCGCGCACCCGTACACCCGCGGACTGCTGGACTCGGTCCCGCGCCTGGACCACAAGGGCCGGCAGCTCCGTGTCGTCCGGGGGCTGCCGCCCAACCCGCGCTCCCTTCCTCCCGGTTGCGCCTTCCATCCGCGCTGCCCCCTGGCCCGGGAGGTGTGTCGGACGGACGTACCGCCCCTGTACGAGGTCTCCGAAACCCGTGCGAGCGCCTGCCACTTCTGGAGGGAGTGCCTGGATGGCCGAGCCGGTGCTTGAGGTGAGCGGGCTCGTCAAGCACTACCCGCTGACCCGGGGCGTTCTGTTCCGGAAGCGCGTCGGCGCGGTCAGGGCGGTCGACGGGGTGGACTTCACTCTCGGCCGGGGCGAGACCCTCGGCATCGTGGGCGAGTCCGGCTGCGGCAAGTCCACGCTCGCCCGGCTGCTGTGCAGCCTGGAGCGTCCCACGGCGGGCGGGATCCGCTACCGGGGCGAGGACATCACCAGGCTGTCCGGCAGGGCCCTGAAGGCGGTGCGCCGCAACATCCAGATGGTGTTCCAGGACCCGTACACCTCGCTCAACCCGCGGATGACGGTGGGCGACATCATCGGCGAGCCCTTCGAGATCCACCCCGAGGTGGCCCCGAAGGGCGACCGCCGGCGCCGGGTGCAGGAGCTGCTGGACGTCGTCGGCCTCGACCCGGACTACGTCAACCGCTATCCGCATCAGTTCTCCGGCGGTCAGCGTCAGCGCATCGGCATCGCCCGGGCGCTGGCCCTGC
>NZ_MUME01000350.1 GCF_002155915.1 Streptomyces thermovulgaris | reverse complement strand
CGCGCCCGTCGCCGCCCGAGCCGCCGCACGCGGCCGAAGAGGCGTCGAAGTGCTGGTCGGGCGGCGACGGGCGCGGCACCCGGGCGGATTTCCCTCGCGCAGGTACGCGGCGGCAGCCGGACAACGGCGGAAACGGCCCCACCGCGATCCTTTTGAACACACCCGGCGCTCTTCGCCGTATCCCCCGGAAAAAGGCGAGAGCCGGGATTCTCAGCTCAGCGAGGGATGACCATGGTCCAGGGGCATGCGTCCGCACACGGGTCGGTCGCCGGACGGTACCGGCTCCTCGAGATCCTCCACCGCGAGACGAACCACATCTGCTGGTACGGCGAGGACGGCGAGACGGAACGCCCCCTTCTGCTGACGCAGACCGGGCTCCCGGAGGGCACCGGCCAGGACGGCGCCCGGCGCATCACCGCCCGCGTCCTGCGGATGTCCGAGACCATGGGGCTGCTGCGGCCGGGCCGGGTCGCCACGGTGGTCGACGCCGTGGTGGAGGCGGGGACGCTGTGGACGGTCGCCGAGTGGATCGACGGCGTCCCCCTGGGCGAACTCCTCGCGCGGGAAGGGGCGTTGCCCCCCGCACGGGCGGCCCGCATCGGGCTGGAGCTGCTCGAGGTGCTGGAGGCCGCGCACGCCGAGGGCATCACCCACGGCGAACTCGGCCCCGGTCAGGTCTTCGTGCGGGACGGGGGCGGGGTCGTGGTGACCGGCTTCGGCCTGGTGGGCGCGACCCTCGTGCCCCGGCTCACCGCACCGTCGTACGCCTCCCCGGAGCAGGCCCGCGACGAGCGGATCGGACCGGCGGCCGACCTGTGGGCGCTCGGCGCACTGCTCTACACGATGACCGAGGGGCGTCCGCCGTTCCGCGACCGGGGCCGGCCCGAGGCCACCCTGCGGGGCGTGGTCCGGCTGCCGGTGCGCGCGCCCCTGCGGACCGGGCCGCTCGAGCGGGTCGTGCAGGGCCTGCTGCGCAAGAACTACCGGGACCGTCCGACCCGTCCGGTGGTGCGGGAGGCGCTCACCCGGATCGCGGACGAGGACCCCGGCACGGCCGCGCCCGCGGCCTCCCGGCCCCGTCCGCCCGCGACGGGCGCGGCGGTCCGGGCCCGGAGCGGACGGACCGTGGTCCTGGGCACCGCGCTGGCCGCCACCGCCGTCACGGCCGCCGTCCTGGCCGCCGCCCTCCTGCTGCCGGGCACCAAAGGCCCGGGCATCGTCGCCGCCCCCGGCACCGCCGGGTCGTCGTCCTTTGCCGCCGGCTCCGAGGGCCGAAGCGGGCAAGGCACCCCGCCGCCGGCCACGGCGACCGGTCTGCCGGCCGGCTTCCGCCCCTTCACCGCCTCGGAGGGCTTCTCCCTCGCGCTGCCCGAGGGATGGCGCCGGGTGAGCACCACCCGCGCCTCCGACCGGGCGTACCGGGTGGTCTTCGGCGCGGACGGGGACGCGCGCACCCTCGCCGTCACCTACAGCACCCAGGCCGGCCCGGACCCGGTCGTGATCTGGCGGGACGAGGTCGAGCCCGCGCTGGCGAAGCGGCAGCAGGCGTACCGGCGGATCGGCTCCATCCGCGCGACGACGTACCAGGGACGCGAGGCGGCCGACATGGAGTGGCTGTCCGGCACCGGGGACGAGCGGGTGCGCACCTTCGGCCGCGGCTTCCTCCTCGGCGGCGGACGCAGCTTCTCGCTGCGCTGGACGACCCCCGCCGACGACTTCACCTCGCCGGCGAACCGGCAGACGCTGAAGGTCTTCCTCCGGACCTTCCGTCCGGGCCCGGTCTGATCCCCGTTTCCGGGGCGCCGCCCCGGGGACTCGGCGCCCATGGTGCAGTTCGGATACACGATGATGACCGAGCAGGCCGGTCCCCGGGAGCTGGTCGGCCACGCGGTGCGGGCCGAGGAGGCCGGCTTCGACTTCTCGGTGGCCTCCGACCACTACTTCCCCTGGCTGCGCTCGCAGGGGCACGCGCCGTACGTCTGGAGCGTCCTCGGGGCCGCCGCCCAGGCGACCTCGCGCATTCCGCTGATGACCTACGTGACCTGCCCGACCTTCCGCTACCACCCGGCGGTCGTGGCGCAGAAGGCGGCGACGCTGCACCTGCTGTCGCAGGGCAGGTTCCGGCTGGGCCTGGGTTCCGGCGAGAACCTCAACGAGCATGTCGTGGGCGGCGGCTGGCCGTCCGTCGACGTACGCCACGAACGGCTGGAGGAGGCCGTCGGGATCATCCGGGAGCTGTTCCGGGGCGGTCATGTCACCCGGCACGGCACGCACTTCACCGTGGAGTCGGCCCGGCTGTGGGACCTGCCGGACCAGCCGCCGCCCATCGGCATCGCCGTCTCCGGGGAGCAGTCCTGCGCCCTCGCCGGCCGCCTCGCCGATCTGGTGATCGCCACCGAGCCCAAGGCGGGGCTGCTGGAGGCCTTCGACCGGCACGGCGGCGAGGGCAAGCCGCGCGTGGGCCAGCTCCCGGTCTGCCACGACCCCGACCGCGAGGCGGCGGTGGAGCGGGCCCACGCGCAGTTCCGCTGGTTCGGCAGCGGCTGGAAGGTGAACTCCGAACTGCCGCACCCGGACGCGTTCGAGGGGGCCACGCAGTTCGTCACCCCCGACGACGTGGCCGACGCGATTCCGTGCGGCGACGACCCGGAGGTCTTCGTGGAGGCCGTACGTCCCTACGTCGAGGCCGGGTTCACGGAGGTCGCGCTGGTGCAGATCGGCGGCGACGCACAGGAGCCGTTCCTCGACTGGTCGGAGACGACGCTGCTGCCCGCGCTGCGCGAGGCCTTCGCCTGAGGGGCGCCGGCGCCTACCAGCGGGACTCCACCTGGTCCTTGATCCGGCGCTCGTACAGGTCCTGGATCGCCGCGAGGGTCTTCTCGTCCAGCGGCGGCAGCTTCGCGGCGGCGGCGTTCGCGCGTGCCTGCTCCGGTGAACGGGCCCCCGGGATGACGGTGGTGACACCGGGCTGCTGGATGATCCAGCGCAGCGCGAGCTGGGCCGGGGTGAAGCCCTCGGGAGCGAGCGCGGCGAACTCGGCGGCGGCCTCCACGCCCGTGAGGTAGTCGACGCCGGAGAAGGTCTCGCCCTGGTCGAAGGCCTCGCCGTGCCGGTTGAAGGTGCGGTGGTCGTTGGCCGGGAAGACCGTGTCCTTGGTGTACCTGCCGGACAGCAGCCCGGAGGCCAGCGGGACCCGGGCGATGATGCCGACGCCCGCCTCCCGTGCGGCGGGCAGCACCTCGCGCAGCGGCTTCATGCGGAACGGGTTGAGGATGATCTGCACACTGGCCACGTTCGGCCGGGCGATCGCCGTCAGCGCCTCGGCACAGGTCTCCACGCTCACGCCGTAGGCGGCGATCCGCTCCTCCTCGACCAGGGTGTCGAGGGCGTCGAACACCTCGTCGCTGGAGTAGACGGGTGTCGGCGGGCAGTGCAACTGCACCAGGTCGATGCGGTCGACGCCGAGGTTGCGCCGGGAACGGTCGTTCCAGGCGCGGAAGTTGTCCAGGACGTAGTTCTGCGGGATCTGCTCCGCGCGGCGGCCCATCTTGGTGGCGACCAGCACGTGCAGGTCCGGCCGGGACCTGAGGAAGTCCCCGATGATCGACTCGCTGCGCCCGTCGCCGTAGACGTCGGCGGTGTCGAAGAAGGTCACCCCCGACTCGGCGGCCGCCTCCAGGACGGCGAGGGCTTCCCTGTCGTCCACGTCGCCCCAGTCGGCGCCCAGCTGCCAGGTGCCGAGCCCGACCACCGACGCGTGCTGGTGCGACCTGCGGAATGCGCGTTCTTCCATGGCCGTCAGTCTGCCATCCGCCCCGCGGGCTGCCCGGTGGCCGCCGTACGGCACTCCGGGTGGCCCCAGCCCTGGTCGTTCCTGGCGATGGGCTCGCCGGCCGCGTAGGAACGGCCGCACACGCAGCGGCCGGGGAACTTCGCCTTGATCGTGCGGGACGAGGTCCCGCCGCCGCGCCGCCGGGCCGTCCCGGTGCCGGCGCGACGGCGCGAGGAGGCCGGGGCGACGGGCGAGGGCGGCGGCTCGGGCGAGCCGAGGGCGCTGCCCGCCGCCTGCTGCGCGGACGCCGCCTGGCTGGCGGCACGGTCGGCGAAGTCGTTGAGCGGGTCCCCGTCGGCCTGGTGGGCGGGGACGTGGCGGAAGTCGACCGAGCGGCCCTGGAGGAGTTCGTCGATCCGCACCACCAGCTCCTGGTTGGCGACCGGCTTGCCGGCGGCCGTCCGCCAGCCGTTGCGCTTCCAGGCGGGCAGCCAGGTGGTCACGGCCTTCATCGCGTACTGCGAGTCCATCCGCACCTCGAGCGGCACATCCGGGTCGGTCGCCGTCAGCAGCCGCTCCAGCGCGGTGAGTTCGGCGACGTTGTTGGTCGCCCTGCCGAGCGCTCCCGCCTCCCAGCGGACCGGGGCCCCGGTGTCGTCCGAGACGACCCATGCCCAGCCCGCCGGACCCGGGTTTCCTTTCGACGCCCCGTCGCAGGCGGCCACCACACGTTCACGCATGGGCCCGATCATGCCACGTCCCGGTGGGGGATCCCTCCGGGCCGGCCGCGCGCGAACGGGCCCGTTTGCCCCACACTGGGTTCCGCACCGGATTCCACACCGGGGCGATCGGGGACGGTCGTCGGCAGGACGGGGTGCGAGATGACGGAAGGCACGATGCGGGCGTGGGCGGTGACCGGGCCGCGGCCGGTGGAGGAGGAACCGCTGCGGCTGGTGGAGAAGCCGGTGCCCGTGCCGGAGGACGACGAGCTGCTGGTGCGGGTGCGCGCGTGCGGGGTGTGCCGCACCGACCTGCACGTCGCCGAGGGCGACCTGCCGGTGCACCGGCCCGGTGTCACCCCTGGCCACGAGGTCGTGGGCGTGGTGGCGGGTCTGGGGCGGGCGGTGAGCGGCTTCGCGCCCGGCGACCGGGTGGGCGTGGCCTGGCTGCGCCGCACCGACGGCACCTGCGCCTACTGCGCACGCGGTGCGGAGAACCTCTGCCCGGCCTCCCGCTACACCGGCTGGGACGCCGACGGCGGCTACGCCGAGTACACCACCGTTCCGGCCGGCTTCGCCTACCGGCTGCCCGGCGGGGTCGACGACGTGGCGCTCGCCCCGCTGCTGTGCGCGGGCATCATCGGCTACCGGGCGCTGCGCCGGGCCTCGCTGCCGCCGGGCGGGCGGCTCGGCCTGTACGGGTTCGGGGGCAGCGCGCATCTGTGCGCCCAGGTGGCGCTCGCCCAGGGGGCCACCGTGCACGTCATGACCCGCGGGGAGGCCTCGCGGCGGCTCGCGCTGGAGCTGGGCGCCGCCTCGGCCCAGGACGCGTACGCGTCGCCGCCCGAGCCGCTGGACAGCGCGATCCTGTTCGCCCCGGTGGGCGACCTGGTCCCGGTGGCCCTGCGGGCCCTGGACCGCGGCGGTGTCCTGTCCGTCGCCGGGATCCATCTGAGCGACACGCCGCCGCTGCACTACGAGAGCGAGCTGTTCTACGAGAAGGAGCTGCGCAGCGTCACCTCGAACACCCGGGAGGACGGCCGGGAGTTCCTCGTCCTGGCCGCCCGGCACGGCGTGCGCGCCACCACGCACACCTATCCGATGTCCGAGGCCCCGCGGGCCCTGCGGGACCTGAAGGCCGGCCGCTTCGACGGGGCGGCGGTGCTGGTGAACGACCTGTCCTGAGCCGGAAACCCGCGGGGCCGGTCCGCCCCCCGCACGGGCGGGCCGCCCCGCGGCACGCCGTCACTCGCCGGCGTACGCCTTCTCCAGCGCGGCGATGTCGAACTTGCTCATGGCGTGCATCGCCCGTGTGACCCGGACCGCCTTCTCCGTGTCGGGGTCGGAGAGCATCTCGAGAAGCCTGTCCGGGACGACCTGCCAGGAGACGCCGTACTTGTCCCTGAGCCAGCCGCAGGGGCCGGGTTCGCCGCCGTCCTCGGTGAGCCTGGCCCAGTAGTGGTCGACCTCCTCCTGGTCCGCGCAGTGGATCTGGAAGGAAACCGACTCGTTGAACGTGAACTCGGGGCCGCCGTTGAGCGCGACGAACTTCTGGCCGTTGGCCACGAAGTCGACGGTGAGCACCGAACCGGGGGTCCCCGGGCCGGCCTCGTTGAAGCGGGTGACCCGCCCGATGCGGGAGTCCGGGAAGACCGAGACGTAGTAGCGGGCGGCCTCCTCGGCCCGGCCGTCGAACCAGAGACAGGTGGTGAATCCCTGAGCGGTCATGGGGTCCTCCTGCGGGGGTGATGCGGACAGGGGTGTCATGGGTGTCGACCCGTCCGCGCGGCGGAACTCATCGGTGCGCCCGTGAAAAAGTCCGGGGATGCGGCGGCCGGGACGCCCCGGGCGTTCCTCCGGCCGACGCCCGGGCCTCCTGCCGGCCGGTGTCCGGGCGTTCTCCCGGCCGGTGTCCGGGGCGGGCCGGCGGGGTGGCTCCGCTCGTGGCGAATCTGCTGCGGGCAGAGAAAACCCCCGGAGTCAACTCGCCGGGACGACAGTGGGGTTCGGCAGCATCCCATCGACGTGAGGAGACCCGATGGCTCCACCGACCGCCCTGTCCCCGCTCACCCCGCTCCTGCCGCGCGCCGTGGAGGGGGACGCCTTTCCCAGCCGGTTCGACGACCATCTCGCGGCCGGACTGCTCGCGCAGCGGATCGTGCTCCTGGGCACCCAGGTCGACGAGGCGTCGGCCAACCGCGTGTGCGCGCAGCTGCTCCTGCTGTCGGCCGAGGACCCGCGCAACGACATCGTCCTGTGCATCAACAGCCCCGGCGGATCCGTCACCGCGGGCCTCGCCATCTACGACACGATGCGGCTCATCCCCAACGACGTGGCGACGCTGGCCATGGGGTTCGCGGCCAGCATGGGCCAGTTCCTGCTGACGGTGGGAGCCCGCGGCAAGCGGTTCGCGCTGCCGAACGCTCGGATCATGATGCACCAGCCGTCGGCGGGCATCGGCGGCACCACCGCCGACATCGAGATCCAGGCGGAGAACCTGGAGTACATCAAGCGGAGCATCGAGCGGATCACCGCCGAGCACACCGGGCAGAGCGAGGAGACGATCGCGCGGGACAGCGACCGGGACCGCTGGTTCACGGCCCGGCAGGCCCTCGAGTACGGGATCGTGGACCGGGTGGTGAACTCGTTCGCCGAGATCCTCCCGGCCGCCCGCCGGCGGATGGGGTGGTGACCATGGGGTCGTACACGGTTCCGTACGTGATCGAGCGGACCGCCCGGGGCGAGCGCTCGTACGACGTGTTCAGCCGGCTGCTGAACGAGCGGATCGTCTTTCTCGGCACCGAGATCGACGACGGCGTGGCCAATGTCGTCATCGCCCAGCTCCTGCACCTGGAGTCGGAGAACCCCGAGCAGGAGATCGCGATGTACATCAACTCGCCCGGCGGATCGTTCACCTCGCTGATGGCGATCTACGACACGATGACGTTCGTCCGGGCGCCGGTCTCCACGTTCTGCGTGGGGCAGGCGGCCTCCACGGCGGCGGTGCTGCTGGCGGGCGGGGCCCCGGGACGGCGGTTCGTGCTGCGGCACGCGCGCGTGCTGCTGGGGCAGCCGGCCAGCAGCGGCCGGCAGGGCACGGTCTCCGATCTGGCGCTGGAGGCCAAGGAGATGGTCCGGATCCGTTCCCAGGTGGAGGAGGTGCTCTCCCGGCACACCGGACACGACGTCGCCACCCTGCGCGCGGACATGGACCGCGACAAGGTGTTCACCGCCGAGGAGGCGGTGGCCTACGGGCTGGCCGACCAGGTGCTGAGCCGGCGCCTCGCACCCGTGTGAGACGGCCGCGGGCGCCGGCCGGGACGGTGCGCGGTCAGGCGGCCAGGCACAGGCCGTCGTAACGGGAGCGGGAGGCGGAGAGGGCGGGGCGAGTGGCCCGCGCCAGCTCCTCCTGCGCCCGTGACAGCAGGTCGCCCAGTCCCAGACCGAGCGCCCGTGCCGCGGCCGCAAGGACCTCCGAGGAGGCCTCCTTGCGGCCGCGTTCGATCTCCGACAGATACGGCATCGAGATCCGTGCCGCGTCGGCGACGTCCTGGAGTGTGCGCTCCTGCGCGAGTCTCTCCCGGCGCAGGACGTCACCGACGAGGTCGCGCCAGAGCGGTTCGCGGGGAGCCTCGGCCGGGCGGCGGGAGTGCGGGCGGGCCGCCCCGGGGCGCGCGGCCGGCGGGTTCAGCGGCTTCAGGGGAACGACACGGACGTGCTTCGGTCCTCGGCTGCTCATTCCTTCAGCGTAAGGATCACCCGCGCGGACGGAAGGGAGCGGAAAGGGAACGGCATTCCGCTCTGGGTGAAGCGCCGGCCGCGCCCGCCGTCCCCCGGCCGGAACACGGAGGGCATTCTCCCGGTGACACGGGGTACCCGCAATCCGTACGGCTCCGCAGGAGGGACGAAAGGGGACGCAGAAGGTACGAGGGAGGGCGGCGGAGGGAATCCGGGGACCGGCGCGCATGGATCGCCGCGGACGGGGAACCCGGGGGTCGCGCGGCCGTCCGGCGTTCGCTTCGGTGGCAAAGCACCGGAACCGGACGTACACAGGCAGACATGCACAGGCCGAGAAGGCAGAGGCCGCACCGTGACTTCACTGGGAGAGGCAATGGACACCGCCGTGAGCCGGTCCGAGACAGCGGTCGGGAAGACCCCGCAGACCGGGACGGACGGTGAGCCGCTGCCAGGGGTGGCGGACCCTCGGTCGGTCGCCCCGCGGGACGCACGGGAGCTGTCCCGTCACTTCTTCCGGCGGCTGACGGAACTGGAGGAGGGCACGCCCGAGTACCAGTACGCGCGCAACACCCTCATCGAGATGAACATGTCGCTGGTGCGGTTCGCGGCCGGCCGGTTCCGCAACCGCGGCGACGACATGGAGGACGTCGTCCAGACCGGGATGATCGGCCTGATCAAGGCCATCGACCGGTTCGAGCTGGCACGCGAGGTGGAGTTCACCTCCTTCGCCCTGCCCTACATCGTCGGTGAGATCAAGCGGTTCTTCCGCGACACCACCTGGGCGGTGCACGTCCCGCGGCGGCTGCAGGAGCTGCGGGTGGAGCTCGCCCGGGCCCGTGAGGAGCTGTCCAGCCGTCTGGACCGGGACCCGACGGTCGGCGAGCTCGCCACGCTGATGAACCTCTCCGAGGAGCAGGTGATCGAGGCCCGGATCGCCTCCAACGGCTACAACTCCGCCTCGCTGGACGCCGCCCTCACCGGTGACGGCGCCGAGGACGGCGAGGCGGTGCTCGCCGACTTCATCGGGGTCGAGGAGGCCGGGATCGGGCTCGTCGAGGACTTCCACTGCCTCGCGCCGCTGGTGGCCGGGCTCAGTGAACGCGACCGGCGGATCATCCATCTGCGGTTCGTGGAGGAGGCCACTCAGGCGGAGATCGGCGAACGGCTCGGCTGCTCGCAGATGCATGTCTCCCGGCTGATCAAGAAGATCATCACACAGCTGCGGCAGGGAATGCTGGGCGAGCTGGGCTGCGCCTGACGCACCCCGGAGCCGTCCAAGGACGTCCCCAGGCCGTCTCCGGGGGCGTCGTGCGGATCGGGCCGGCCGCGGCGAGCGGTTCCTCGCGCCCGCCCCGGACGGGGTACGGCACGCCCCGCCCGGTACCGCTTCGGCCCCTTTCGGGGTCAGTCGCCGCCGAGGGCGACCACCGCGCGTACGCGCTTGCCGACCGGCACCCGCTCCACGGTGACCTCGGAGGCCAGCGCGTGCACGATCTCCAGGCCGTGCCGGCCGATGCGCTGCGGATCCCGGGGGAAGAGCCGGGGCAGCGCGGCGCTGCTGTCGTAGACGCACACGCCGACGAAGGCGTCCGTCCCCTCGAGCTCCAGGATGTAGGGGCCGTTGCTGTGCTGGTCGGCGTTGGTGACCAGTTCGCTGACCACCAGCAGGAGCGCGTCGCCGGAACGGGGGCCGATCCCGGCGCACCACTCGGTCCTGAGCTGGTCCAGGAACTGCGCGGCGAAGGACCGCGCCGCGGCGATGCACCCCGGTTCACCGGTGTAGTGCGCCGCCCGTCGGAGCGGTTCCACGGGGACGTCGGAACCAGTCGGTATCACTGCCCCGTCCAGGTCCTCGGTCATGCATGTCTCTCCCGCCGAGCCGGTGCCGGACACTTCCGCATCTGTCCTGTTACCCCGGGCCGCGTCCGGCAGTCCCCGCATGCGGTTCTCCCGGCGGGCCGGCCGCACGGGTGCGCCGCCGGACGGGAGCTCCTTTCCGGACCCGGTCCGGGCCCGCCCGGGCTCCTTCCGGGACGCCGCCGGGTCACCGGGGAGACGGCCGTCAGGCCGTCGGCAGGACGAGGGCCGGGAGGGTGCGATGCATGCGCAGGGAGTCCACCGATTCCGCGAGCAGTTCGTACTCGGTGGTGTCGTCGCTGGCGGCGATCCGCACCAGCCGCCCGTCGGCCAGCTCGTCGGCGACGGCTTCCTGCTGGGCGATGTCGGCGCACCAGGCCCGCAGAATGCTCGGTACGTCGGGCACGGTGTCCGGCACCGGGACGAGCGCACCGGCCGGGATGCGGGGGTTGCCGGGAAGGGGGTCGAGCCGTTCGGCGATCCAGGAGGCGCGGTCCCGCAGCCACCACAGGGCCAGGGCCAGGGTGGGTGCGCGGTAGGTGCCGAGCGGGACGCCGACGCGGCGTCCGTCGCACACGCCGTACGCAGTGACATGGCACAGGAATTCGTCGTGCACTGCTCCTCCCCCGTCGCGTCGTCGCCCTACCGGTACTGCCTCGCTCTCCGGGCGGTTGCCGTGCGGTGAAGCATGATTGTTGTGTGGTGAACTGCCCTGAATCCCGAGTATGTTCACTGCTGAAACAGTGTCACCATGTTTTCCGGCCACTCTCCCGGCACATGCGGCACGCTGTGTGGCCGAAACCGTGACGGTCCGTGGCCGCGCGGCCCCCGCCCGGCGGGGACCGGCCTGCGCGGCCCGTCCCGGCAGGGTGCTCCCGCCGGGACGGGGACGGCCCCTACGGCCGGACGATCGCGTCGATGCGGGCCAGCTCCTCCGCGTCGAAGTCCAGGTTGCGGATCGCCTCCACACTGTCCTGGAGCTGCTGCGGGCTGCTCGCGCCGACCAGGGCCGAGGTGACCCGGCCGCCGCGCAGCACCCAGGCCAGGGCCAGCTGGGCCAGGGACTGGCCGCGGGCCTCGGCGATCTTCTGCAGGGCGCGCAGTCTGCCCACCAGTTCCTCGGTGACCGCGTCGGAGTCCAGGAACGGGCTGTCGCTCGCCGCGCGGGAGTCCTCGGGGATGCCGTCGAGGTAGCGGGCGGTGAGCAGGCCCTGCTCCAGCGGCGAGTAGGCGATGGAGCCGACCTGGAGTTCGTCGAGGACGTCCAGCAGGCCCTGCTCCTCGGGGCGCCGGTCGAGCATCGAGTAGCGCGGCTGGTGGATGAGCAGCGGGGTGCCCATCTCGCCCAGGATCCGGACGGCCTCGCGGGTCTGCTCCGGGGAGTAGTTGGAGACGCCGACGTAGAGCGCCTTGCCCTGCTGGACCGCCGTGTGCAGGGCGCCCATCGTCTCCTCCAGCGGAGTGCCGGGGTCGGGGCGGTGCGAGTAGAAGATGTCGACGTACTCCAGGCCCATCCGTCTCAGGCTCTGGTCCAGCGAGGCCAGCAGGTACTTGCGCGAGCCCCATTCGCCGTACGGGCCGGGCCACATCCGGTGGCCGGCCTTGGTGGAGATCACCAGCTCGTCCCGGTACGGAGCGAAGTCCGTCCGCAGCGCCTCGCCGAAGGCGGACTCGGCGGCGCCGGGCGGCGGACCGTAGTTGTTGGCCAGGTCGAAGTGGGTGATGCCGAGGTCGAAGGCGCGGCGCAGCAGGGCGCGCCGGGTCTCGGCCGGGCGGCCGGGGCCGAAGTTGTGCCACAGGCCGAGCGACACGGCGGGGAGCTTCAGACCACTGCGTCCGGCGCGCCGGTAGGGCATGTCCGCATAGCGGTCGGGGTGGGCGAGGTACAACACGACTCCCTGGGACGTCGAGAGGATACGACCGGCTCCGAGGAACCGGTGTCCCACTCTGGCGCCACCGGCGGCCAGTGGTCCAACAGAAGAATCCGATGGAATTCAGCGACTAGGCTTCTCGGTCATGGAACTGCGCCACCTCCAGCACTTCGTCGCCGTCGCCGAGGAGCGGCACTTCACCCGGGCGGCCGAGCGGCTGATGGTCTCCCAGTCGGGGCTGTCGGCATCGATCCGGTCGCTGGAGCGGGAGTTGCGGACCCCGTTGTTCGTGCGCACCACGCGCCGGGTGACGCTCACGGAGGCCGGGCGCGCGCTGCTCGGCGAGGCGGAGCGGATCCTGGCGCACGTGCGGGCGGCGCACGAGGCGGTGGCGGCGGTGCAGGGCGTGCTGCGCGGCACGCTGTCGCTGGGCACCGAGCAGTGCATCGCCGGGGTGCATGTCGCCGGGCTGCTCGCCGCGTTCCGGCGGCGGCACCCGGATGTGGAGATACGGCTGCGGCAGACGGGCTCGGGAGCGCTGGCGGAGGAGGTCGCGGCCGGCCGGCTCGACCTGGCGTTCGCCTACCGCACCCGTGCGGACACCGACCAGCTGCGCTCGCTGTCGCTGGCCAGCGAGCCGATGACCGTGCTGTGCCACCCCGGCCACCGGCTCGCGGCGTCCGGTGCCGCCCTCACACCGCAGGACCTGGACGGCGAGGTCTTCGTCGACTTCCACCCGGACTGGGGGCCGCGCCGGACCACCGACGCGGTCTTCGCCGCCGCGGGCGTGCGGCGCACGGTGGCCCTGGAGGTCAACGACGTGCACAGCCTGCTCGACCTGGTCGACGAGAACCTCGGCGTCGCGGTCGTGCCCCGCCACTTCCGGCACAAGCGGTCCTCGCTGACCGCGCTGCCGCTGAAGGAGGACACCGGCGCGGAGTACGAGACCGTCGCCCTGCTGCCGCCCGACCAGGCCACCAGCCCCGCCGCCCGTGCCCTGGTCGCCCTGCTGGAGTCGCGGCGCCCGGCGCCCCGCGACGTTTCGCGGGCATGACGGGAGCGGATGCGCGAGGGTGGGCACATGCACGCAAAGGACATCCTCATCGACGGCTACGGCCGCATCCGGGAAGAGTTCCACGCCGTCGTCGACGGCCTGCCGGCCGAGCGGCTCAACGCCCGTCCCGCCGCCGGCGCCAACTCCGTCGCCTGGCTCCTGTGGCACCTCACACGGGTGCAGGACGACCATGTCGCCGACGCCTTCGGCCTTGAGCAGGTGTGGCTCTCCCAGGGCTGGCAGGAGCGCTTCGGGCTCGGCCTGGAGCGCCACGACACCGGGTACGGGCACAGCCCGGCGCAGGTCGCCAGGGTGCGGGTCGGCTCGGGCGAGCTGCTGACCGGCTACCACGACGCCGTGCACGAGCAGACCCTGAAGGCCCTGCGCTCCCTGACCGCCCGGGACCTCGAGCGCATCGTCGACGACAGCTGGGATCCGCCGGTCAGTCTCGGCGTCCGCCTCGTCAGCGTCCTGTCCGACGATCTGCAGCACGTCGGCCAGGCCGCCTACGTCAGGGGGCTGCTGGAGAGCGCGGACTCGTAGCCGGGCAGGATCACGTCCCTGATCAGGGCGTTGCGCTCGTCGAAGGGGATGAACGCGCTCTTGACCGCGTTCACCGTGACCGTGCGCAGGTCCTCGACCGTCCAGCCCGCGTGCTCGACCAGCAGGGACATCTCACGGGTCATCGTGGTGCCGGACACCAGGCGGTTGTCGGTGTTGAGGGTGACCCTGAAGCCGAGGTCCTTCAAGGCGGTGATGGGGTGCTCGGCGATCGAACGGGCGGCCCCGGTCTGCAGGTTGGAGGTCGGGCACATCTCCAGGGCGATCCGGCGGTCGCGCACCCATCCGGCCAGCCGGCCCAGCTTGCCGTCGACGATGTCGTCGACGATCCGCACGCCGTGCCCGATGCGCTGGGCGCCGCAGACCTGGAGCGCCTGGTGGATGCTGGGCAGGCCGTGGGCCTCGCCGGCGTGGATGGTGAACGGCATGTTCTCGCGGCGCAGGTACTCGAAGGCGTCCAGGTGGTCGGCGGGCGGGAAGCCGTCCTCGGCCCCGGCGATGTCGAAGCCGACGACGCCCGCGTCGCGGTGGGCGACCGCCAGACCGGCGATCTCCCGGCTGCGGTCGAACATCCGCATCCCGCACAGCAGCGTGCCGACCCGGACGGGCGTACCGGCGGCGGCGGCCTTGGCCATGCCGGCGGCCAGGCCCTCCTGGACGGTCTCGACGACCTCGGCCGGGGTCAGTCCGCCCTTCACCATGAGCTCGGGGGCGTAGCGGACCTCCGCGTACACCACGCCGTCCTCGGCCAGGTCGAGGACGTACTCCTCGGCGGTGCGCAGCAGTCCCTCACGGGTCTGCATCACGGCGAGGGTGTGCTCGAAGGTGGCTATGTAGCGCACCAGGTCCCCGGAGTTGGCCGCCTCGCAGTACCAGGCCGCGAGCTCGTCGGGGTCGGTGGTGGGCAGCGTGTGGCCGGTCTCCTCGGCGAGTTCGACGACGGTGGCCGGACGCAGCCCGCCGTCGAGGTGGTCGTGCAGGACGGCCTTGGGCAGTCTGCGCAGGGTGTCGGCGCCGACGCGGGGCGCGGTCATGGGCGTCTCCTCGGACGGTTGGCGGATGTCAGGGGGTGGCGGGCTGGAGCAGGTCCCAGCGATTGCCGTACAGGTCCTCGAAGACGGCGACGGTGCCGTACGGCTCGTGCCGCGGCTCCTCCAGGAAGGTCACGCCCGCCGCCCGCATCCGGGCGTGGTCGCGGGCGAAGTCGCCGGTGCAGCAGGAAGAACCCGACGCGCCCGCCGGTCTGGTCGCCCACCCGGGCCCGCTGGCGCCCGTTCCTGGCGCGGGCGGGCAGCAGGGCGGTGCCGGCGCCGTTCCCCTCCGGTGCGACGACGACCCAGCGCGAGCCGTCCGGGCGCGGGGTGTCCTCGACAGGACGGAAGCCGAGCGCCTCGGTGTAGTGGCGGATCGCCTCGTCGTGGTCGTCGACGACGAGGGTGACCAGGGCGACGCGTCTCATCGGAGCCTTTCGGGACTGACGGGCGCCGAGTGAGGTTATACGTAAAACTTCCCGGGCGCCAGTCCCGCCGGACGGATGCGGACACGGGAGGCGGCACGGGTCACGGGAGGAGCGGAGACGCGAAGGCGCCCCGGCACGGGCCGCCGGCCGGGCCGGTCCGGGCCCGGCGTGCCGCGGATGCCTCACGTGCTTCCGGTGTGCAGCGCGTCCCCCGTCGGCAAGACGCGGTGCGCCGGCGGCCATGTTCCCCGCCGGGCGGCCGGAGTTGCCGGTGCCGGGGTGGAAGGCGGTGCTGCCCGCCAACCGCATCGCTCCCAGGCCGATGCGGTTGACGGGCGGATCACCGGGTCCGAAGGTGCCCGCGGCGTCCGCGGTGATCGTCCGGGGGCTCGTCGCCGGAGTGCCGCACACCGCCGTGCGCCGCAAGCGGGTTCTCCCGGGGGCGGTTCTCCCCGGGAGGGGTGCTCAGGGGTAGACGTAGGTGTTCAGGGTGGCGACGGCGGCCGCCGGGTTGCCCAGGTCGTAGCGGTCCACGGCGAGGAAGTTGGGCTTCTTGCGCGCGGCGGGCATGCAGAACCGCTCGGCGCGGTCGGTGAGTTTGCTGTTGTCGTTCTGCGCCGTGGCGGAGATCGTGCTGTCGCGGAAGTGGTTCATCACGAACAGCGGGCGGAAACCGGGCTCGGTGCGGGTCAGCGGGATGTTGAGGTCGGCGCCGTACCAGCGGCTGTAGCAGGACCAGTCGGAGGAGCCCAGCCCGGCCCCCATCGACCAGTAGTTCTCCACCGTCCACTCGCGCTGGTACATCACACCGAAGCTGTCGCGGGTCAGGCCCGCGGCCTCGTCGGCGGAGCGGCTGTGGTCGGTGAAGATCAGCAGTCGCTGGTTGGCGGCGATCAGATCGGCCACTCTCGGCCAGCCGTTCTGCCGCACACCGGTCCGGTCGGGCCGGTAGAGCACGTCGTACAGGCCGTCGACCCGGGCGAGTTCACTGCGCAGGACGCCGGGGTCGACGTAGTCCTCGAGGAAGACGGTGATGAACTGGTCGGGGTGCGCCTCGAGGAAGTCGACCATGCGCTGGAGGTCCACCCACAGCGCGACCGGCCTGCTGACCAGCGTGCAGCTGTTGTGGCAGAGGATCGCACCGTCCGGGGTCTGGTGGATGTCCAGCATGAACCCGCGTACGCCGTCGGCGAGTTGCTGTTCGATGCCGCGGGTCTGGTTGGGCAGGAGGTTGATGAACGGCGGGGCGAAGCCGCCGTCGACTCCGTTGGCGTAGGCGTTGTGGGCGGTCAGGAAGGTGACCTGGTCGAGGGTGCGCTGGCCGGCCGGCGGCATGGGCCGGGTGGCCGGCCGTACCGGGGTGAGGTACCAGCGGGCGAGGTCGCCCGCGGGACCGACGGCCAGCTGTGCGGGGTAGGTGGCGCCGGCCGGTTTGGCGGCGACGGTCAGATGGCGGTCGGTGCCGGGGGCCTTGAGGGTGTACCGGTCGTCTCCGGCCGGTGCGATCTCCCAGGCCGCGTCGGCGCTGGTGCAGGGGACGACGCGCGCCTGGGTGCCGGAGCGGCCGAGGCAGCTGCCCGCCGTGTCGGTGTTCTCCAGGACGTACGACGTTCCGCTCGCCCGGAGGTTCCACTGCTGGTGGTCCTCGTCGCCCTTGGGTCTGCGCTGCTCCACGGCGCTTCCCTGGGCGGAGGCGTTGAGGCCGGTCGTGACGCTCTGGACGTAGTACGTCCCCTCGGGGGGAACGTCCGCCGCGGCGCCCGCGGGGGCCGGGGGTGCCACGACCGCGGCGGTCAGCGCCGCGGCCGTGGCGAGCAGGACGTGGACGGTGCGCATGACGGTGTGCCCTTCGTCCGGACGTGGCCGCGGCGCATCGCCGTGGTGCGATGTCCGCGGCCCGGTCGGCTTGATGTCAGGGGCATGACATCATGCGACGCACCTTCACGTCAGCCACCTCAGCAGTACAGGTTGTTGCCCGCGGGGACCCCGAGGATCTGAGTGAACTTCAGGTAGGCGTCGACGCGGCTCTGCACCTGGGCGGGGTTGCGGCCGTCGCACTCCAGGGAACCGTTGATGCTGCGGATGGTGTGGCCGAAGCCCGCGCCGCTGACCATGGCGTTGTGGCCGGTCATGGAACCGGGGCCGGACTGGGTGTTCCAGTACCACAGGGCCGTCTTCCAGGCGACGGAGGAGTTGTTCTCCACCTGCCAGGGGTTGTTGAGCAGGTCGATGCCCAGCGCATCGCCCGCGGCCTTGTAGTTGAAGTTCCAGCTGAGCTGGATCGGGCCGCGCCCGTAGTACGCCGCCTGGCCCGCCGGGCAGCCGTACCACTGGCTCCAGTCGCAGTAGTGCGGGTAGTTGGCGGTGTTCTGCTCGACTATGTGCACCAGCCCGCCGGTCTCGTGGCTGACGTTGGCGAGGAACGCCGCGGCCTCCTGCTTCTTCACCGTGTCGCTGCCGGTGTTGGCGAAGCCGGGGTACGTGCTGAGGGCGGAGGTGAGCCCGCTGTAGCTGTAGAACGGGTTCCGGTTCGGGAACATCTGGTTGAACTGCGCCTCGCTCACGACGAATCCGGCGGCGGAGGCGCTGGGGGCCGACTGGAGCACCAGGGCGGCGCACGAGACGGCGAGCGAGGTCAGGACGGCGGTCATGCGGCGTCTCGACACAGGGTCAACTCCTTTGTCCGGCACGACCGCACCCGTACGGGGGCAGGGCGGGGCCCGGCCCTGTGCACACGCACCGGCGGTACCGGCCACGAGGTGGGGGGGCGGCCGTGGTGGGGGGATGTCGGTGGCACACTCAACCGCGTTTGGTCTGTACCAGTCAAGTCCGGAAGTCGGTCAACTTCCCGCATCCGCGCCCCGGATGGCCGTCCGCCGGCGACCGGACACTCCTTGCCCCGGCGCAAACCCCTCCGTGAACAGCACGTTCCTGCCCTCGGCACTCCGTGAGGTCCTCCGTGACGTCCTCCGTGCCGTCGCGTCCTCCGCCCGGCCGTGCTCCTCCCGCAGGAACGACACGTCCCTGCCACCGGCACCTCGCCCGGCGGCACCGGGAGAATCGCTTCCATGACCGTCGCCACGCACCCCCTCGTCACCCGTGCCCGCCGCCTCGCGGACGAGCTGCTCGCCCCGAACGCCGAACGCGTCGACCAGGAGGGCGTGCCCCTGAGCCACATCGAGGCGGTGAAGCGCTCGGGGCTGCTGGGGGTGAGCGCACCCGCGGAGTACGGCGGGGCGGCGGCGCCCGCCGCCGTGGCCCGGCAAACGGCGGAGATCCTGGCCGGGGCCTGCTGCTCGACCTGGTTCGTGACGACGCAGCACCACACCCCGGTGAGGCTGCTGGCGGACAGCGAACGCCCGGTGCGCGAGCGGCTGCTGCGCCCGCTGGCCTCCGGAGAGCTGCTCGCGGGGATCGCCTATGCGCACGTCCGTGCCTTCCCCCGGGTGCCCGTGCGTGCCGTGCCCGACCGCGGCGGCTGGCGCTTCGAGGGCACCGTGCCCTGGTACACGGGATGGGGGCTGAACGACGTGATGCTGCTGGCGGGCGTGACCGACACCGCCGAGGTGGTGTTCGCGTTCACCGAGGCGCGCGAGCAGCCGGGGCTGCGCCCGTCGCCGCCCCTGCGGCTCGCGGCGCTCACCGCCTCCCGCACGGTGTCGCTGGAGCTGGACGGCCTGTGGCTTCCCGAGGAGGCGGTCGTCCTGCGCACTTCGCAGGAGGAGTTCGCCGTGACCGACCGCCCCCGCAACACCAATGCCTCCCCGGCCGTCTTCGGCGTGGCCGACGCGGCGCTCGCCCTGCTGGACGGCGTTCCCGAGGCGGCGCCCACGGCGCGTTCCCTGCGCGCCCGCCTCGACGAGACACGAAAGCGGGCGTACGCCCTGTGGGACCACCCGGTGCCGCACGAGCACCTCGAGGAGCGGCTCGCGCTGAAGACACGGGCGTACGACCTGATGCGTGCCGCGACGACCGCGGCGGTCGTGGCCGGGGGCGGCCGGTCCCTGGTCCTGGGCAGCCGGGCCCAGCGGCTGTTCCGTGAGGGCATGTTCCTGCTGGTCCAGGGGCAGACGGCCGAGGTGCGCCGGGCCCACCTCGGCCGTCTGGGCGCCTGAGGCTCAGCTCGCGAACGCCACCCCCGTCGCGGGGGCGTCCCGCTCGCCGCGGGGGTGCCGCCACAGCCCCCGCGCGGCGAGCCGCGGCAGCACGCCCTCGCCGAACCAGTACGCCTCCTCCAGGTGCGGGTAGCCCGAGAGCACGAATTCCTCGATGCCGAGCGCCGCGTACTCCTCGATCCGCTCGGCGACCTCCTCGTGGCTGCCGACCAGTGCCGTGCCCGCCCCGCCGCGCACCAGCCCGATCCCGGCCCAGAGGTTGGGGTGGACCTCCAGCCGGTCCCGGCTGCCGCCGTGCAGGGCGAGCATGCGCCGCTGGCCCTCGGACTCGCTGCGGGCGAGTCCCGCCTGGACGGACCGCACGGTCTCCTCGTCGAAACCGTCCAGAAGCCGGTTCGCCTCGGCCCAGGCCTGCTCGGCGGTGTCCCGGGTGATGACGTGCAGCCGGATGCCGAAGCGGAGGGTACGGCCCTGCCGCGCGGCTGTCCGCCCGATCCAGGCGATCTTCTCGGCGACCTGCGCGGGCGGCTCGCCCCAGGTGAGGTAGACATCGGCGTACCGGGCCGCGACCTCGCCCGCGATCGGGGAGGAGCCGCCGAAGTACACCTCGGGGACCGGGTCGGGCAGCCGGGCGAGCCGTGCGCCCTCCGTCCTCAGGTGCTCGCCGTGCAGGTCGACGGTCCTGCCGTCCCACAAGTCCCTCACGATCCGCAGGAATTCCCCGGTGCGCCGGTACCGGTCGTCCTTGCCGAGGAAGTCGCCGTAGGCCCGCTGCTCATGGCTCTCGCCGCCGGTGACGACATTGAGCAGCAGCCGACCGCCGGTCTGCCACTGGAAGGTGGACGCCATCTGCGCGGCCAGCGTCGGCGAGACGAGACCGGGCCGGAGGGCGACCAGGAACTTCAGGCGGTCGCTGGCCTGGGACACCATCGCGGTGGTCAGCCAGGCGTCCTCGCACCAGGCGCCGGTCGGCGTGAGCGCGCCGGCGAAGCCCAGGTCCTCGGCGGCGCGGGCGATCTGGCTCAGATAGGCGACGGTCGGCGGCCGGTCCCGCCCGGAGGCGGTGACCGGGGAGCCGTGGCCGCCTCCGACCACATGGCGGCTGTCGCCGTTGGTGGGCAGGAACCAGTGGAAGGTGAGGGACACGTGGGGTCTCCGATCGGGAACGTCCGTGGAAGCAGCCGGGGCTGCGGCAGGCCGTGCCGGGGCGGCCGGGTGCCGTTGCGCACGTACCGGCCGATGTGCCGGACCTTCCGGCGGACCGGGTCGCGCAGGGTGCGGATGCGGGCGTCACGCCGGTGCCGGTGCAGGCCGAGGGAGCCGAGCGCCGGGCGGGTGCCGGACACCTCGAATCGGCGTCGCCGGCGATCACATGGGCGGACACGGCGCTCACCCCGTCGCGGCCAGCAGCGGGGCGCGGCCGAGGGCCGCCGAGAACTGGTCGACGACCTGGGTCAGCGCCTCCTCGGCGGCCGGTGCGACGGTCAGGGTGCCGTCCTCGTGCACGGTGATGTCCTTGTCGAGGGTGAACCAGCCCTGCACGATGTGCTGTGCGCCCATGGAGTTCAGGACCGGACGCAGGGCGTAGTCGAGGGCCAGGACGTGGGCGAGGGTGCCGCCGGTGGCGAGCGGCAGCACGGTCTTGCCGGTCAGGGCGTACTGCGGAAGCAGGTCGAGCAGCGCCTTGAGGACGCCGGAGTACGACGCCTTGTAGACGGGGGTGCCGACGATCACGCCGTCGGCACGGGCGAACAGCTCGGTGGCCTCGGCGATCGCCGGGTGCCGGGCGTCCGCGCCGAGCAGGGCCTCGGCGGGGATCGTGCGGACGTCGAGCGGGATCACCTCGTGGCCCTGACGGGTCAGCCGCCGGTCGAGATGGCGCAGCAGACGGTTGGTGCGGGAGGAGGCGGAGGGGCTGCCGGAGACGGACAGGACGATGGCCATGGCGGTTCTCTTTCTGGGAGCCGGGGGCGCCCGTGTGCGACGGATGCCCTGAGGGAGCGGTCAGAAGTACCAGGCGGGCTCGGGCAGTTCGCCCTCCAGCACCCAGGGCCGGCCTCGCGGCGCCCGCAGGCGACGGGGGCGTGCAGGGTGCGGGTGCGGACGTTGCGCCAGAAGCGGTCCAGGCCCTCGGTGGCGGAGCGGGCGCCCGTGACCTCGAGGATGCGGTTCGTGACCCCCAGGGCGACGTCGGTGGCGCGGGCCTCGACCGCGGCCACCCGTACCGCGAAGTCGCCACGGGCCCGCTCGGTGACCGCATCGGCGAGTGCCTCGACCGCCCGGAGCGGCGAACTCGTCCTTGAACCAGCCGCAGACGGCATCGACGGCGAAGCGCCCGCCCGGCAGATGGTCGGCGGTGACGCCGGACTCGGCCGGGACGCCCGGGTGCCGCAGGCCGGGATGGACGGCGGCGGTGACCTTCGGGCGCCGGGCGGACATACGGGCACTCCTCCTGCGGATGATCGTTTGCAGATGATCGTCGTTGCGGACGATCGTCGTTGCGGACGAGCGGAAAAGCTTTCGAGCACACTTCGAGCACACCGCATTCCGGAGTGCGTGAGCAGCAGGAATTCAGGCGTACGGAAAGAAAATCAGAAGAGCGGAGAAACGCGGGAGAAGGAAAGAGCGCGGCGGACCGGGACGATGATCAGACCGCGGGGCGACAAGAGGCACTGGAGACACGCACGAGATCGACATGGCGTCGCCGCGTGAAATCCAGTCGCATCGTCATGTCGGCGATCGTGACAGTGCCCGGCGAGGACCGTCAAGGAAAATCCGGCCGTTACATATTCCGGACCGCTGATTTTCACAAAGGTGTGACAAGCGGCGTCCGCCGGATGCGGGTACGACGGGTGCCGGGGCCGCATCCGCTGTCGTCGGCGCGCCCTGCTTCCTCCGCACGGCCGGCACGGGCTGCCGGCCCCGTCCGCCGGTCTGCTGCCGGCCACGTCCGATGGTGAGGTGTCCCGGCGGGGAGCGCTCCTGGTGCGCGGTCCCGGCGGGGTGAACGGTTCCGGCTCCGGCGGGCATCCTGAGGGACGCGAGGTCATGGCACGGAGGGGCGCAGCGGGAGGAGCCGACGGCATCGGGGGCGTCGGCCGGGTCGGGCGGCTCCTCCGGACCGCCCCGGCGGTCCCGGGTGTCGTCGCCCCGGACCGTGCGAGGGCCGGCCGCGGCTGAGGCCGCCGGCCGGGGTCCGCCGGTCGTGGCCGTGACCGTACGGCCTCTCCTCGCCGCCGTGGCCCGCCTCGTGGAAGTGCGCCGCCCGTTCGGCGATCACCGCGTCCGTGCCCGCGGTGTCCGGGGCCGGCCGCAGCACGCCGTTCCCGTCCCGTGAGAGTCCGGTGGGAGCCCCGTTGAAGTCCTGCGGGGAGCCGCCCCGGCGCACCGCGCCTCCCGCCCCGCTCCCCGCGCGCCGGGGCGGGCGCCCTCGCGCCGCTGCCGGCCGCGGAGGGCGAGCACCGTGGTGGGTTCCGTGCGCCCGGCTGCGGCGCTCCGCGCGGGCGCACACGACGAAGTCATGGGTAGGGCCCACCGGTAAGGGGGGATCCGGTGGGCCTCCGTCCGCCATGACGGCGCCTGGTGCGTCAGCGCGTCGCGCCGGGCCGGTAGCGCCGGTACAGGGCGACACCGCCGGCCAGCAGGGCCGCGCTCGCGGCGAGCGCGGGCATGGCCTGGTCCGCACCGGTGTCGGCCAGCGACGCGGGCTCCCGCGACTCGGGCGCGGGGTGCGTCACGGGCTTCGGCAGCGGGTGCGGCACGGCCTTCGCGGGCGGCTCGGACGCTTCGGGCGCGGGCTCGCCGGTCTCCTGGGAGGAGCCGTTCGTGGAGGAGTTGCCCTCGGTCGAGTTGCCTCCGCCCACCACGCTCACGCTGTTGCCGCTGATGTTCACCGGGGTGTGCACCGGCACCTGAACGGTGTTGCCGGAGAGCACACCGGACGAGTTCTCCGCGGCCCCCTGCGCCGTCGCTCCGCCGGTCTGGTTCTGCACCGGCCCGCCGGTGTTCCCCTGCCCCGCCGTGGTGCCGGTCGACGATGCCCCGTTCCCCCCGGCGGAGGTGTTGGCGCAGGCGTTGCCCGCCGCGGGGTTGAGGAGCCCCAGCACGCTCACCGCGTTTCCGCAGATGTTCACCGGGGTGTGCACCGGCACCTGAACGGTGTTGCCGGAGAGCACACCGGGCGAGCCGGCGGCGGCCCCCTCCGCCACGGCGCCGCCGTCCGCCGCGAAGGCGGCGGACATCGGCGCGGTCATCGCCATCGCGCCGGAGGCGGCGGCGAGAGCGATCACACTGTTCCGGGTAACCCGTTTCATCGGTCCCTGCCTTCCAGACATGGTCACGGGCGCTCGCCCGCACCGGGTAAAACGCCGGTGCGGGATCCGAGTTATGGCTTCGCGGCCTTTCACCCCATCGAGGGGCCGGTTATCGAACAACGAGCGGCGCCCCCTACGGCCGGATGCGGATTCCGGATACGGATTCCGGAGCCGGTGCCGAAACCCGGACGTGCGCCGACAGGCGCCGTTCACCGACGCCGCTTATCGTGAGCGGGGGTGCTGTTGCCGGAACCCGGCCGAGCGCTGCTGGAGGCACCGATGTCGGCCAAGTCGTCCGTGCGACGCGCGGCCCGGCACCTCGTGTGCGCCGGAGCCGCCGCGCTGACCCTGCTCGGCGCCGGACCGCCCACGGCGGGCGACGGCGGCGGGCGGACCGGCCTGGACCGGTTCTACGGCCAGAAGGTGACGTGGTCGGCGTGCGAGGCGGGCACCCCCGAGGACCTGCAGTGCGGAAAGGTCACCGTTCCCCTCGACTACGCGCGCCCGGAGGCGGGCACCCTCGACCTGGCCCTGGCCCGCTACCGGGCCACCGGGCCCTCACGCGGCTCGGTGCTGCTGAACTTCGGCGGTCCCGGTGTCTCCGGTGTGACCGAACTGGCCTTCGACGGCAGGCGGTTCATGGACCTGGCCGAGGGGTACGACGTGGTCTCCTTCGATCCGCGGGGCGTCGGCAGGTCCTCCCCGGTCAGCTGCGGTCTGGGCCCGGACGACGAGAACGCGCGGGCGGTCGGCGCGGCCGGTGATCTCACCGACCCGCGAACCGCCCGTGAGCGGCTCGCGGCATGGCGGAGGCTGGCCGCCGCCTGCGCGAGGCACTCCGGTCCGGTCCAGGCGCACATGAGCACGCTCGACACGGCCCGGGACCTCGATGTGATACGTCAGGCGCTCGGCGACGACAAGCTCAACTACCTGGGCTTCTCCTACGGCACCCGGCTCGGCGCGGTGTACGCGGCACGGTTTCCCGGCAGGGTCGGGCGGATGGCCCTCGACGGGGTGGACACCCTGACCGAATCACCGGCGGAGGAGGGGCTGGTGGCCGTCGAGGGGCAGCAGCGGGCGCTCGGCAGCTTCCTCGACTGGTGCGTGCAGGACACCGCCTGCCCGTTCGGCGACGACCGCCGCGTGGCCGAGGAGCGGATCGTCCGGCTCGTCCGCTCGCTCGACGAAAGGCCGGTGCCGAACGGCCTCGGCGGCAAGCTGACCGGCCAGGACCTGGTGAACGCGCTCGGACGGGCCCTCTACAGCAAGCGGCTGTGGCCCTCCCTGGAACGAGCGGTCGCCTCGCTGCTGCGGGACGGCGACACCCACGGCATCGAGGTCCTCTCCCACGGCGGCGTCGCGCTGCCGGAGCGGCGGGACGACGGGCCGGCCGGCACCGCGGCGATTCCGCCGGACAACCCGTCCGCCGCGCTGATGGCGATCAACTGCGCGGACGACCCCGACCGGCCCGCGGCCGAGCAGCTCGTCAGGGAACTCGGCCGGCTGGGCGCCGAGTACGAGCGGGCCTCCCCGGTCTTCGGCCGTCACCGGCTGAACGAACTGCTGATGTGCCACGGCCGTCCCAGGGGCACCGACTTCATCCGCGACAAGGTGAAGAACGTCGACACGGAGAAGATGCTGCTGGTGGGCACCCGCGGCGATCCGGCGACGCCGTACCGCTGGACCGTGGAGACGGCGCGGCGGCTCGGTCCGTCCGCCGTGGTGCTCGACAACCGGGCCGACGGCCACACGGGATATCTCTCCTCCCGCTGCGTGCACCGGAAGGTGAACGACTTCCTGCTGTACGGCTCCCTGCCGGCCAACGGCAGCTCGTGCGGGGAGGATCCGGGGCCTCCCGGAGGCATGTAGGGCGGGCCCGTTGACTCTGATTGCTCCGAATGCCCGATACGCGGATCGGTCCTATGGTGCTGTCATGAAGCACGATCCGAGTCCCGCGACCCTTGCCGAACTGCGGCGTCCGCGCAGTTATCCGGCCGTGTCCGTGCTGACGCCGACGCATCGCCGCGAACCCTACAACGCCCAGGACTCGGTCCGGCTGCGCAATGTCGTGACCGAGGCCAAGAAGCAGCTGGAGGCCGATCCGGCGGTCACGCGGGAGCGGCGCGCCGAGGTCGTGCGGCAGCTCGACCAGGCCCTTGCCGAGGTGGACCTCACGCACGCCGAGGACGGCCTGGTGATCTATGCGGCACCGGGCGAGCACCAGGTGTGGTCGCTGCCGCGCACCGTCCCCGAGCGCGTGGTGCTCTCGGACACCTTCCTCACCCGCAACCTGGTCTCGGCCCGTACCGCGGCCCGCCCGTTCTGGGTCCTGTCGCTCTCCGCCGACCGGGTGACCCTGTGGAGCGGCTCCGCCGACCACGTCACCGAGGACCGCACCGGCGGCTTCCCGCTGACCCGGGACCTCGCCGAGAACTTCGACGCCGAGCGCCAGGAGCGGATCGGCGACGCGCCGAGCACGTTCCGCGACGAGCGCACCCGCCAGTTCCTGCGCGAGGCCGACGCGGCGATGAGCGCCGTGCTGCGCGAGCATCCGCGTCCGCTGTACGTCACGGGCGAGCCGGCCGCGCTGTCCGCGTTCGAGGAGGCCGGCACGGTCGCCGGGAACGCCGTGCAGGTGCAGCACGGCGGACTGGCGCACGGCACTCCCGAGGCCGTGTGGCGCGCGCTCGGGCCGGTGCGGGAGGAGGAGGCCCGCAAGGAGACGGAGGCGGTGCTCCGGGAGCTGGAGGCCGCCCGCGGCCGCAGGACCTATGTGTCGGGGGTCGACGAGGTGTGGCGCACCGCCCGGGAGGGCCGCGTCCAGCTGCTGGCCGTGGAGGAGAACTACCAGGTGACGGTGCGCGACGACACCGGCGGCCACCTGGTGCCGGCCGGGAGCGACGAGCCCGGCGCCCGCGAGGACGTCGTGGACGAGATCGTCGAGCAGTGCCTCGAGACCGGCGCCGACGTCCGCTTCGTCCCGGACGGCACCCTGCGGGAGGCCCAGGGCATCGCGGGAGTGCTGCGCTACTGACCGCCGGGCCGGTGCCGGACCGAGCCGAACAGGCTGCTCAGGCCGCGGTCGACGGCCTTGGTGAGGTCCTCCTGGCCGGGCGGCACCACGGCATGGCTCCGCAGCAGGAAGCGGCGCAGCTCCGGTGTCTCGAACCGGAGCAGGGCCAGTCCGAAGGGCGAGTGCAGCTCCAGCACCGTGCGGAAGGCGTCGCTCGGCCACAGGCGCACGTCCCCGTCCCCCGCCTGCCGCTGGAGCCCCTCCTCCAGCAGATCCCGGGAGAAGGTCCAGGTGACCCCCTCTCCGTCGAGGGCGACTTCGGGCGGGAAGTCCAGGTGCACGGCCAGGGGGTCCGTGGAGACGTAGCGCAGGGTGGCGGGCACGGGAAGCTCCCGTCCGTCCGCGGTGATCAGATGGGCGCGCGCGGGCTGTTCGAGGGTGATGTCCATGGTCGGTTTTCCCTGTGGGTCGTCGGGTCGGCCGTTGTGCCGTCGTCGTCAGGAGCCGCAGGGGCCGTTTGCGGGACGCCCGACCGGCCACCAATTCATGTGATCTGTGTCACACATCCAAGTGTGCCCTCGAAAGGGCACGCGGTCTTCCGGACAAGTGCCCGGGAAGCCGTGCCGTACGCCGATGGACCATCGGTCCACGCACGACACCTCGCCCCGCTCCCGCCCGCCACGCGCCGGGGGCGCGGCAAAGCCGCGTCCGAAGGGCCGTGGAACCGCTCCCCCGAAGGACTGTGGCATGTGCCAGAAGCATCCTCGGGACGTGTCTTGCCAAATCCCTTACGGTCCGTCGCCGGCTGTGCAACAGTCGTAACGGCCCCGCGCACCGCCGCGGCCGTACCGTCCCGCATGGAGTCCTGTCATGCCGTCCCGTCCCTCCACGGACCGCTCACCCGCCCGGTCGCCGGGGCGCGGTCCGCTCGGCGCGCCGAGGCCGCGGGCGCTCCGGCCCGGAGGCGGGGCGCACACCGTGCGACGGGACGTGCTCGGCGGCGCACCGGCTCCGCGGATCCGCCGGGAGCCCGCACCGCACGGCCTGCCCCCGCGCCGGCTCGCCGCCCCGGGCGAGCACCCGGCGCGTCCGGGGGACGACGGTCCGTCACCGGTGACCGTCGCTTCCGGCACGTCCTCCGCGACGGTCGCCGGCCGTCCGGCCGCCGCCGGCCCCGTCGACGGGGTGTTCCGCACCGTGCGCTCCGGCGGCGCCGTCCGCAGGGTGCGCACCAGGGGCAAGCCGGTGCCCGGAGCCGACGACGGCGCCGCCTCGGCACGGGCGGTGCCGCGGGACGCCGGCGAACCGCGTCACGACCGGCCGGCGCTGCGCGGGACCCGTGACTCGTCGCAGCGCCACCGGCACCGTGCGCGGACCGGGCACCGGCTCGCGGCCGAGCCGCGGGGAACGTGCCGCCGCAGCACGGCTCCCCGCGGCTCCCGCACCGGGGCCGTCCGGCACTCGCCCCGGCCGACGGCGGCGCCCCGCCCCGGCGCTCTTCCCCGGCACTGTTCCGCGACGGGACGGGGCGGACGCCCGGCACTCCGGCGGCGGCCTGTTCGGCGCCGCCCGGGGGCCTTCCGCGGACAGGCCGAGGAGCCCTCGGGGCGGGCGGCCCGCCCCCGCCGCACACCGGCAAACCGGTGCCCCGGCACCGGGGATCCCCGCTCGGACGGAGCCGGGGGCACCGGCCGCCGTGCTCCGCCTGCCCGCCCTGACCTCGTGCTCCGCCCCGGAACACGACGCACGGGAGCGCGTGCGGACGACCATGCGGAAGTCCGGCGCGCCCGGATGCCGCAGGGTGCCCGGACACCAGGGATGCCGTCGGCGGGACGCCCGCCGGGTGACGTCGTGGCCGCCGGCGCTACGCCGGTGCGCTCCCGCCGTTCACTCCCTTCTTGGGCAGGGCCAGCCGGATCTCCTCCCGCAGTTCGCTGATCTGCGGATAGCTGGCGTACGCGGCGGTGAGCCGGTACATCTGGCGCAGCCGGTCCCAGGTGCGGCGGGAGGAGTTCGACCCCATCGCCATCAGGGCCAACCGCGCGTAGCGGTCCGCCTGTTCGGGGTCGTCGGCGATGAAGCAGGCGGAGGCCATGGACAGATGGTCGAAGATCTTCGACCGCTCCCGTCCGTCGATCCGGAGGGCCAGGGCCTTCTGCGCGTAGTACTGGGCGTGCACGGCCGCGGACGGGTCGTGCTCCGCCAGCGTGCGGTAGGCGAGCGCCTGCATGCCGTACAGGTCCTCGTCCTTGAAGGTCTGCATCCAGTCGAGCGGCTCCCCGTCGCCCTTGTCGGAGACGAAGAGCTCCTCGGCCTGGCCGAGCGTGCGGCGCATGGCCTGCCCCTTGCCCATCGAGGCCTGCGCCCAGGCCTCGATGGTGTGGAACATCGCCTTGGTGCGCGGCTGGAGACGGTCGCCGGAGCTGGACTGGGCGAGCTCCATCAGCTCCAGTGCGTCGTCGGGGCGGCCCAGATGCACCATCTGGCGGGCCGCACGGGACAGCGCCTCGCCGGCGCGGGGACGGTCGCCGCCCTCCCGCGCGGCATGGGCGGCGATGATGAAGTACTTCTGGGCGGTGGGCTCCAGGCCGACGTCGTGCGACATCCAGCCGGCCAGGACCGCGAGGTTGGCGGCGACGCCCCACAGGCGCCGCTGGATGTGGGGCGGATGACGGTAGGCGAGCATGCCGCCCACCTCGTTGAGCTGGCCGACCACCGCCTTGCGCTGCAGCCCGCCGCCGCGGGCGGCGTCCCAGGCCCGGAACACCTGTACCGAGCGCTCCAGTTCCTCGATCTCCTGCGACCCGATGGGAGCGGCGTCGTAGCGGTCGAACCCGGCGGGGTCGGCGTTCAGGGGACGGTCGATCTCGGGAGCGTCGGTCTTGAGGGTCGGATCGGTGTGCAGCCAGTCGTGCATGGCGCTGCTGAGTGCGGATCCCGCGGCGAGCGCGGCGCCCGCGCCCACCAAGCCGCGTCGGTTGAGCATGAGGTCCATTCCCGTGAATTCGGTGAGGACCGCGGCGGTCTGCTCGGGCGTCCACGGCACTGAGTCGGGATGTTCCGCGCTCCCGGCGCCCTGCCGCTTCCCCGCACGCCCGCGCCGCACCAGACCTAGGTCCTCGATGGTCACGACACGGCCGAGACGCTCGGTGAACAGGGCCGCCAGCACCCGTGGCACGGGATCGCGCGGGATCTCTCCCATGTCGATCCAGCGCCGTACCCGGGAGGTGTCGGTCGCCAGTTGGGGATGGCCCATGGCCGCCGCCTTCCGGTTGACGAGCCTCGCGAGCTCCCCCTTGGACCAGCCGGTCAGGCCGAACAGGTCCGCGAGACGGGTGTTGGGTTGTCCTGCCACGTCAAGCCCCCAGGTACTCGGCTGAGTTGACAGTAGCCCCGACGGGACTTGCCCGGCGAGTATTCGCCAGGGTTCGCCAGGGTCCGCCAGATGGTGTGCCACTGCCCATCGGGTGTCAGGTAGGAACGCGCCACCCCGGCCCGGGCACCCGGGTGCACCCTGGGGAATGTCCCTGGGTGCCCGGGCCGGGGTGGCG
>NZ_MUME01000035.1 GCF_002155915.1 Streptomyces thermovulgaris | reverse complement strand
GCTGCCCGGCCTCGCCGACGGCACCCGCACCATGGCCTTCGGCATCACCGAGCCCGACGCCGGCTCCAACTCCCACCGCATCACCACCACCGCCCGCCGCGACGGCGACGACTGGCTGCTCACCGGCCGCAAGGTGTTCATCTCCGGGGTCGACATCGCCGACGCCGTCCTGATCGTCGGCCGCACCGAGGACGCCCGCACCGGACGTCTCAAGCCCTGCCTGTTCATCGTCCCGCCGGACGCCGAGGGCTTCCAGCGGCGGCCCATCGACATGGAACTGCACGCCGCCGAGAAGCAGTTCGAGCTCGTCCTGGACGACGTCCGGCTGCCCGCCGACGCGCTCGTCGGCGGAAGTCCCTCCCACGCCCCCGGCGGAGAGGACACGGGGCTGCTGCAACTGTTCGCCGGACTCAACCCCGAACGCATCATGACGGCCGCCTTCGCGATCGGCATGGGCCGCTACGCCCTGGCCCGCGCCGTGGAGTACGCGCGCGAACGCACCGTCTGGAAGACGCCCATCGGCGCCCACCAGGCCATCGCCCACCCGCTCGCCCAGGCCCACATCGACCTCGAACTCGCCCGTCTGATGACCCAGAAGGCCGCCCACCTGTACGACGCCGGGGACGACATGGGCGCGGGCGAGGCCGCCAACATGGCCAAGTACGCGGCCGGGGAGGCCTGTGCACGGGCCGTCGACCAGGCCGTGCACACCCTGGGCGGCAACGGTCTCACCCGCGAGTTCGGACTCGCCTCCCTGGTGACCGCCGCACGGGTGACCCGCATTGCCCCGGTGAGCCGGGAAATGATTCTCAACTACGTCTCCCACCAGACCCTGGGCCTGCCCAAGTCGTACTGAGACGTGCTGAGCCGCACCGAGCCCCACTGAGCTGAGCCGTACTGAGACGTCCGCCGGCGTGCGAGGAGGAACCGTGTTCCGCAGCGAGTACGCAGACGTTCCGGCCGTGGAGCTGCCCATCCACGAGGCCGTGCTGGGGCACGCCGACCGGTTCGGCGACGCCCCCGCGCTGATCGACGGCACGGACGGCACCACTCTCACCTACGAACAGCTGGACCGCTTCCACCGGCGTATCGCCGCCGCGCTCGCCGAGGCCGGCATACGCAAGGGCGACGTCCTCGCCCTGCACAGCCCGAACACGGTGTCCTACCCCGTGGTCTTCTACGCCGCCACGCGCGCGGGCGCCTCGGTCACCACCGCCCACCCGCTCGCCACGGCCGAGGAGTTCGCCCGGCAGCTGAAGGACTGCGCGGCCCGCTGGATCGTGACCGTCTCCCCGCTGCTCAAGACGGCGAAGCGGGCCGCCGCCCTCGCGGGCGGGGTCGAGGAGATCTTCGTCTGCGACAGCGCGGACGGACACCGCTCGATCATCGACATGCTCGGCTCCACCGCCCCCGAGCCGGAGGTCGCCATCGACCCGGCCGAGGACGTGGCGGCGCTGCCGTACTCCTCGGGGACCACCGGAACCCCCAAGGGCGTGATGCTCACCCACCGGCAGATCGCCACCAACCTCGCCCAGCTCGACCCCGCGATCACGACCGGCCCCGGCGACCGCATCCTCGCGGTGCTTCCGTTCTTCCACATCTACGGCCTCACCGCCCTGATGAACGCCCCTCTGCGGAAGGGCGCCACCGTCGTCGTCCTGCCCCGCTTCGAGCTGGACACCTTCCTCGCGGCCATCCAGAACCACCGCATCACCAACCTGTACGTGGCCCCGCCGATCGTCCTCGCCCTCGCCAAGCACCCGGCCGTGGAGCGGTACGACCTGTCGTCGCTGCGGTACGTCATCAGCGCGGCGGCCCCCCTGGACGCCCGGCTGGCGGCGGCCTGCTCACAACGGCTCGGACTGCCGCCGGTGGGCCAGGCCTACGGCATGACGGAACTGTCCCCGGGCACCCATGTCGTCCCCCTGGACGCCCTGCACAAGGCGCCGCCCGGCACCGTCGGCCGGCTGATCGCCGGCACCGAGATGCGCATCGTCTCCCTCTCCGAGCCCGGCAGGGACCTCGGCGCCGGCGAGGCCGGAGAGATCCTGATCCGCGGACCGCAGGTGATGAAGGGCTACCTCAACCGGCCCGACGCCACCGCCGGGATGATCGACGCCGACGGCTGGCTGCACACCGGCGACGTCGGATACGTGGACCGCGACGGCTGGCTGTTCGTCGTCGACCGGGTCAAGGAACTGATCAAGTACAAGGGCTTCCAGGTGGCCCCCGCCGAACTGGAGGCCCTGCTGCTCACCCATCCGGACATCGTGGACGCCGCCGTGGTCGGCAGCCACGACGCCGACGGCAACGAGGTGCCGCACGCATACGTGGTGCGCCGGCCGGCCGCCGGCTCCCTCTCCGAGGGAGAGGTCATGATGTACGTCGCCGAGCGCGTCGCCCCCTACAAACGCGTCCGGCGCGTCACCTTCATCGACGAGGTGCCCCGCGCCGCCTCCGGGAAGATCCTGCGCCGGGAACTGCGGGAGCCGCGGAAGGCACCGGAAGCGGGAGCGGAGGAGACGCCGTGACCCTGGTCGGACGCACGCGCACGCGTGCCGTCGAAACGCTCAGCCTGGACTCGCCGGACAACCGCAACGCCCTGTCGGCGGCGCTCGTCGGCGAACTCGCCGCCGCACTGGCCGACTGCGCCGAGGACGACGAGGTCCGCGCGGTCGTCCTCACCCACACCGGCACCACCTTCAGCGCGGGCGCCGATCTGCGCGACCCTCCCCGCCCGGACGCCCTGACCGGCCTGCTGCGGCAGATCGTCGCCCTGCCCCGGCCGGTCGTCGCCCGTGTCGACGGGCACGTCCGCGCCGGCGGCCTCGGCCTGCTCGCCGCCTGCGACATCGCGGTCGCCTCGCACCGGGCCACCTTCGCCTTCACCGAGGTGCGCATCGGGGTCGCCCCCGCCGTGATCTCCCTGCCGCTCCTGCCCCGCGCCGACCCGCGCGCCCTGGCCCGCTACGTCCTCACCGGGGAGCGCTTCGACGCGGCCGAGGCCGTCCGGACCGGCCTGGTGACGGCCGCCGGGGACGACGTCGACGCCGTGCTGGAGCCGGTGCTCGACGGCCTGCGCCGCTCCAGTCCCCAGGCCCTGGCCGAGACGAAACGATTGCTCGCAGCTAGGGTGCTGGAAGCCTTCGACCGGGACGCGGCCGATCTGACCGCGCTCTCGGCCCGGCTGTTCTCCTCCGCACAGGCGCGCGAGGGCATGACGGCCTTCCTCGAACGACGGGATCCCTCATGGGTGGTGTGACCACACAGGTACGCGCGGGCCGCGCCGCACTCACGGACCGCACAGAACGCACGGACCGCGCCGAGCGCGTCCCCAAGCAGGACCGCAGCCGTGTCACCCGGCAGCGGCTCTTGCAGGCTGCCGTGGACTGCCTCGCCGAACACGGCTGGGCCGGCTCCACCGTGTCCGTGGTCGCCGAGCGCGCCGGGGTCTCCCGAGGGGCCGTCCAGCACCACTTCCCCACCCGGGAGGACCTGTTCACCGCCGCCGTCGAGTACGTCGCCGAGGAGCGGTCCACCGCCCTGCGGGCACTGTTCCCGCAGGGCGCGGCCGGCGACCGGCGGGCCGTGGTCGCCGCTCTCGTCGACCTCTACACCGGCCCTCTCTTCCGTGCCGCCCTCCAGCTGTGGGTCGCCGCCTCCAACGAGGACCAGCTGCGCTCCCGGGTCACCGAGCTGGAGGCCCATGTGGGCCGCGAGACCCACCGCATAGCGGTCGAGCTGCTGGGCGCGGACGAGTCCCGCCCCGGCACCCGCGAGACCGTCCAGGGCTTCCTCGACATGGCCCGCGGCCTGGGCCTGGCCAACCTCCTCACCGACGACACCGCCCGCCGCGAACGCATCGTGGCCCAGTGGACGACCCTGCTGGAGCAGGCGCTGGGCGGGGAGACCCCGCCCGGGGACCCGGCTCAGCGCACGAGGTCCTCGTAGCCCTCGACCTCCCGCGGGCTGCGCGGACCGGGACCCACGTAGCGGGCCGTCGGCCGCACCAGCCGCCCCGTCCGCTTCTGCTCCAGGATGTGCGCCGACCAGCCCGCCGTGCGCGCGCAGGTGAACATCGACGTGAACAGCTGCGGCGGCACCTCGGCGAAGTCCAGCACGATCGCCGCCCAGAACTCGACGTTGGTGGCCAGCACCCGGTCCGGGCGGCGGTTGTGCAGCTCCTCCAGGGCGGCCTTCTCCAGCGCCTCGGCGACCTCGTACCGCGGGGCGCCGAGCTCCCGGGCGGTACGGCGCAGAACGCGTGCACGGGGGTCCTCGGCCCGGTACACCCGGTGGCCGAAGCCCATCAGCCGCTCACCGCGGTCCAGGGTCCTCTTGACGTACCCCATGGCGTCCCCGGTCCGCTCGATCTCCTCGATCATGCCGAGGACGCGGGAGGGCGCACCGCCGTGCAGCGGTCCCGACATCGCGCCCACCGCGCCCGACAGGGCGGCCGCCACGTCGGCGCCGGTGGAGGCGATGACCCGGGCGGTGAACGTGGAGGCGTTCATGCCGTGCTCGGCGGCGGACGTCCAGTAGGCGTCGATGGCCGCCACATGCTTGGGGTCCGGCTCGCCCCGCCAGCGGATCATGAACCGCTCGGTGATCGAGTTCGCCTTGTCGATCTCCCGCTGCGGCACCATCGGCAGCCCCTGCCCGCGCGCCGACTGGGCGACGTACGACAGCGCCATCACGGCGGCCCGCGCCAGGTCCTCGCGCGCCTGCTCCACGTCGATGTCCAGCAGCGGTTTCAGTCCCCACACCGGGGCGAGCATCGCCAGCGCCGCCTGGACGTCCACCCGGACGTCACCGGAGTGCACGGGGATCGGGAACGGCTCGGCGGGCGGCAGGCCCGGGTTGAAGGAACCGTCGACCAGCAGCCCCCAGACGTTGCCGAAGGAGACATGGCCGACGAGGTCCTCGATGTCGACGCCCCGGTACCTCAGGGCGCCGCCCTCCTTGTCCGGTTCGGCGATCTCCGTCTCGAACGCGACGACTCCCTCGAGTCCGGGTACGAAATCGGACATCAGGCGGCTCCTCGTGGATCTGTGCGACAGATGGGGCGATGGGGGGACGGTGGCCGGGTCGGGTGTCGGAGAGGTCGGAAGCGGGTGTCCGCCGGTCGGGTCCACGGCCGGGAGCTGGTCACTCGCGGGTCGTACGCGGGCCGTGGGCGGGCACCCCGGTGAGGACCGTGCCGGTGGCCGTCACCGCACCGGTACGGCAGCAGCACCATAACGCCGGGTGCCACGGAAAGGGAGGTCCACCGGCACCCGGTGCCAGTCACGGGGGCGGTCACCAGGCCGCTCACCGGGCGGGTCACCGGGCCGGTCGACGGGCCGTCCGCCGACCCGGGGCACCCCGCAGGGATGCCGCTGCGGTACGGCAGTATGACCGCGTGACCGACCGAACCGACCGAACCCACCGGGAAGCCGGAGAAGCCGAGGAGACCGCTCCCTTCGACCTCGCCTCCATGCGCAAGCACTACCGGGAGGAGGGCCTGACCGAGGCGGACCTGGCCGAGACCCCCGTGGCCCAGTTCGCCCGCTGGTTCCGGCAGGCCGCCACCGAGGGCCGGCTGTTCGAACCCAACGCCATGGTCGTCTCCACCGCGGACGCCGAGGGCCGGCCCAGCTCCCGCACGGTGCTGCTGAAGTCCTTCGACGAACGGGGCTTCGTCTTCTACACCAACTACAGGTCCCGCAAGGCGCGCGACCTCGCCCAGAACCCGTACGTCTCCCTGCTCTTCCCCTGGCACCCCATGGCCCGCCAGGTCATCGTCCAGGGCGTGGCCCACCGCACCGGCCGCGACGAGACCGCCGCGTACTTCCGCACCCGTCCGCACGGCTCCCAGCTGGGCGCCTGGGCCAGCAACCAGTCCGCGGTGGTCGCCACGCGCGAGGAGCTCGACGCCGCCTACGCCGAACTGGCCGCCCGCTATCCCGAGGGCGAACAGGTCCCCGTCCCGCCCCACTGGGGCGGCTTCCGCGTCGTCCCCCATGCGGTGGAGTTCTGGCAGGGCCGCGAGAACCGGCTGCACGACCGTCTGCGGTACGTCGCCGAGGCGGACGGAGGCTGGCGGGTGGAGCGGCTGAGCCCCTGAAAACCCTGAACCGGGCCCCTGGGCCCCTGAAAGGCCCCTCGAGCCCCTGGAGGGGCTGAAAGGCCCCTGAGCGGGCCGTCGTCCGCGGGGAAGGGGTGCGCACACGGACAACCCGCGGGCTCGGATCCCCCGCCTGGCGGCGGAGGAGCCGGCCGGACCTACCGGCGAGCCCGCGGGTCGGGTGACTGTGTGGATTGGGCCGGCTGCACGCGTCTCTCACGTGCCGGCCCGGCACTGCACTGGAGTGTGGTGACGGGCCGCTAGCCCGCAGCCACCTCGCGTGTCCGGGTTTCACTCATGTACCCGATCACCTCCTTCCCGCGTGCGTCACACCCTAGGAAGCGGCCAAGAGCCAATCAACCGGTTTTACGGGTTGTTGACCGCTCTGCCGGAAACCGGGCTTCCGTCCCCGTCTCGTCCCCGCTCAGGGGCTTTTCTCCGTCGTCCGCAGCGCCGCCAGGTCCAGGGCCGCGGCGATGTGCGCGGCCACGCTCTCGGCGTAGACCGTGTCGGGGCGTGCGAAGGGGGAGCGGGCGGAGCCGCGCAGGAACGTCACGACGCCCAGGGTGCGCCCGCGGCTGCGCAGCACCGTGCACAGGGCGTGCACGGTGTCGGCCGGCCACTGGTGGGCCTCGGCCCACGCACGTGCCCGCTCGGGCGGGACGGCGCCGGCGGTGGCCCGCACGGAGCCGACGCGGTCGACGCACTGCAGGGCGGGATGACCCTCGGCATAGCGGACGGGCAGACCGGACCGCCCGGTGAACGGACCGGGGCCGGAGCCGTCGGCCGGGGCGGCCGCGACACGCACCAGCCGGACCGGCGCCGCCGCCTGCTCGTCGGCCGGGGCGGCCCGCCCGTCCGCCACACGGTCGATCAGGGCGTGGTCGGCGAAGCCGGCGAGGGCGAAGTCGAGATGGACGGCGGCGGCCTCGGCGGGGTCCTCGCACTCGGCGGCGGCGCGGGCGGCCCGGTGCAGCTGATTGCTGCGGAACCGCAGCAGGGACGCCTCCTGTTCGGCCTGCCTGGCCTCGGTGACGTCGGCGAAGAGCCAGGCGACGCCGAGCGGCACCGGTTCCTCGGCGAGCGGGGAGGAGAGCCGGACGAACCCGCTGCGCCAGCAGCGCCGCCTGCCGCCCCGCGGGGTGCGCACGCTCACCCGGATGTCGGCGGGGGCGGGCGGGGTGCCCTCCGCGAGGACATGGGTGAGCGCGCTCTCGAGTTCCTCCACGCCCTCGGAGAGCAGTTCACCGAGCGGCCGGCCCAGGACCGCCGTGCGCCCGGTGCCGAAGGCCCGGGCGGCATGGGCGTTGACCACGGCGGGCCGCAGATCGGCGTCGACGAGGACGACCCCCCAGGAGGCGTCCTGGAACAGGGCCTCGCTGAGCGCGATGGACCGCTCGAGGTCGATCTGCGTGTGCACCTCGCTGAAGGCGCAGTACAGCCCGGCGGGCCTGCCGTCGGGGCCGCGCACGGCCGCGGACTGGGTGCGCACGAGGACGCGACCGCCGTCCTTGGTGAGCAGCGCGAACTCGTGCACCTGCCGTCCGGGGGCGTGCATGGCGGCCATCAGCCGCCCCTCGACCTCCTCGGCGTCCGCGGTGCGCACGGCCCAGCCGGCCAGGCCGCGCCGGCCGACGGCCTCGGCCGCGGTCCAGCCGAGGATGCGCTCGGCCTCGCGGTTCCAGTGGGTGACGACCCCGTCGGCGTCGAAGGCGCACAGAGCGGCGTCCATGCCGTCGAGGAGGGCGGCGAGCAGATCGGAGCCGTCGTGGCCGGCGGGGCGGTCCGCGTCCGGCGGACCGCCCCGCTCCGGTTCGGGCTCGTCCGGTCCCAGTTCGTCGGTGGCCCCACTTCGCGGGGAAGCACTCACCTGGACTCCCTGCAGGCTGCGTCCGCGCGTACGGCGCGTCGGATCGGTCACTGGCTGTCATTCAACTTCAACGTGACCCAGGGCACACCGGGTTTCCGCAACATCGAGGACGACATCGAGGACGACATCGAGGACGAC
>NZ_MUME01000349.1:2584-2721 GCF_002155915.1 Streptomyces thermovulgaris | reverse complement strand
CCGGCTGTGCGTCGGCCTCGAGATCGGTGCGGTGATCCGCTGAGTCCGCCGAGGTGCCGCCGTACCCCTACGGCGTGTCGCCGTTGCACCGGGTGAGCAGCCAGGGTTCGACCACGCCCAGCCCACGCACCGGCCGC
>NZ_MUME01000349.1:0-2571 GCF_002155915.1 Streptomyces thermovulgaris | reverse complement strand
CCGCGGCCTCGGCCGCCTCCTCCTCGGAGGCCGGGGCGTCCTTGGTGCGGATCAGCTCCTCGGCGAAGGCGCTGTCCACGAGCACACCGTCGCGCGGGGCTATGGAGGTGAGCCGGGAGGCCAGATTGACGGTCGTCCCGAACACATCGCCCATACGGGTGGTCACCGTGCCGAACGCCATGCCCACGCGCAGCTCGGGCATCGTCTCGTCGTTCGCCATGGTCTCCACCAGCCGCAGGGCGATGTCCGCCGCCGTACCGGCGTCGTCGGCCACGTACAGCACCTCGTCGCCGAGCGTCTTGATGAGCCGGCCGCCGCGCGCCGCCACCAGGTCGGCCGCGGTCGTCTCGAAGGCCTCGACCAGCTCGCCGAGTTCCTCCTCCTCCATCCGGCGGGTCAGCCGGGTGAAGCCGACCAGGTCCGCGAAGCCGACGGCCAGACGCCGGTCGACCATCTCCTCGTCGTCGGCGGCCTGCACCACCCGGCCCGCCGAGGCGGAGAGCTGGCGGCGCCAGACGTAGACCAGGAACTCCTCCAGCTCGGGCAGCAGCAGCTCGACGATCGGGTACGTCACCTCGGTGCGCGTCATGCCCGGCTCGGGAGGCTCGGTCAGTCCCTCCAGGAAGGAGTCGATCTGCCACTCGGCCAGCCGGGCGGTGGTCTGCCCGGTGGACCGGGCCACCTGCACGGCCATGGCCTCGCTGAGCAGTCCCGCCTCGACCAGACCGGCGAGCCGGCGCAGGGCCAGGACGTCGGCCTCGGTCAGCGCCTTGGCCTGCCCTATGTCGGCGAAGCCCATGGCCCGCCAGAAGCGGGAGGCCAGCTCCATGGAGACGCCCGCGCTGCGGGCCGCCTGGAAGGGGGTGTAGCGCCGCTCCGCGCCCAGGATCAGCTGTTCCAGGCGCAGCGCAAGAGGGTCTTCCTCGGAGCGGGCGGACTGGGTTTCTCCCCGCTCGCGCGGAGACGAGCGTGGGGGAGGCTCCTCCCGGCCCTCCGCGTCCGCGCCGGAGCCCGTGTCGTCGACAGTCACGCCTGCTGCCCTTCCGATCTGCCGCGGTCAGGTACCGACCGGCCTCAACTCTACGGCAGCTGTGCGCCAGCTCACTCGGTCAGGTTGCACCAGGAGGTGGCACACAGGGTGGCACAAGGGGCACCGACCTGGCGTCTTGCCGCCGCAACCGCCCCCCGAAGGAGACTGTGCCCCGGTTCTCCGACCGGCCTGCACACCCTGCCCCCGAGGGGGCCGGGGCGGGCCCGTGCCGCCCCGGCCCGAGCGACCCCGCGCACGCGGAGCGGCTCTCACGCGGGCCCATGCGGGCCTCATGCGGGCATCAAGTGGACGATGTCGCCCGCCCCCACCGGTTCCTGCGCTCCCTCCTCGGTGGCGATGACCAGGCGGCCGTCCCCGTCCACCGCCACCGCCTCCCCCACCACCGACCGGTCCCCCGGCAGCTCCGCGCGCACCGGCCGTCCGAGCGTGGCGCAGCCCGCCGCGTACGTCTCCTGCAGACCGCTCGCCGCCGGATCGCCGCCCGCCGCACGCCACCGCCCGTACCAGTCCTCCAGGGAACGCAGCATCGCCCGCAGCAGCGGATCGCGGTCCGTGCTCACCGCACCGGCCAGGGCCAGCGAACCGGCCTGGGGGACCGGCAGTTCCTCCTGCCGCAGGCTGACGTTGATCCCGACGCCGACGACCACCGCGTCGTCGCCCGCCCGCTCGGCGAGGATGCCGCCAGCCTTGCGTTCCTCGCCGCCGACCGTGACCAGCAGGTCGTTGGGCCATTTCAGTGCCGTGTCGACCCCGGCGGTGCGGGACAGGCTCGTGGCGACCGCGACCCCGGTGAGCAGCGGCAGCCAGCCCCAGCGGTCCACCGGGACCTCATGGGGCCGCAGCAGAACCGAGAAGAACAGGCCGGAGCGGGGCGGAGCCGTCCACGAGCGGTTCAGCCGGCCCCGGCCGGCGGTCTGCTCCTCCGCGACCAGGACGGCGCCCTCGGCCGCCGTGCCGGCGGCGGCCCGGGCCACGAGGTCGGAGTTGGTGGAACCGGTGCGCTGCACCAGCTCCAGCTCGGACCACAGGCCGCCCGGACGGATCAGTCCGCGCCGCAGGGCCCTGACGTTCAGGGGCGGGCGGTCCAGATCGGACCAGCGGCTGCTGTGCGGGGTGCTCTCCGAGCCGTCGTCTGCTGCATGTCGAGGCGTCATGCAAGCCACACTAGATGTGGTGAACACCGCACCGCCGAACAGCGGGGCCCCCACTACTGTGCGGACAACACCCGTCCCCCCGTTTTGGGCAGGCATTGTGAGCAGGCAGGGAGCAGCGATCCCGATGTCCGAGCCGGAAGAGCGTCAAGAGATCGACATTCATACGACTGCGGGCAAGCTCGCGGATCTGCAGCGCCGTATCCGGCAGGCCACGCACGCCGGCTCGCAGCGTGCGGTGGAAAAACAGCACGCCAAGGGCAAACTGACCGCGCGGGAACGCATCGAGCTGCTGCTGGACGCCGACTCGTTCGTGGAGCTGGACGAGTTCGCCCGGCACCGCTCGGCCAACTTCGGCCTGGACCGCAC
>NZ_MUME01000348.1 GCF_002155915.1 Streptomyces thermovulgaris | reverse complement strand
GGTGCGGGGCCTCCCGCATTTAAGCCCGCATTTAAGCTCGTGCCTATGCGCCACGATCTCGTCATCTTCGACAACGACGGCGTTCTTGTCGACAGTGAACCCATTTCCAACCGGCTTCTGGCCGCTTATCTCACCGAGCTGGGCCACCCCACCTCGTACGAGGACTCCATCCGCGACTACATGGGGTCGGCGATGCACCGGGTCCACGACCTCGTCCTGGAGCGGACGGGGCAGCGGCTGCCGGACGACTTCGACGAGGTCTTCCACGCTCGGGTCTTCGCCGCGTTCGAGCGGGAGTTGACGCCGGTGCCCGGCGTCGAGGCCGTACTGGAGAAGCTGGTGGCGGACGGGACGCCGTACTGTGTGGCGTCCTCGGGAAGCCATGAGCGGATCCGGGTGGGGCACCGGACGACCGGCCTCGACCGGTGGTTCGACGAGGAGCGGATCTTCAGCGCGCAGGACGTGGGACGGGGCAAGCCGGCGCCGGACCTGTTCCTGTACGCGGCCGAGCGGATGGGGGTCGCCCCGGAGCGGTGCGTCGTCGTCGAGGACTCCCCGCTGGGGGTGCAGGCGGCCGTCGCGGCCGGGATGGAGGTGTACGGGTTCACGGCGATGACACCGGCGGCGAAGCTCGCACAGGCCACACGGCTCTTCTCCCGCATGGAGGAGCTGACGGGCCTGCTGGCATGACCCCGGGCGTGCCCCGGGCCCGCCCCGGACGTGCTTCAGACGTGCCTCGGGCGGGATGCCGGGAGCGACGTCCGGTGTGACTCCCGTCATGACGCCGCCGTCCGGTCCGACGCCGGCCGGGAAAACCGGACCGCATTCCTCCTCGCCCGGGATCTACCCACCGGTAGCCCACAGCCCTACGCTCGCCGCCATGACGGATGCGCTGCGGCACGGGAGAGCCTCGCTGGCGTTCAGCTTCTTCGCGCAAGGCGTCGCCTTCGCTCTCCTCGTGACGCGCATCCCGGCCCTCCAGGACCGGTACGGGGTCTCCGACGCGTTGCTGCCGGTGTTCCTGGCCGCCGTGCCGATCCTCGCCGGCCTCGGCAGCGTGACCGCCGAACAGCTGGTGAAGCGAGTGCGGCCCAGTCGGCTGCTGCGCTGGTCCCAGCCCGTCGTCCTGCTGTCCCTGCTCGGCGCCGGAGCGGGTGACCGGATGGTGGAGCTGGCTGTCGCGCTCGCCGCTTTCGGACTGGCCGTGGGCGTGCTGGACGCCTCGATGAACATGCTCGGCGTGAGCCTGCAACGGGCGTACGGCCGCAGCATCATGCTCGGCTTCCACGCCGCCTACAGCCTCGGCGGGATCGTGGGGGCCTCGCTGGCCTGGGCCGGGGCGCACGGGCGGCTGGCGCTGTGGGTGGCGTATCTGCCGGTGGTGGCGGTGCTGCTGCCGGCGGTCCTGGTGGGGAGCCGGTGGTACGTCGACGGGCAGGCTCCGGCCGTGCCCGGGGAGCCCGGCAAGGACAAGAACGGGCACGAGGGCGGGACCGTCGCTCTCAGACTGCTGCTGCCGCTGTGCCTGGTGATGACGTTCGCGTACATCGGGGACTCGACCGTCTCCAACTGGAGCGCGAAGTACCTCCAGGACACGCTGGGCGGCTCCGAGCAGCTGGCGACCGTGCCGTACAACGTGTACATGGTCACCACGCTGCTGGGGCGGACCGTCGGGGACCTCGGGGTGCGGCGGTTCGGCGCCGTGGCCGTCGTACGGCTGGGCGCGCTGGTGGCGGCGCTGGGGTTCGCGGTGGTCGCCGGGGCGCCCGGGCCCTGGGTGGGGATACTCGGGTTCACCCTTCTGGGAATGGGGCTGTGCGTGCTGGTGCCGCAGACCTTCGCGGCGGCCGGAAGGCTCTTCCCCGGGGCCTCGGACGCGGCCGTCGCACGGCTCAACATCTTCAACTACGTGGGTTTTCTGATCGGCTCCCCGCTCGTGGGCGCGCTGGGCGACGCCTGGAGCCACCGGGGGGCCATGCTGGTGCCCATGGGGTTGGTGCTGGTGACGGCGGTGCATGCCGGGTCGTTCGCGCCTCGGCCCGACCGATACCGTGGCGGTCATGAGCGGCCGCGCACAGCTGATGTGGGATGAGGCAGTGACGGAGTACGACTTCGGTCCGGGCCATCCGATGGACCCGGTCCGCCTCGCCCTGACCAGGAAACTCGTCGGTGCTCTCGGGCTCGACCGGGAGGCACGCGTGGTGGCGGGCAAGCCGGCCGGGGAGTCGACGCTGAGGCTGGTCCACCGGGACGACTACATCGAGGCGGTGAAGGCCGCGTCGGCGCGTCCGGAGGCGGCGGACGGGACGTACGGGCTGGGGACGCTCGACGATCCGGCCTTCGCCGGCATGCACGAGGCGGCCGCGCTGATCGCGGGGCAGTCGGTGGGCGCGGCGGAGGCGGTGTGGCACGGGGAGGTGCTGCACGCGGTGAACTTCGCCGGCGGGCTGCACCACGCGATGCCGGGCAGCGCGTCCGGCTTCTGCGTGTACAACGACGCCGCGCTGGCGATCGCGCGGCTGCTCGAGCTGGGCGCCGAGCGGGTCGCGTACATCGATGTGGACGTGCACCACGGGGACGGGGTGCAGGCGGCGTTCTGGGAGGACCCGCGGGTCCTGACGATCTCGCTGCACGAGCATCCCCGGACGCTGTTCCCGCAGACGGGCTGGCCGGAGGAGACGGGGGCCCCGTCCGCGGAGGGGACCGCCGTGAACCTGGCGCTGCCCGCCGGGACCGGGGACGCGGGATGGCTGAGGGCGTTCCATGCCGTGGTGCCGGAGCTGCTCGCCGACTTCCGGCCGCAGGTGCTGGTGACGCAGCACGGGGCCGACACCCACTTCGAGGATCCGCTGGCGCATCTCGCGGTGTCGGTGGACGCGCAGCGGGCGGTGCAGATGGCGTGCCACTCGCTGGCGCACGAGTACGCCGGGGGCCGGTGGGTCGCGCTGGGCGGGGGCGGATACGCGGTGGTGGAGGTCGTGCCCCGCTCGTGGGCCCATCTGGTGGGGATCGCGGTGGGGCGGCCGGTGGAGCCGGAGACGGTGATCCCCGAGAGCTGGCGACAGGAAGTGTTCGCGCGGACACGGCAGTTGGGGCCGCTGCGGATGACCGACGGGCGGTGGCCGGTGACCTGGTCGGCATGGGAGTCGGGGTACGACCCCGCGGACCGGCTGGATCAGGCGATCCTGGCCACGCGACGGGCGGTGTTTCCGCTGCGGGGGATGCTGGCGTGACCGGCGGGGCGTGAGGGGGTTGCGTGACCGGTGGCGTGGCGCTCCAAGGGCCCGTGCGGGGGCGGAGGCGGCCGTCTGCGGCCCGAGGGCGGGCGGCCTGCTGTGACGGCCGGGAGGCCGGGCGTTACGCCGACTGAGCGGTGTTCGCGGGTTCCCCGGGCGTCCCGGGCAGGGGTGCGCCACCATCGCTCCCGTGTCGAGCACCGCCGCGCTGCGCGCCCATCTTCTGCGGACCGGTCTTGCCGGGACCGTGCGGACCTCGCGTGAGGACAGTCTGCGGAGCTACCGGCTGTTCGCGGCCCGTGACCCCCGGGTGCTGATCGGAATCGATCCCGAGGGGGAGTGGCGGCAGCAGGACCTGCTCGAGCTGATGGCACTGAGGTGCGGGGTTTCGGCCGATCCCGCGTACACCTTCGGCCATGATGTGATCGATCCGGAGCTGACCCTCGCCGCGCTGGACGCCTTCGCGGACCGGCTCGGCCTGGCCGCCCGGCGCGGTGAGCCGGTGCTCCTCGGCACCGGGCACCCGCATCGGCTGCTCGGTTTCTACGCCACGCTGGCGAATGCCCTGTCGGCAGCGGGATGTGCCGTTCTCACCCCGGCGCAGGGTCGCTGTATCGACATAACGACCCGGTTCGGGCTACGTCCCCACCGCCTCGTGTACGTACGGGGAGTCGCCCTGGTCCGGCCGTGCGAAGGTGAACGCCCCGGTTGTGAGCCCGGCGCGCACACGCACTCGCCGCTCCCGGTTCGCCTGGCGCTCGCCGCGGCCGCAGACGCCGGCGGGCCGCTGCCGAAGCTGGTGATCGGGGACCACGGCTGGGTCTGCGGCGCAGGTCAGCTGGGGTTCGAGGCCATGGGGCCGGCCGACACGAACGATCCCGCGCCCTTCGTGGGGCAGGCCGAGGGGCGTGTGTCCGTCGTCGTTCCACTTGATGACTCTGTCCGGTCCGCCTACTACCGCCCACTGGCCCGCTACGTACTCAATCGAGCGTGTCTGTCACAGTAGGCCGCCGATGGGTGCACCTCTTCCCCACTCGCATCACCCGCCCCTAGTCTGGGGAGTGAGCACGCAGCGACGAAGCGTCACCGGAAGGGGAAGCCGGTGGCCGTCGAGTGCGGAAGGTTCAGGTGTGTCATGGCTGAAGCTGGCGAAAGGCCTCTGAACGAGGTTCAGTTCCTTACCGTGGCGGAAGTCGCCTCGGTCATGCGAGTGTCGAAGATGACCGTGTACCGGCTGGTGCACAGCGGTCATCTGCCCGCGATCCGGGTGGGGCGGTCCTTCCGCGTCCCGGAGCAAGCGGTTCACGAGTACCTCCGTGACAGCTATGTGGGGGTGGAAACCGCCTGACGGCGACCTCGATTGACGATCTCGGTACTCGGGCGGGTAGGCTATAGCCCCTCATCAAGGTCGTATGGGCCCATGGCGCCCAACACCGAGTAATGAGAGAGAAGTGAGCGAGGGTAGTCGTGGGCTCTGTTATCAAGAAGCGGCGTAAGCGGATGGCCAAGAAGAAGCACCGCAAGCTGCTCAAGCGCACGCGCGTCCAGCGTCGCAACAAGAAGTAAGCGGGACGCCGGTCGCCGTCGAGGTGCGCAGCGCTGCGCAAGCGTGTCTGTGGCCCCCCACCGGATTCGGTGGGGGGCCATGCGCGTCCCAGGAGGTCGGACGCCGGACGGCCCGGTAAGTTCGTACTCGCGTGGCCCGTTGTCACCGCACGCAGCGGGCGGGATCGTCCCGGCGTCACCGGACCGGTGGGTTGCCGGTAGGTTGATCGCGCCGAGGACGCGCCGGGAGATCCCGCGCGGGTACGGGCAGGAAGCCAGGCGGGAAGGAAGGCACTGGTCTTGGGACAGGTCGTGCTCGTGACCGGAGCGGCCCGTCGGCTCGCGGGCCGGTTCGTCCGGCGCATCCAGCGTGATCCGCAGGTCGACCGGGTGGTCGCCGTGGACGCGGTCCGGCCCGAGCACCATCTGGGCGGCGCCGACTTCGTCCAGGTGGACATCCGGCAGCCCGCGATCGCGCGGGTGCTCGCCGAGACGTCCGCCGACACGGTCGTCCACCTGGACGTGACCGGCATCGCGCTGGGCGGCGGCAGCCGGGCCGCGGTCAAGGAGACCAATGTCATCGGCACCATGCAGCTGCTCGGCGCCTGCCAGAAGTCCCCGTCGGTCAAGCGGCTGGTGGTGAAGTCCAGCACCAACGTCTACGGCTCCGCGCCCCGGGACCCGGCCGTGTTCACCGAGACCACTCCGCCCAAGTCGCTGCCCAGCGGAGGCTTCGCGAAGGACATGGTGGAGGTCGAGGGGTATGTGCGGGGCTTCGCCAGACGGCGGCCGGACGTCGCCGTGTGCGTGCTGCGCTTCGCCAACATCCTCGGCCCCTCCGCGGACACCCCGCTGGCCTCGTACTTCTCGCTGCCGGTCCTGCCGACGGTGTTCGGCTACGACCCGCGGTTGCAGTTCGTGCACGAGGACGACGTGATCGAGGTGCTGCGGATCGCCTCGCAGGAGCCGCGCCGCGGCACGCTCAACAGCGGCACGTTCAACATCGCCGGCGACGGTGTGCTGCTGCTCTCGCAGTGCTCGCGGCGGCTCGGGCGGCCCACGGTTCCGCTGCTGCTGCCCGCCGTCACGTGGGCGGGCTCGCTGATGCGTACGCTGGGAGTGACGGACTTCTCACCCGAGCAGATCCGACTGCTGACCCACGGCCGGGTCGTGGCCACGGACCAGATGCGCGACGTACTCGGATTCGAACCCGCATACACGACCGCGGAGACCTTCGCGGAGTTCGCCCGCAGCCGTGGTCCCGGGCTGCTGCCGCCGGAGACGGTCGCGGGGGTCATCGACAGGGCCGCCGCGCTGGCCCAGCGGGGCAGTGGCCAAGTGACGACCCCATCCCCGACGCAGAGCGTCGACTGAGGAGCGCAGCAACCATGGCGGACGCCAAGGTCATTCCGTTCGACGACGACCGTTCTCGCGGGGGCTCCGCGCAGCGACCGTCACGACGCCGGGGCCAGGGTGCCCGGCGCGGCGGCGAGCCCGGGGCGGTCCGCGAGGTCAGGGCGCTGCCCGTCAGGGAGGCCGCGCAGGACGACGCCTTTGCGGCGGGCGGGGAACAGCCGTCGCAGCAGCCGGGCGGACCGGCCTGGGACGGCGGACTGGAGCAGCGCATCGCCAACGGTCTGGCGTTCCTGCGCCGCCGGCTCACCGGGGACTACGAGGTCGACGACTTCGGCTACGACGCCGAGCTCACCGAGCAGGTCCTGATGTCCCTGCTGCGGCCGCTGTACGAGAAGTACTTCCGGGTCGATGTGAAGGGCATCGAGAACATCCCCGCCCAGGGCGGTGCGCTGATCGTCGCCAACCACTCCGGCACACTGCCGCTGGACGCGCTGATGATGCAGGTCGCCGTGCACGACCACCATCCCGCGGACCGGCATCTGCGGCTGCTCGCGGCCGACCTGGTCTTCGTCCTGCCGGTGATCAACGAGCTCGCCCGCAAGCTCGGCCACACGCTCGCGTGCACGGAGGACGCCGAGCGGCTGCTCGGGCAGGGGGAGCTGGTCGGCGTGATGCCGGAGGGCTTCAAGGGCATCGGGAAACCTTTCAGCGAGCGCTACAAGCTGCAGCGCTTCGGCCGTGGCGGCTTCGTCTCCACCGCTCTGCGCCAGGGCGTGCCGATCATTCCGTGCTCGATCGTCGGGGCCGAGGAGATCTACCCGATGATCGGCAACGCCAAGACCCTGGCGCGGCTGCTGGGTTTCCCGTACTTCCCGCTGACGCCGACCTTCCCGTGGCTGGGTCCCCTGGGCATGATCCCGCTGCCGACGAAGTGGACCATCCAGTTCGGCGAGCCGATCCCGACGGACGGCCATCCGCCGGAGGCGGCCGAGGACCCGATGCTGATGTTCAACCTGACCGACCAGGTCCGTGAACAGATCCAGCACACGCTGTACAAGCTGCTGGTGCAGCGCCGGTCCGTGTTCTTCTGATCGCCCTCCGGGCCGGCCGGCCCATGCCGTTTCCACGACGACGGGGTGCCCCTTTGGACCGAGGGGCACCCCGTCGTCGTACGGCGTCGTCGTACGGCCGCTGCTACTCGGCGTCCTCCGCCTCGACGCCGAAGCCGGGCAGCAGGCCCGGGAGCAGGGGCGGGACGGTCACCTCGGGGGCGCTGGGGACCGGCCTGCTCACGGACGGCGAGGGGGTGCCGTCGAGTTCGGGCGGGTCGAGCAGATCGCCGGTGCTGCCGCCGATCAGTCCCCTGTCCTCGCTGCCGGCCGACGGACCGGAGCTGCTGCTGGGGTGCTGACCGCTGGGGGAGGGGTCGCTGCCGGTACTGGGCCGGACGGCGGACGGGCCAGTACCGGAGGCGGCGGGGGACGGCGCCGGGCTGGTGGCGTGCCGCTTGTCGTCGTCGCCGTCCGGTGCGGCGGGCTGGGGCAGCAGCGACCGCAGCGGGGCGACCTCTTCGTCTATGGCGTCGAACACCGACGACACCTGCCGACTGACGTCGTCGAGCTGCGCGGGCAGCTGGGCGCGCACCTCGCTCCAGGTCGCACGGTGGGTCCGGGAGAAGGTGGAGAGGGCCTGGATGGGGCCCAGGGAGTCGGGGTTGTTCTCGTACGCCTCGTGCAGCAGGCGGTGGCCCTCGGCGGCCTCGCGCCGCATCCCGGACAGGGTGCGGCGGATCTCGCCGAGCGACTCGCGGTCGAGGGGACGGCCGCGGCCGCGGTCCAGCAGCCGGCGGGCCTCGCTCAGCCGGGTGGAGGCCAGGGCGAGATGGGCCCGGCCCTGCTCGTCGGCGCCGTCGGTCAGGTAGGTGAGCTTGAAGTCCTCGATGCCGCGCTTGAGGCCGTACAGGGAGTCACCCGGGAGGGCGTCGGAGCTGGCGGCGGCCACTCCTCCGAAGGCTCCCGCGGCCACCCCGAGGCCGAGTCCGCCGGCGGCCAGTGACCTGCCGAGCCGTGTGCGCGGCCAGAGTTTCCCCGGGCCGCTCGTCCGCTGGTCGTCCTTGGCCCGATGGGACCGCTGTCCGGGCACCGATGCATCGGTCGCTTCGCCCGCGGTGCTCTCCTGCAGCATGGCCTCCATCGCGGCCACCAGGCGGGCCCGCTGGACGGCCTTGACCTCGGGATCCAGCTCCGGCCGGGGCAGCGCGTCCAGGGCGGTGGCGAGGGCCAGCATGCGGCCCTGCTCGGTCTGCTCCGCGGCAGCCGGGGCCGGTGCTGGTCCTTCGGACTGCTCGGCCGCCGTGCCCTGGCCGGACAGCTCCTCCAGGGCCCGGGCGAAGGCGTTCGCCCGCCGGTGCGCCGATAGGTTCGCGATCACTGGCGGCACCTCCTCTCGTCATGACGGTCGACTCCCCGGGCGATCTGAGGGTTGCACGTCCACGACCGCGCCCATACGAACGAATGATCAGGATTGGCCAAGGCGTGACCACAGGGAGCCTCTATCCCGCACAACGAGCGACTCAGCACCTGGGTTACGGACGGTACGGGATCCGTTGAAGAAGCCAACGTGCCTTTGGAAAAGGTGAGTTGAGAGCCGCCGGAGGAGGGCGGATCAGCGGGCGTCGTCCGGGAGCAGCCGGGCCAGGGTGCGGACGGCCCGGTACTGGAGGGTCTTGATGGCGCCCTCGTTCTTGCCCATCACCCGGGCGGTCTCGGCGACGGACAGCCCCTGGAGGAAGCGGAGGGTGACGCACTCCTGCTGCTGGGGGTTGAGCCGTCGTACGGCGTCCAGGAGGGCGGCGTTGGACAGGGACTCCAGGACGGAGTCCTCCGGTGAGCGCTCGACCTCGTTGGCGTCGAGCATCTCCCCGGTGGTGACCTCGAGGCGGAAGCGGCTGGACTTGAAGTGGTCGGCGACCAGGTTGCGGGCGATGGTGACGAGCCAGGCGCCGAAGTCGCGGCCCTGCCAGGTGAAGGTGCCGATGCGGCGCAGGGCGCGCAGAAAGGTCTCGCTGGTGAGGTCCTCGGCGGTCGCCCTGCCGCCGACGCGGTAGTAGATGTACCGGTACACGGTGTCGCTGTACTGGTCGTAGAGGCGGCCGAAGGCCTCGGGCTCACCGGCCTGGGCGCGCTCCACGAGCTCCATCATGCGGGCGCTGTCGCTGTCCGCGGCCGGACGCCGGACGGCGGTCCCCGCGGCGCGTCCCCGTCTGCCGACCGGCCGTGCCTCCCCCGCTCGCCGCCCCTCGACGGCGGTGCGGTGGGCCGGCCCCTGTTCCATGCTGCCGGTCAGCGCGTAGCACGGGCCCACGGGTGCGGCCGTGGCGAAGGCGGGGCCGGCGTACGCGGTGGGGACGAGGTCGCGCAGCAGGTCCAGGACCATTGCGCGGAGCGTGGCCAGGCCCGAGGCGTCAACCCCGACGTGTGGGTACACGGGACTCCCAGAGGCAGAGCTTCCATCACGTGCAGTGCGGAACCATTCACCCGTCGTGGCGACGGAGGGGTACCGGTTTGCGTCTGAGGAGAATAACGCTTCGTGCAGGCTCCATTACACCGGGTTGCTCAAATCATCGATTACGTCGCTTCTGTAACCGAATGACGCCTGTTGGAGCGACGAAGAACGACCGTTTTCTGATCGATCCGTTCCGTATTTGGTGTGACTCCGGGACGTGTCCTGGCGGGTCACCGTCAAAGTCCTCCGACCGCGAGCGTCTGGCCAGGCAGTGTCGTGCGGACCGGGCCGGTTCCGGTGGACGGCGTCCTGCGACCGTGCCTCCGGGGGCGGGCCGGACGACACCTGGCCTGTGGGCGTGAGAGCGGGGGAGAGCCGGTGGACGGGCGGTTCCGGCCGGCGGAACGGCTCAAAGGCGGCGGGACGGGCACGGTCCGGCGGGCGCGCGGCACCGCGCCGCACCGGGAGGGCGCCCGCCTCGGGCGCCGGGTGCCGTCCGCGCCGCGGGCCGCCCGTGCGGCCGGCGCCCGCCACCGGGACGCCGAACCCGCCGATGTGCCGCTGCGCACGGACGGGACCGCCGCCGGACCGTGGGGCCGCCGCAGGGCCGGAGGAAGGGAACAGAGGGCCGAAGAGGGCAGAGGAGGGCCGCGGGAGGAGCAAAGGAGAAGCAGGGGGGG
>NZ_MUME01000347.1 GCF_002155915.1 Streptomyces thermovulgaris | reverse complement strand
GACCGGCTGCTGGCGGTCAACACCCGCCGCACCACGCCGTACGGCGGCACGCCGGACCCGGGGGCCGTCCCGAAGCGGGGTCGTCTCCCCTCCGCGCTGCGCCGCCTGGCACGGCGTCCCGCCGGGACCTCCGAAGCACCCGGGCCGCCCGATCCGTCCGGGCCGCCCGCGCACCCCCACGCCCCCGCGCCCCGGGCGTCGCGGCGCCCGCCCTCCGGGCGGAGGACGCAGCGCCCGGGGCGGGCCCTGGTGGCCAGCTTCCGGGACACCACGGAGCTGCAGGCCCTCTCCGGCCGGGCCGAGGCGGCACGGGAACGGCTGACGCTGCTGTACGAGGCCGGGATGCGGATCGGCACCAGGCTGGACGTACGGCGCACCGCCCGGGAACTCGCCGAGGTGGCGGTCCCGCGGATGGCGGACGTCGTCAGCGTGGATCTGCTGGAGTCCGTGCTGCACGGCGAGGAACCCGCCGGGGCGGCGGACCGGATGCGCCGTGTCGCACTGCGCGGGGCCGTGACGCCCGTCCCGCTGCGGCCGGTGGGCGGCCTGATCCGGTCCGGGGCGACCGGCACGCCGGCGGCGGCCGCGCTGCGGGACGGGAGGGCGGTGCGGGTGCCGGACCTGTACGCCGCGGAGGACTGGCGGGCGCAGGACCCGAAGGAGGCGCGCCGGGCGCTGGACCACGGCATCCACTCGCTGATCACGGTGCCGCTCCGGGCACAGGGCGTGACCCTCGGCGTGGCCGGCTTCTGGCGGGGATCCGGCTCGGCGCGGTTCGAGGAGGAGGACGTCACGGTCGCCGAGGAGCTGGTGGCCCGGGCGGCCGTCGCGATCGACAACGCACGCCGCTACTCCCGCGAGCACGCGATGTCCGTGGCGCTCCAGCGCAGTCTGCTCCCCCGCGGCCTGCCGGAGCAGGAGGCGCTGGAGCCGGCGTGGCGGTATCTGCCGGCGCGGTCCGGCGTGAGCGGCGACTGGTTCGACGTCATCCCCCTGCCCGGCTTCCGGGTGGCGCTGGTGGTCGGGGACGTGGTGGGGCACGGGCTGCACGCGGCGGTGACGATGGGCCGGCTGCGGACGGCGGTGCTGAACTTCTCGTCCCTGGACCTGCCCCCGGACGAACTGCTCGGCCGTCTGGACGAGATGGTGACGCGGCTGGACACACAGGCCGCGGACGCCGACGGCGAGGCGTCCCCCGTCACCGGGGCCACCTGTCTGTACGCCGTCTACGACCCGGTGGGCGGGCAGTGCACCGTCTCCCGCGCGGGGCATCTCGCCCCGGCCGTGGTGGATCCCGAGGGGCGGGTGTCCTTCCCCGAGCTGCCCCTGTCGCCGCCCCTGGGGGTGGGCGGGGTGCCGTTCGAGGCCGGTGAGCTGACCCTGCCGGAGGGCAGCCGGCTGGTGCTGTTCACCGACGGTCTGGTGGAGAGCCGCGGACGGGACGTCGACGAGGGGCTGGCGCTGCTCGGCACGGCCGTCGCGCACGCGGGCCGGACCCCGGAGGAGACCTGCCGGGACCTGGTGGAGGCGTTGCTGCCGGAGCGTCCGGGCGACGACGTGGCCCTGCTCGTCGCCCGGACGCGGCTGCTCGCCCCGTCCCGGGTCGCGGTCTGGGAGGTGCCGTTCGACGCGGCGGCGGTCTCCGAGGTGCGCACGGAGGCGGTCGCCCGGCTGCACGGCTGGGGGCTGGAGGACGCCGCGTTCACCGTGGAGCTGCTCCTCAGCGAGCTGCTGTCCAACGCCGTCCGGTACGGCGCTCCGCCCGTCCGGGTGAGGCTTCTGCGGGGCCGCAGTCTGGTCTGCGAGGTGTCGGACGGCAGCAGCACCTCGCCGCACCCGCGGCGTGCGGCGGCCACCGACGAGGGCGGCCGGGGCCTGTTCCTGGTCTCGCGGTTCGCGCAGCGCTGGGGCACGCGCTACGGGGCGCACGGAAAGGTGATCTGGGCGGAACTGGGCCCGGGCGGCGTTCCGGAGCCGGCCCCCGGGGCCCTGCCCGGCGTCCTGACCTGACGAGCACAGCGACGCGACAAAAGCCCTGAAGATGTCGAAACTCGCGTGCGGCCGGTAACCGAGGCACGTCCTCCATCTGACGCAAAGTCACATTACTGAACCGTAACCTTACGACCGCTACCCGCGGTAACGGCGGCCCCCGTACGTTCATCTTCAACCACTTCGTGTGTGGCCTCACCGCCAGGAGGTTCCGCATGCCCGCACGCAGACGCCTGCTCGCCGTCGCAGCCGCCACCGCCGCCTGCCTCGGCGTGCAGGCTCTCCCGGCCACCGCGGCCACCGAGCCGACCGAGGTGATCTCCCGGGGCGTCAGGATTCCCGCCTTCTACACCCCGCCCACCGGTCTTCCGCAGGCCGACGGCACCCTGATCCGCAGCGAACCGCTCCCGCTCGCCCTCAGCCTGCCCGGTCTGCGCGGTCCTCTGCCGGGCCGGGCCACGCGCCTGATGTACAAGTCGACCGACTCCACCGGCCGGCCGGTGGCCGTCACCGGCGCCTACATCGAACCGACGGCCCGCTGGAAGGGCACCGGGCCGCGCCCCCTGGTCGTCGTCGCACCGGGCACCCTGGGACAGGGCGACCAGTGCGCGGCCTCCCTGGGCCTGGAGCACCCGGTCCTGTTCAACGGCCGGACCCTGTCGGTCGGCTACGAGAACCTGTCGATCTACCGGCTGCTGGCCCGGGGCGCCGCCGTGGTGGTCACCGACTACGTCGGCCTGGGCGCCACCGACCGGCTGCACACCTACGTCAACCGCGTCGACGGGGCCCATGCCGTCCTCGACGCGGCCCGCGCCGCCCGCTCCGTCGCCGGCGCGTCCGTCACCCCGGCCTCCCCCGTCGGCCTGTTCGGCTACAGCCAGGGAGGCGGCGCCGTCGCGGCCGCCGCCGAACTGCAGCCCGCCTACGCCCCCGACGTCCCCCTCGCCGGCACCTACGCCGGTGCGCCGCCCGCCGACCTGATCGAGGTCACCCGGGCCGTCGACGGCAGCGAACTGGCCGGCGCCCTGGGCTGGTCCCTGAACGGCTTCCTCCAGTCCGACCCCGAGCTCCAGCCGATCGCCGACGCGCATCTCAACGCCGCGGGCAGGGCCGCCCTGGCCGATCTGTCGACCATGTGCGTGGGCGACGCGATCTTCTCCTACGGCTTCGCCCGCAGCACCCGATGGACCACCGACGGCCGGTCCATCAGCGACATCATCCGCGCCACGCCCGCGCTCCAGGACTTCCTCGACAGCCAGCGCATCGGCCGTCTGAAGCCGGCCGGCCCGGTGCGCCTGGCCACCGGCGTCAACGACAACCTCGTTCCGCACGCCCAGGCGCGGCGGCTCGCCGCCGACTGGTGCGCCAAGGGCGCCGACGTCACCTACAAGGGGGTCTATCTGCCCCCTCTCGGCAGCGCCCTGGTCAACCACTTCACCCCGCTGCTCGCCGACCACGACGCCGCCGTGTCCTGGCTGGCCGACCGTCTCGCCGGCAAGCCGGCCTCCTCCAACTGCGCGACGGTGCCGTCCGGGTCCTGACCCCGCGCACCCGGCCCGGCCGCCCCGTCACCGGCGGGGCGGCACCGGCCGGGCCGGGCCCACTGCGTTCGCACGCCCCGCTGTCGGGGTGCACTGTGGTATGCGTGAATTCCTGGCAGGCACGGTTCCTCGTTCGTGCGCAGTCGGGACGGTCGGGACAGCCGGGTCCCCTGCTGCTGATCCCGGTCATGCTCATCGTCCTCATCACCGTGTCCAACATCGTGGCGCCGGCCGACATCGTGCTCGGCCCGCTGCTGGTGATCGCCCCCGCGATCACCGCGTGGTTCTCGGGCCCGTGGACGACGGGGACCATCGGCGCGGTCTCGGTGGCGGCCCAGGCGTTCGCGGGCTGGCGGCAGGGGGACCTGTCCTCACGGAACATGATCGTGCAGCTGGTCGCTCTCGCGCTGCTCTCCCTGCTGATCGTGGCCCTGTGCGTGGTCCGCGACCACCGTGCGCGCGAACTGGCGCAGGTGCGGTCGGTGGCCGAGGCGGCTCAGCGGGTGCTGCTGTGGCCCCTGCCGAGCCGGCTGGGCGGCCTGCGGCTCGCCTCCCTCTACCTGGCCTCCGAGGACGAGGCGTCGATCGGCGGCGATCTGTACGCCGCCGCCCGCACCGACGGCGCGGCCCGGGTGATGATCGGGGACGTGCGCGGCAAGGGGCTGCCGGCCATCGGCGAGGCGGCCCTGCTGCTCGGCGCGTTCCGCGAGGCCGCGCACCACCATGCCGCCCTGCCCGAGCTGGCCGCCTCCCTGGAGCGGAGCATGGCCCGCTATCTCGCCGACTTCGAACCGGAGGAGGAGGCGGGGGAGCGCTTCGTCACCGTGCTGCTGCTGGAGATACCGGACGACGAGCCGGTCGTCCGGATGACCAGCTGCGGCCATGTGGCACCGCTGCTGCTCGGCCCGGACGGAAGGGTCACGGTGCCGGACCTCGCCCCCGCCCCGCCGCTCGGGATCGGCCTGACCGGCCCGGACGGGCCGGCCGTCGAGGTGCTGCCCTTCGGCCTCGACGACACCCTGCTCCTCTGCACCGACGGTGCCGTCGAGGCCCGCGACCGCACCGGTGCCTTCTATCCGCTGGCCGAGCGGATCGCCCGGTGGGCCGGAAGCTGTCCGGAGACCCTGCTCCACCACGTCCAGCGCGATCTGCTCGCCCACACCGGAGGGCGCCTGGACGACGACATCGCCCTCGTCGCGATCCGCCGCGTCCCCGCACCGTCCGGCCGGCGCCTCGGCCTCGGGCACCGGCCCGTCCCCTGCGCCGAGGGCACCGGACCGTCCGGGCCCCGCTGATCCCTGCCGCCCCGGCCCGGCACGGGGGATCCGGCGTTCCGCCGGATTCAGAAACGGCGGTGCTGAATCCGATGAGGGACAGCGGTTGGACTTCAGGATCACTCGGGAGCAAGGTGGGGGCGTCCCTCCGGGCCCGGGGGGACGCCGTACCGCATCACCCGGAGACCACCCGATGACCTACGTCGCAGATCCTGAGCGTTACAACGGCACCATGCTCTACCGGCGCACCGGCCGCTCGGGGCTCGACCTGCCCGTCCTGTCCCTGGGCTACTGGCACAACTTCGGTGACAACCGGCCGTTCGAGACCCAGCGCGAGATCGCCCTGCGCGCCTTCGACCTCGGCATCACCCACCACGACCTGGCGAACAACTACGGCCCGCCCTACGGCTCGGCGGAGATCAACTTCGGCCGGCTGATGAAGCAGGACCTCGCGCCGTACCGGGACGAGCTGGTGATCTCCACCAAGGCGGGCTGGGACATGTGGCCCGGTCCCTACGGCCAGGGCGGCGGCTCCCGCAAGTACCTGCTCGCCTCGCTCGACCAGTCCCTGAAGCGCATGGGCCTGGACTACGTGGACATCTTCTACTCCCACCGGCTGGACGCGAGCACGCCGCTGGAGGAGACGATGGGCGCGCTGGACGCCGCCGTCCGCCAGGGCAAGGCCCTGTACGTCGGCATCTCCTCCTACGACACCGAGCGCACCCGGCAGGCCGTCGCCATCCTGCGCGAGCTGGGCACCCCGCTGCTGATCCACCAGCCGTCGTACAACATGCTCAACCGCTGGATCGAGACCGAGGGGCTGCTGGAGGCCGCCGAGGAGGAGGGCTTCGGCGTCATCGGCTTCACCGCGCTGGCCCAGGGGCTGCTGACCGACCGCTATCTGAACGGCATCCCCGAGGACTCGCGGGCCGCGCAGGGCACCTCGTTCGACACCGCCTGGCTGTCCGACGAGATGCTGCGGCGGCTGCGGGCGCTGAACGGCATCGCGGCCCGCCGCGGGCAGACCCTCGCCCAGATGGCCCTCGCCTGGGCGCTGCGCGACCGGCGCGTCACCTCCCTGGTCATCGGCGCCTCCCGCGTGGAGCAGCTGGAGCAGAACGTGGCCGCGCTGAAGAACCTCGACTTCAGCGACGAGGAGCTGGCCGAGATCGACAAGTACGCCACCGACGGCGACGTCGACCTGTGGCGGGCGGCCCGCGCCGGAGAGCTCTGATCCGCGCCGTCCGGTCGTGCATCCCCCCTTCCGGGGTACTCGTCGCTGCCAGGGCCCGCGGCGGGGCGCCCGTCCCGCCGCGGCCGGCCGACGAGACCAGGAGGCGCAGATGAGCACGGTCAGGGAAACGGTGGAGGTCGGCGTCCCCGTCCGCACCGCCTACAACCAGTGGACGCAGTTCGAGGAGTTCCCGAACTTCATGGAGGGGGTCGAGGAGGTCACGCAGATCGACGACCGCCACAACCACTGGATCACCAGGGTCGGCGGTGTCACGCGGGAGTTCGACACCGAGATCGTCGACCAGCTGCCCGACGAGCGCATCACCTGGCGCAGCACCACCGGCGACACCCGGCAAAGGGGCATGGTCCGCTTCGAGCCCGTGGACGACACGCACACCCGGGTGGAACTCGTCATGGACGTCGAACCCGGCGGAGTCATGGAGAAGACCGGCGACATGCTGGGCCTGATCGACCGGCGCATCAAGGGCGACATGAGGCGCTTCAAGCAGTACGTCGAGCAGCGTGGCGACGAGACCGGATCCTGGCGGGGCCGTGTCCGGCCCGGGGACGCCGGGTCCGGGGACACCGGCCCCTCGCGCTGAGCCCCGCCGCGCACACCTCTCATCGCGCCCCGGCCGTCCCGAGGAACATCTCGGGAACCGGCCGGGGCGCTCCCGTGTGCGCGTCGGCCCGTCCGGCGGGATCCGTCCGGCGGGATCCGTCCGGCGTCCCGGCGGACCGCGACGGTGACCGGGTGACCTGGAGCGCCCGCACCGGGTGACCCGGCGCCTTCGGGGAAGGCATGAGGGCGACCGCCGGCGGCAAGAGGAAGCGCAGGATGACGACCGCAGACACGCCCCCTCCCCTCCCCGTCCCGCAGAGCATCCGGCTGCCGGGGATCGTGCTCGGCGTGGGCCTGGGCGGATTCGTCGACGGCATCCTGCTCCACCAGGTGCTGCAGTGGCACCACCTGCTCTCCGGCACCGACCACGACCGCATCGGAGTGAAGTACTACGACCCGCGCACCGTCCCCGGCCTGGAGATGAACACCGTGTGGGACGGCATCTTCCACACGGTCTGCTGGGTGGCGGTGATCGTGGGGCTGGGCCTGCTGTACTCGCGGGTCACGCACCACCGCCGGGCGGTGTGGACCTCGCGTGTGCTGTGGGGGTGGATCGTGGTCGGCTGGGGCCTGTTCAACCTGGTCGAGGGCATCCTGGACCACCAGATCCTGAGCATCCACCACGTCCGCGGCGGCCCCCACCAGGCGTGGTGGGACGCCGGGTTCCTGGTCCTCGGCGCACTGCTGGTGCTCGCCGGATTTCTGTGGCAGCGCAGCGGCCGTCCGTTCGATCCGGCCGCCCCCGCCGACACCCCCGGGGGCACCGTCTGATGCACACGCACACAGCGACCGGCGGCACGGTGCCGAGCCCCTCGACGATCGTGCTCGTCCTCGTGGCGGCCGCCGCCGGTCATCTGCTGCTCGTCCGGCGGGCGCGCCGGCGCAACCCCGCCCTGCCGCCGGGCCGTCCGCGGTCGGGCCTCTTCCTGGGCGGGCTGGCCCTGCTGGCCGTCGCCCTGCTGCCGCCGCTGGGTCCCGCCGCGCACACCGACTTCCGGGCGCACATGGCCCAGCATCTGCTCATCGGCATGTACGCGCCCCTCGCGCTGGTGCTGTCCGCGCCGGTCACCCTGCTGCTGCGGGCCCTGCCCCCCGCCCGGGCCCGTCTGGTCGTCGCGGTGATGCGCAGCCGGTGCGCCCGGGTGCTCGCCCATCCGCTCGTCGCCCTGGCCCTGAGCACGGGCAGTCTCGTGCCGCTGTACTTCACCCCGCTGTTCGACGCCTCCCTGGAGCACCCGGCGAGCCACTGGCTGCTGCATGCGCACTTCCTGCTCTCCGGCTGCCTGTTCGCGTACGTCGTCGCCGGTCCCGACCCCGCACCGCACCGGCCGGGCGTACGGGCCCGGCTGGTGTACCTGGGCGTCGCGGTCGCCGTGCACGCCCTGGTCGCCCAGGCCCTGTACGGCGGTTTCCTCGTCGGCGTCCACGCACCCGTGGAGCACCTCCGGCAGGGGGCGGAGATCATGTACTACGGCGGCGACCTCGCCGAACTGCTGCTGGCCGCCGCGCTGGTGACCACCTGGCGTCCCGGACGCCCCTCCCCCGGCGATCCGGCCGGCCGCCGCGGCTTCGCCCCGGTGCCCCCGTCCTCCGTCCGCGGGGGCCGCCGGTCCGGGCGGGCGGCCTTTGGACGGGCCCCGCACCACCCGGCTCCGTCCGTTCCCGACGTGCCCTTGCCTCAGGCGATGCCACAATGGACCGGTGCGGCGCAGCACGCTGGTGGTCCTGGTCGAGTCCGCCGGGAGTTTCCTGTGAACAAGCCGCCCGAGTGTCTCCCCGAAGGCCGCCGTCCGCGGCCGGAACGTCTCCTGTCGCGCTCCTTCGGGCCCTCTGGTCCCCCGGATCCCCCGCCGCCCGGATGCCACCGGAGCCCGCGGTGAGGCGGCCGGGCCGCCGCGCCGGCGAGGACACGCGTGCGGCGGGGAACCCGTCGGCGCAGCAGCTGGTGCCCGCGCCGCCCCTGTGGCTGCGCTGGCTGCCGGCCCTGTACGTCGCGGCGGTCCTCCTCGTGGAACCGATCACCCCGGTGCAGTGGCCCGTGAGTTTCGTGCTCACCGCGCTCCCGCTGGTCGCCGCCTTCGCCCACGGTCCGGTCGTCGTCGCCGCCGTCACGGTGTTCGCCGTCGTGTTCGAGGGCGTCCTGGCCGGCACCCCGTGCTGTGCGGGCCGGCCGGTGGACTACATGTGGGAACGCCACTACGTGGCCAACTACGTGTGCACCTTCCTGGTCGGCGTCCTCGGCACCTTCCTGTCGGTGCACCGGACGCGCCGGGAGCACACTCTCGCCACGGTGCGCTCCGTGGCGGAGACCGCGCAACGGGTCCTGCTGCGGCCGGTGCCCCACCGTCTCGGCCAGGTCTCCGTGGAGACCCTGTATCTGTCCGCGGCCGCCGAGGCGCAGATCGGCGGCGATCTGTACGAGGCGGTGCCGACGGCGCACGGCGTGCGTCTGCTCATAGGCGACGTCCGCGGCAAGGGGCTGGTCGCCGTCGAAACGGCCGCGGCGATGCTCGGCGTCTTCCGCGAGGCCGCCCACGAGGAGCCCGACCTGGCCTGTCTGGCCCGGCGGATGGAGCGGAGCATGAGCCGCCACGCCCAGCAGGTCGCCGGCGACGCGGCGGAGCGCTTCGTGACGGCGCTGTTCGCGGAGATTCCCGACGACGAGCCCGTGGTCCGCATCGTCAACTGCGGTCATCCGCCGCCGCTGCTCATCGGCCACGGCAAGGTCACCGAGCTGGAGGCGACCGATCCCTCGCCGCCCATCAACATCGGCGGACTGGTCGGCGCCGGCTACCACGTGGACGTCCGGCCCTTCCGGCCCGGTGACCAGCTGCTGCTGTACACCGACGGCATCACCGAGACCCGCGACCGCACCGGCGCCCTCTACCCGCTGGCCGAGCGCGTCCGCGCCTGGGTGGACCTTCCGCCCGGCGAGCTCCTGGAGCGGCTGCACACGGATCTGCTCGACTACAGCGGCGGCCGGCTGGAGGACGACATCGCCGCGCTCGCCGCGTACCGCCTGCCCGAGGAGCCCCGTTCCTGACGGGGCGGTGTCACTCAGGCAGGCCGTCGGTCCCCGAGGCGCCGCGAGGGGCGTCGGGTCCGGGCGGCAGCGCCAGATGGGCGAGGTCCTCGGGGCGCGGGGTGGTCACCGGCCAGAGCGGGGCGGGCATTCCGTCGGCGACCGCCGCGGGGGCGTCGGTGAGGTTCAGGCGGTCGCGCAGCCGGCCGTAGAAGTCCATCGGGCCCAGCCGGACGATCCGCAGCCGGCGCCGGGACGCGTACACCCCGATCCAGTCGCCGGGGTCGAGGACCCCGCGCAGCTGGCCGTCGATGCTGACGGCGGCCTGGCCGGAGCGTTCGAGGACGCGCAGGGCGACGGGCTCGTCCGGTGCGGCCACGACCGACCGGTCGAACACCATGTGCGGGGCGACCGGGGTGAAGACGAGGGCGTCCGCACGGGGCGAGACGACCGGGCCGCCGGCGGCGAAGCTGTAGGCCGTCGAGCCGGTCGGGGTGGCGACCAGCAGCGCGTCGGCCGAGTAGGACGCCAGGAGCCGGCCGGCGAGATAGACGCCGACGAAGATCTGCCGGTCCCGTGCCAGCTTCTCCAGGACGACGTCGTTCAGTGCGGTGACATGCAGCGCGACACCCCAGTCGCCGTCGGCCTCGCAGTCGGTGCGCACCCCTGGCGGCGGCAGCATCGGGCGGCGGCCGTAGCGCATCAGCTCCTCGATGTCGGCGGGCACCTCCAGGCGGCGCGAGGCGCGCAGGGTGAGCAGCATCCGGCTCTCCACGCTCAGGCGGCCCTCGGCGACGGCGTCCAGCGCGGAGCGCACGAGCGGGGCCGGCACCTCGGTGAGGAAGCCGACCCGGCCGAGGTCGACGCCCAGGACGAGGGCGTCGTTCACGGCGGCCAGCCGGGCACCGCGCAGAAAGGTCCCGTCCCCGCCCAGCGTGACGATGAGATCGGGGTCGCCCGCGGCCTCGACCTCCTCCCGGGCGCTGCGCCGGCCCGTGCTGCTCCACACATCGATGTCCGCGCAGCCCACGGCGTGCTCCTCGCACCACCGACGCACCGTGCGCCCGGCGGTCACGGCCTCGTCGCGCCCGCTGTGGACGACCAGGCCGACACGGCGCACCGTCATCTCTGCCTCCGAGGCGGCTCGCGGACGCAGGGGCGCCCTCTTCACCGGCCGGCGCGCGCCCGCCCCGGAACGCCGCGCCGCCGGACGGCCCCGCACGCCCCGGGGTGGGGCGGACGGTGCCGGGTTCCCCTCCTGCCGGCCGGACAAACGCCGGTTCCCGCGGGGCGTTTTCCCGGAAAAGGGGGGCAGACGGTGGTACGGAGGTCGATACCCATGGTTCCCTTGCTGCTCGTTCTTCTGCTCGCCCTGATCCTCTTCGGTGCCGGGTTCGCCCTGAAGGCGCTGTGGTGGATCGCGATCATCGTGTTCGTGGTGTGGCTGCTCGGCTTCGTCCTGCGGGCCGGGGACGGCGGCCGCAAGAGCCGCTGGTACCGCTGGTGACGGCCGCGCCGGGGGCCGTGCGCCCGTCCCCGGCTCCCCCGCTCCCCCGCGGCCCGTTCTCCTCGGCCGCCCCCGCCGGGGACCGGCGGGGGCCGTTCTCCGCGTGTCCGGCTCCCCGGCGGCGCGGCCGGGCGGCATGCACCATGAGCGGCGGCACACCGGCGTAGGCTACGGAACCACCCCCCGTCCAGCACTCACGGTGAGGACGAGTCACGACGATGCAGAAGATCTCCCTCGAGGCCCGTGTGCGCGAGCATCTCGAACGGGCCGCGGAGTCCTCGGCCGGCCGCAGCGCGGAGACCGTCTACGGCGGCCATGAGCACATCCTGCGCCAGACTCTCCTCACCTTGCGCGCCGGAACGTCCCTGGCCGAGCACGACAGCCCCGGCGAGGCGACCGTGCTGGTGCTGCGCGGACGGGTGCGGCTGCACAGCGGCGACTCCTCCTGGGAGGGCATGACGGGCGACCTGCTCGCCGTGCCCCGGGCACGGCACGGCCTGGAGGCCCTGGAGGACGCCGCGGTCCTGCTCACGGTCGCCAAGAAGCACGTGGGGTGACGCGGGCGGGGCGGTTACCGGGCCGTCGTCAAGGCGCCGCCGTCCCCCGGTCGTCGTAATGTGGCTCTGCCGGGCCCTGCCGGGTCCAGGGCGGTGACCGGGGTCGGATCTGCCGGGAGGTGTTCCATGCCGGATGATCCACGGTGGCCGAAAACGCAGGAGACCGCCGAGCGTGCGCACGTCGCCTTCGGGGAGAGCGGCCGCCCGTCGGGCATCGACGCCTTCGAGGAGCTCAACGCCCGGGTGCGGCAGCTGTCCCTCGAACGCCGCCGGCTGCGCCGTCTGCTCGAGGCGGTGGTGGCCATCAGCGCCGACATGGACACCTGTGCCGTCCTGCGGCACCTGGTGGAGGCGGGCACCGACCTCATCGGCGCGCGCTACGGCGCCCTGGGCGTGCTCGGGGAGGACGGCGAGTTCACCGACCTGATCACCACCGGGGTCGACGCCGAGCCGCTGCTGGCCGAGGCCGGTCTTCCGCAGAGCCACGGGCTGCTGGGCCATCTGATCTCGCACGCCGAGCCCCTGCGGGTCGACGACATCGGCGCGGACTCCCGCGCGGTGGGCTTCCCGTCCGGCCATCCGGTCATGACCAGTCTGCTGGGGGTCCCCCTGACGGTGCGCGGTGTCATGTACGGCAATCTCTATCTGGCCGACAAGGAGGACGGGACGCCCTTCACCGACACCGACGAGACCCTGCTGACCGCCCTGGCCAGCGCCGCGAGCGTCAGCATCGAGAACGCCCGGCTGTACGAGCGCCTGAAGCGGGCCGCCGAGCAGTTCCAGCGCCGTCTGCTGCCGGTGCTGCCCGATCTGTCGCCCCTGCGGGTGGAGGCCCGCTACCAGCCCGCCTCCGACCTCCTCCGGCTCGGCGGGGACTGGTACGACGCCTTCGGGCTTCCCGACAAGACGGTCCTGGTCGTCGTCGGCGACGTGACCGGCCACGACGTGGAGGCGGCCCCGCAGATGGGGCAGATCCGCAACATGCTGCGGGTCCTGGCCTTCGACCGGTGCGGGCCGCCCGGCCTGATCGTGAACCGGCTCGACCGGGCGCTGACCGCGTTCGGCGACTCGACCGCGGCCACCTTGCTCCTGGCCCGGATCGAACAGCGGCCGGACACCGGGTACGTCCTGCACTGGACCAACGCCGGGCATCCGCCGCCGCTGCTGGTCACCGCCGACGGCGCCGCCCGCTGCCTGGCTCCCGAGGCGCACGGCATCCCGGTCGGGGTGGACCCGAGCGTGCCCCGTCCCGACCACACCCATCCGCTCCCCCCGGGAAGCACCCTGCTGCTGTACACCGACGGTCTGATCGAGCGCCGCGACCGGGACATCGACGTGGGCCTGCGGGACCTGGCCGATCATGTCGCCGGCCTGGCCACCGCCCCCCTGGAGCAGCTGTGCGACGCGCTGCTCGGCCGTCCGGACGCGTACGACGACGACGTGGCCCTGCTGGCCCTGCGCGTGCCCCGTCCGCCGGCGTGAGACGGCCGTCCCGGGACGGCCCGGGCCGTTCCGGGACAAGGGGCGTGTCCGCGGACCCGGGTGCCGCCTTCCGCCCGGCCCCGCACGCGCCGCGGGCGGGGCCGGGCGGGATCCGCTCACGGTCCGGTGCGCGGTTCCTCCCGCGGGTCCGTCTCCCGGTCCGACCGGGGCCAGACGTACGGCAGGCCGGCCGGCACCCCGGGGAACAGCGGGGCGTACCGCTCCGGGTCCTTGCGCACCAGGGCCGAGCGATGGCTGCGGTGCAGGGCCTCGTCGCCGAGCCAGGGCGGCAGCTCGCCGGCCGCCGCCAGCTCGGCCTGACTGCGGATGGCCGTGCCGGGGCGGACCGCGGCGAGGTCGGCGACGAGCGTGGCCGCGCAGCTGTCCCGGTGGCCGTACTCCCGCCAGACCCGGCAGACGTCCAGTCCGTAGCGCGCCAGCGCCTCCTCGTAGCCGATCCACATGCGCACGGCCGGATGCCGGCGCCAGGCGTAGCCGGGGACCGTCAGGCCGCGCAGCACCTGCACCGCCTCGACCCGCTGTTTGCCCAGCCGGCGGCGGTCCAGCACCCGCGCGGAGTCGATGAAGCCGGGATACGGCAGGAACGTCTGCACAGCGCCTCCGGGATGCGTCCGGTCCTCCTCCGGGTTCCCCCGGACGGTTCAACGGCACTGGGCCGGAGGGGGCCGGGGGCGCGTGAGCGGTGCGGCCGTGGTGGAAGGAATGGCGCACCTGCGAATCGGGAGGAGGCGCCGAATGCCGGATGCTGTGGTCGAGGGTGCCGTGGGCGGCGGCACCGCCGTGGACGACGCCGCCGTGGACGACGGCCCCGGCGGTTCGTCCTTCGCTCAGCTGAGCGCGGTGGCCGACGCCGTCCTCTACGAGGGCTATCTGCTCTACCCCTACCGCCGTTCGTCCCCCAAGAACCGGGTCCGGTGGCAGTTCGGCGTGCTGCTGCCGCGGAACTGGGTGGAGCGCGACGGCCCCGTCCCGGTCGGTGTCGCCGGCTCCGCCGACTCCTGGTACCAGCAGACCGAGTGCCTGCTGCGGGTCCGCGACGCCGGTGCCGTCGTCCGGGCGCGGGTGCGCTATCTGCAGATGCAGCACAAGCAGGTGGAGGAGGCCGGCCGGGACGGCCGGTACCGCGCCGTCGAGTCGCTGCGGACCGGCGACGGCACCACGCATCTGACGTTCGACGAGGCGGTGCCGCGCGAGACGGATCTCGTCGTTCCGCTCGACGACCTGCTGCGGCAGGAGCACGGCGCTCCGGTGGGGGCGGCGGCCGGCGAGGAGAGCGAGCCGCTGCCCGGGGGCGCCGGGCGGGTCGTCCGGCGGCGCGAGGAGGTCCGGGCGAGCACCACGCTCACGGCCGAACGTCTCGGCGACGGCCTGGTCCGGCTCCGTGTGCGCACCGAGAACACGGGACAGGCGGCGGATCCGTGCGCCGCGCGCGAGGAGGCGCTGCGCCAGGCGCTCATCGCCACCCACACGCTCATCGGCGGCACGGGCGTGGAGTTCGTCTCGCTGATCGATCCGCCCGCCGGTCTGCTGGAGCACGTCCAGGGCTGCCGCAACGCGTTCGTCTTCCCCGTCCTCGGCGGTGAACCGCCGTCCGGGCAGGAGGGCGGCGGCACCGCGCCCCTGCTGCTCTCCGCACCGATCATCCTTCCCGACCATCCGCAGATCGCGCCCGAGAGTCCCGGCGACCTGTACGACGCCGGGGAGATCGACGAGCTTCTGACGCTGCGCACGCTGCTTCTGACGGACGAGGAGAAGCAGGAGGCGCGTGCCACCGACCCGCGTGCCGCCGAGATCCTCGACCGGGTGGAGAGCATGCCTCCGGAGGTCTTCTCCCGGCTGCACGGCGCCATCCGGTCGCTGACTCCCGTCGCTTCCGCCGCCGCGGACGCCTCGGCCCGTCCGGATTCCCCGGGCGCTTCGGCATCCGGTCCCGGCGTCTCCGCCGCGGACGACGGTCCCGCGGCCGAGCGGCCCGTCTGGTGGCAGGAGGGCGGCGACGACGGGCTCTCCCCCACCACCGACCCGGTGCTCGTGGACGGCGTGACGGTGCGCAGCGGCAGCCGTGTCCGGCTGCGTCCGCGGGGCCGGGGCGCCGACGCCCAGGACATGTTCCTGGCCGGGCGCACCGCGCGGGTCGCGGCGGTCCTCCACGACGTGGACGGCAGCGTGCACCTCGCCGTCACCCTCGACGACGACCCCGCGGCCGAACTGCACAGCTGGTACGGCCGCTTCCACTACTTCCGGCCCGACGAGCTCGAACCGCTCGGGCCTCTGGACGCGGCAGATCACCCACCGACCGACAACAGCGAGGGACAGCAGACGACATGACGACGACTCAGGCTCGTGCGGCGGGGCGCAGGCCCGCGCAGCTGGTGGACATGTCCTGGGACCCGATCACCCGGATCATCGGGAACCTGGGCATCTACACCAAGATCGATTTCGCCAACCGGGAGGTCGTCGAGTGCCACTCCACCTCCTCCCTCTTCCGCGGCTACTCGGTGTTCATGCGCGGCAAGGACCCCCGCGACGCGGGGTTCATCACCTCACGGATCTGCGGGATCTGCGGCGACAACCACACCACCTGCTCCAACTACGCCCAGCAGATGGCCTACGGCATCAAACCCCCGCCCCTGGCCGAACACATCACCAACCTCGGCGAAGCCGCCGAGTACATGTTCGACCACACCCTCTTCCAGGACAACCTCGTCTTCGTCGACTTCTGCGAGGCCATGGTCAAGACCACCAACCCCGGTCTGCTGGCCCGCGCCGAACGCACCGACGCCCCCCGCGGCCACCTGCACGGCCACCGCACCATCGCCGACATCATGCGCGCCTTCAACCCCTTCGAAGGCGAGGCCTACAAACAGGCCCTGAAAACCTCCCGCATCACCCGGGAGATGTTCTGCCTGATGGAAGGCCGCCACGTACACCCCTCCACCCTCTATCCCGGCGGCGTGGGCACCATGCCCCAGCCCTCGGTGTTCACCGACTACCTCACCCGCCTGCTGCACGTGATCGACTTCATCAAAAAAGCCGTCGCGATGAACGACGACGTCTTCGACTTCTTCTACCAGGCCCTGCCCGGCTACGAAGAAGTCGGCCGCCGCCGCATCCTGCTGGCCTGCTGGGGCGCCTTCCAAAACCCCGACATCTGCGACTACCGCTACGAGACCATGAACGCCTGGGGCAAGGCCATGTACGTCACCCCCGGCATCATCGTCGACGGACAACTGGTCACCAACAACCTCGTCGACATCAACCTCGGCCTGCGCATCCTGCTCGGCTCCTCCTACTACGACGACTGGACCAGCGAAGAACCCTTCGTCACCCACGACCCCCTCGGCAACCCCATCGACATCCGCCACCCCTGGAACCAGACCACCCTGCCCCACCCCCAAAAACGCGACTTCACCGGCGCCTACTCCTGGGTGATGAGCCCCCGCTGGTACCACCCCGAAACCGGCCGGCACCTCGCCCTGGACACCGGCGGCGGCCCCCTGGCCCGCCTGTGGTCCACCGCCCTGAGCGGCCTGGTCGACACCCCCTACATCAAAGCCACCGGCCACAGCGTCCGCATCACCCTGCCCAAAGGCGAAACCCTGCCCGAAACCACCCTGGAATGGACCATCCCCAAATGGTCCAACACCCTCGAACGCGACCGCGCCCGCCCCTACTTCATCGCCTACGCCGCCGCCATGGCCCTGCAATTCCTCCAACAGGCCACCGACCTCGTCCACGCCGGCGAAACCAAAACCTTCACCAACTACACCGTCCCCGACGAAGCCATCGGCTGCGGCTTCCACGAAGCCGTCCGCGGCGTCCTCTCCCACCACCTCGTCATCCGCGACCACAAGATCGCCAACTACCACCCCTACCCCCCC
>NZ_MUME01000346.1 GCF_002155915.1 Streptomyces thermovulgaris | reverse complement strand
CGACCGCCCCGCGCCCGCCGCTCCCGCGTCTGCTCCCGGCCCTGTGCCTGTCCCGGCTCCCGCTCCTGCCCCCGGCTCTGCGCCAGTACCTGCCCCTGCCCCTGCCGCGGCTGCCCGCAGTCCGGCCCGCACCGCACCCGCCAGCGCCACGCCCAGCGGGCGCGCGAGAGCCAGGGCGCCCCGCTCCTTGTGGGCGAGCAGGGCCGCCCGGACCGCGTCCGCATACGGAACCGCCGCGTACACGGCCGGCAGCCCGGGCGGCTCCGGCACCGGACGCACCCGGCGCGGTGCACCCCCGCCCAGAGCGGCCCGGCACGCGGGACAGAGCACCGTGCGCGGCCGGCCGCAGCCCCCGCACTCGGCCGGCAGCACCAGGTCGGTCAGGTCCTGCCACCACCCACGCATGCACTCCACTGTGCCCACGCGGCGGCGTCCCGGCCGGCCCTGTGGACAACCCCCTGTGGACGACTCGGCCCGGGACGATCAGGGCTTCCCCCACACGCGTGAAGGCGGAACGCCCGGCCAGGGCGGCACGGGCAAAAGAAGACGAACAGGGCAGCGCCGGCAGGCACGGACAGAACGGAACGCAAACAGAACAAAACCAAAAAAGAGGAACGGGCCGGCATGGGCCGACACGACCGGCACGGCACAGCCCGGCACAAACCGGCACAGCCCGGCCGGGCTCGGAACGCCCCCGGGACGAGCGCGGAGCGCGAGAAGCGCCCGGCCCGGACGGACCGAGGCACTCAGCCCGGATAGACCGGTGCCCGCCCCTCCTTGATCACCTTCTGCCACTGCGCCCCGGACGGCAGCCGGACGATCCCGTCCTCCGACGAGTACGCCACCAGCGGCAGCCGGTCGTCCTCGGACGCGGCGATCGACTGCACCCCGGTGAGCGCGGCGGGCGGCGGGCCCTCCGGTGTGGAACCGTCGACCTGGACGTACCGCATCGCCTGCACGCCGCCCTGCTCCCGTCCGGCCACCACGAGCCGGCTGTCACCGGCCCACGACATGGCGGTGACGTCCTCCAGCTCCGGCGTCGCCGAACGCAGCCCCATCACCGACACCTCCGGCCGGTCCCCGACGCTGCCGTCCCGTTCGATCCGCCCGATGAGCAAGGACTTGTGGCCGTCCTCCGCCTGCACGACGAGTGCGATCCGCACCCCGTCGGCGGCCACCCGGACCGCGTCGACGCGTCCCTTCAGCCCGGGAACGCGCACGTCGATCGGCTCTCCCCCGCCCTGCTCCAGCATCAGCAGCCGCGGCCGGGCGGGATCGCGGTCGGCCACCCACAGGTCCCCGCGGGCGTCCCAGCTCGGCGCCGTCAGCCGGTCGGTCTCGGTGACACCGTTGCTCCGCAGCACGGGCGGCTCGAGCGCACCGCCCGTCACCAGCGAGCCCACGAACAGCGACTTCCCGTCGGAGCCGACCCCCGCCGCGGTGTGCTCGTCCCACGACACGGCCGCCGACCCGAACCGCTGGACGCCCTCGCCCAGGGCACCGGGCACCGGTTCCGCGGTGGTGCCGGTGCCGGGCAGCCGCACCAGCCGGCCCTCGTCGTCGATGAAGTACAGGTACTCGGGACGCTTCACCGGCCCGCGCCGGGCGACGGTCACGGCCCGGTCCTCCCCGAGCGTGCACAGGGTGCTGCCGTCGGCCCGCTGCAACGCGACCGTGTCCACCGTGGGCGTCAGGTCCTGCAGCGTGAACAGCAGCTGGGTCGCCATCTCCCAGCACTTCTCGCGTCCCACCTTGGACGCCCTGCCGTTCAGCGGCACGGTCAGCTTGTTCTGGTCGTCGGGGGTCAGCTCGGCGACGCCGTCACGCAGCGCCGTACCGGCCGGGAAGCTCGACCGGACCGCCGGCGCCAGCCAGTTCGTGGGTCCGGCCAGCAGGGAGCGCACCATCTGCGTCATCGCGTCCACCCGCCGGCGCACATAGACGGGGTCGGCGACGGCCGTCTCCGGCACCCCCGCCCCGGTGTCGGAGGCGAAGTAGTACTTGTTGACGGACATGTAGTTGCGCTGGAAGTCCGACTGGCCCATGACGACGCCCTGCGGCAGCACGTCGATGCGCCACTGCTTGCTCTTCCTGTCCCGCGTCAGACGCACCGGCTGGCTGTAGCGGCCGGTCACCGGCGTGTACGCCTGCTGCTCGTCCACCCGGGCCACCTTGCTGCCGGTCAGGATGAACGTGTAGTCGTCGGCGTCGGTGTCGACGTTCCTCGTCGTACGGTCGACCTGGATGCCCGGGCCGTCGGCGAGCACGGTCGTGGACGACTCCGGCCGCCATCTGCGCGCGGCCGGTTCCGTCAGATACTGGCGGGCCGTCGCATACTGCGGATCGTCGCTGGTCAGCGCCTCCAGGAAGCCCTGCAGGATCTCCGCGGGCGGGGCGCCCTCCCGGGGAGGCATGGCGAACACCCGCACCTCGGTGTCCCGGCGCGAGGTGGACTCCACGTCCCGCATGCCCCCGCTGTCGGGCATCGTGGCGCAGCCCGCCAGCAGGACGGCCCCGCAGACGGCGTACACCGCCGCACGCACCGGCCGCCGCAGACCCCCCTCGCGGTCAGTGCCCACGCCTTGCCTCCCCTTGCTGCGTCACGTCCCGGGCCCCGGCTCCCTCCGGCCGTGCGGAGCCCTCCGACTCGCTCTTCACCGTCTCCACCGCGGACGCGTCCTCCTGCCGCCGGGCGTCCGCGCCCGGCCGGGGCACCACGCGCGCGCCGTTGCCGGGCAGTGCCGTCGGATCGGCCGCGGGGACCGCCGCGGCGGGCCGGGACGCGATCGGGTCCCGTGTCGCGGCCGTGCGCTCCCCCGTCGCCTGCATCGGCACGGTGGCACGCTTCTCTCCCCCGCCGGACGAACCGGCGTTCTTCTCCAGGCCCCGGTTGCGCCGTGAGTCCTTGGGCTCCAGCGGTATGGGCGAGCCCCGCAGCGGCTCGTCCGCGGTCCGGGGCAGGGTCAGCCGGAACTGCGAGCCGCCGCCCGGCTCGCCCCACGCCTGGAGCCAGCCGCCGTGCAGCCGGGCGTCCTCCAGGGCGATCGACAGCCCCAGGCCCGTACCGCCCGTGGTCCGCGCTCGTGCCGGGTCCGCGCGCCAGAAGCGGTTGAAGACACGGGTCGCCTCGCCCGGCTTGAGTCCGACGCCGTAGTCGCGCACCGCGATCGCGACGGCGCCTCCGGCCGCGGCGAGCTTGACGATCACGTCCTTGCCCTCGCCGTGCTCCACGGCGTTGACGACCAGGTTGCGCAGGATGCGCTCCACCCGCCGTGCGTCGGCCTCCGCCACGATGGGCTGCTGGTCGCCGACGACCCGGATCCGGGTGCCCTTGCGCTCGGCCAGCGGCTCCGCACCGCTGACGACCCGGTGCACGACCTCCCGCAGGTCGATCGGCTCGGCCTCCAGCGCCGCCGCCCCCGCGTCGAAACGGCTGATCTCCAGCAGATCGGAGAGCAGCGCCTCGAACCGGTCCAGCTGGTCGGCGAGCAGCTCCGCCGAGCGGGCGGTGACCGGGTCGAAGTTCTCCCGCGCCTCGTGGATGACGTCGGCGGCCATCCGCACGGTCGTGAGCGGGGTGCGCAGTTCGTGCGAGACGTCGGAGACGAACCGGCGCTGCATCCGCGACAGGTCCTCCAGCTGCTGGATCTTCAGCTGAAGGTTCTGCGCCATCTTGTTGAAGGCCTCGCCGAGCCGGGCGATGTCGTCCTCGCCGGTGACCTTCATCCGCTCCTGCAGCCGCCCGGCCGACAGCCGTTCGGCGACCCCGGCCGCCATCCGCACGGGTGTGACGACCTGCCGCACCACCAGCCAGGCGATGGCCCCCAGAAGCACGACGACGAAGAGACCGGCCGTCGCCAGGGTGCCCTTGACCAGGCTCAGCGACTTCTCCTCCTGGGTGAGCGGGAAGAGGTAGTACAGCTGGTACGGGTCACCGTTGGGGTCGTTGATCTGCTTGCCGATGACCAGCGCGGGCTGGGGGTCCTTGTCGCTGTCCTTGTAGACGATGCGGGTGTAGCGCTGGACGGCCACCATGCTGTTGTTGATCCGCGCCCGCAGGTCCTCGGGCACGCTCGCCATCGGGTCGACTCCGCCGGAGGCACGCGGACCGCGCCCGCCGCGGCTGTCGTCGCCCGCGGGCAGCGTGACCACGTCGAAGGCCCCCTGGCCGCCGCTGGACAGCGAGGACACCAGGTCGCTCATCCACTGGATGACGTTCGGGGAGGGGCGGCCGTCCGCCGAGGAGGCGGCGTCCCCGGTGGCTGCCGCCGCCTCGTCGGCCCGCTGCTTGGCCACCGCGAAACCGCCGGTGGCCTGGCTCTGCGACGCCTTCACCTTGGCGTCCAGCAGCCCGTTGCGCACCTGGCCGATGACGACGAAGCCGAGCAGCAGCACGACGCCCAGCGACATCAGCAGCGTGGTGACGACGACCCTGAGCTGGATGTTGCGCCGCCACAGCCGGATGACGGGCAGCAGCGGTCGCCGCACCCAGCGCAGAAACAGACGCAGGACCGGGCTGCCCTGCACACCGCCGTGCAGCAGCCCGCCGTCCAGAAGACACCCCCAGCGGGACCGCGGGGCCGTCCGGCCGACAGGCCGCCCCGCGCGGGTCCCGGTCCCTCCGGGTGTCGAAGCGGCCCTGTCCTCGGACACGTCAGTTCGGCCCGGCCTTGTAGCCAACTCCACGGACGGTCACCACGATCTCGGGCTTCTCCGGATCCTTCTCGATCTTGGAGCGCAGTCGCTGCACATGCACGTTCACCAGGCGGGTGTCGGCCGCGTGCCGGTAGCCCCAGACCTGCTCCAGGAGCACCTCGCGGGTGAACACCTGCCACGGCTTGCGGGCGAGGGCGACCAGCAGATCGAACTCCAGCGGCGTCAGCGCGATCGACTGCCCGTCCCGCTTCACGGAGTGACCGGCCACGTCGATGACGAGGTCACCGATGGTGAGCTGCTCCGGCGCCGGCTCCTCCGACCTGCGCAGCCGCGCCCGGATCCGGGCCACGAGCTCCTTCGGCTTGAACGGCTTCACGACGTAGTCGTCGGCGCCGGACTCCAGACCCACCACGACGTCCACGGTGTCGCTCTTGGCCGTCAGCATCACGATCGGCACCCCGGACTCCGCCCGGATCAGACGGCACACCTCGATGCCGTCCCGGCCCGGCAGCATCAGGTCCAGCAGGACAAGGTCGGGCTTGGTCTCACGGAAAGCCGCCAGCGCCTTGTCGCCGTCGGCTACGAAAGACGGCTCGAAACCTTCACCACGCAGCACGATTCCGAGCATCTCGGCCAGTGCGGTGTCGTCGTCGACGACAAGGACTCGTCCCTTCATGAACGACATCATCCCATTCTCGTAACGGCTGCGAAGATCCAGGTGAGGGAGTTCACTGGCCCGTGACGATAGTCGTACGGCCTCACTACTGTCTGCTCCCGCCGTCCGGGAACGGGACACCGTCCCCGTCAATCCGGTGTCGTCCGACGTCATCCGCTCCTTTCCGGCCGCCCTCCCCCCCTGCCCGGCCGCCGTCCGCGCTATTCGGCCACCGCCTGCCGTGACCTCGCGCACAGATCGGCCAGAGCCCCGGCCGTCACCGGCGAAACGGTTCCCTCCTCGGTGACGATCGCGGTCACCAGCTCGGGCGGGGTCACGTCGAACGCCGGGTTGTAGGCCTGCGTGCCCAGCGGTGCGACCGGGACGCCGCCGCCGGCTCCCGTGACCGGGACCTGGGGCGCGACGACCTCGGTCACCTCATAGCCCGGGCGCTGCTCGATCTCGATCGCCGCACCGTTCGGGGTGTCCGGATCCACCGTCGTCACCGGCGCCACCACGATGAACGGCACATGGTGGTAGCGCGCCAGCACCGCGAGCGGATAGCTGCCCACCTTGTTCGCCACCGAGCCGTCGGCGGCGATGCGGTCCGCCCCGATCAGCACGGCGTCCACCTCGCCGGCCGCGAACAGCGAGCCCGCCGCGTTGTCCGTGAGCAGGGTGTACGGCATCCCCGTGCGGGCCGCCTCGTACGCCGTCAGCCGCGCGCCCTGGAACAGCGGCCGGGTCTCGTCCACCCACAGCCGCCGCAGCCGCCCCGCGCGATGCGCCGCGAGCGCCACCGCGAACGCCGTCCCCTCCCCGCCCGACATCAGCGCCCCGGTGTTGCAGTGCGTGAGGATGCGATGCCCGCCGCCGGGCTGCAGCTCGTCCAGGAGCGCCAGCCCGTGCCCGGCCATCCGCGCACTGGCCCGGGCGTCCTCCTGGTGCATCTGCCGCGCCGCGGCCAGCGCGGCCGAGGCGGCCTGCCGGACGTCACCGGTCCTGGCCAGCGCCGCCTGGTAGGCGGACTGGGCCCGGCGCACCCCGACGGAGAGATTGACCGCCGTGGGCCGGGCACCCACCAGCGACCTCGCGGCCTCGTCCACGTCGAAGCCGCGCGCCGCGGCGAGCGCGACGCCGTACGCCCCGGCGATGCCCAGCAGCGGGGCCCCGCGCACGGCCAGCGACCGGATCGCCTCCACCAGCGCGGAGGCGTCCGTGCACACCAACTCGACCTCCTCGGCGGGCAGCCGGGTCTGGTCGAGGAAGACCAGGACCGGCCCCTCGGGCGGTTCCTCCCAGCGGACCGCCGGTGTCCCGGCCGACCGGTTGTCCTCGCGGGTCTGCGCGTACTGATCAGTCATGCCGTCAGTCTTCCCCGTAGCCGACGGTCCTCCCATGTCCGACGGACAATTGAGGGGATGCGGCGGTCACCACCGGTCACCCGAGGACCGCCCCATGGCACGATGGCTGCGAATCCGCCGCCGCGACCGCGGACGGGAACCGGGAAGGAGCGACGATGAACAACACTCCGGGCTGGTCCTCGCCCGGATCCTCCCCTTCCGACGGACAGGAGCCGGTCGGGTCCGGACCTGCCGACGCCACCGGCCACCCCGGCCCCGCACCGTCCGCGGACCAACCGGGCGGACAGCAGCAGAGCTCCGGCGTGAAGTGGGCCAAGGAACAGCCGCCGCCGGGCCAGTGGACCGCGCCCACGGGAACC
>NZ_MUME01000345.1 GCF_002155915.1 Streptomyces thermovulgaris | reverse complement strand
CGCCGACCTGGCCCGGATCCGGGCCAGGTCGGCGCGCAGTTCGCGTACCGCCGCCAGCAGTTCCCCGGCGGCCGGGTCGCGTTCGGCCGCCTGGTGCCGGCTCTCGGCGCGTGCGTGGCTGCCGATGGCGAAGGTGCTGTGCGAGACGTCGCCGATGGTGACGGACGGCTCATTCGTGGTCATCGCTGCCCCTTCCCTCCTGCGGCTCGGACCCCTTCTGCAGTACGGAGCCCTCCTGCCGTCCAGTACCCTCCCGCGCGCCGGTGTCCTCCCGCGGCACGGGGCCGCCGGCGGTCGTGGAGGCGGAGGCGTGCTCGCCGACGGCGAAGGTGCTGCCCTCCACCCGGCCGATGTGCACGCCACCGTTGCTGATGTTGTTGATCTGCTGCACGAATTCGCCGGTCTGGTAGCCGAAGTCGGCCAGTGCCGCCCGCACACCGTTCGCGACACGGTCCTGAATGCTCTTCAGATAGCGGGAGACGTCCATGGTCTGGAACTGCGAACCGTCCGGTGCCGAGCCCAGCTCCCGCACCGACAGGGCGGGGCCGTCGGGCAGCGCCTGCGCATAGCCGCCGGTGAGCATCCGCAGCACGTACATCACGGCCCGGCCCATGAGGTACAGCGACATGAGCACCGAGCCGGGCACATGCAGGGCGGCTTCGGCCGCCCTGCCGACCGGGGTGTTCCGCTGGAGGCTGTGGGGGGCCTCCTTGAAGTCCTCGCGCACCGGCAGCAGGACGTGCGGCGCGATCTCCAGGACCAGCATGCGGCCCTGGGTGTGGACGCGCACGAAGACCGTGACGACCAGCTCCTCCTCCCAGCCGCCGACCCGGATGCGCAGGAAGTGCCGCCGTTTCTCGCCGCCCTCCTCCACCGCCCGCGCACAGTGCTCCGCGACGGCCTCCGGGTGGAAGGGGGCCTCCGCCCGGCTCCGCTCCCCCTCCGCCGGCAGGAACACGCACTCGTCGATCTCCAGCCGGCGCAGCCGGTCGCGGACCGTGAGCCCGGCCCGCTCCGCGTGTTCGGCGGGCAGCCGCAGCTGCTCCAGCCGGGGCCGGATGCTGTCCAGGATCGCGCGGTTGCTCAGGGGGCGCTGCTCCTTCTTCAGGTCGTCCGGCTTGAGCTCCACGGCGAGCACCCAGGTGTCGCGGGCCTCGCCGGCCCCGCAGAACGGCCGGGCCTCGTGGTACATGACCAGCGGGGAGTGCTGTTCCAGGCGGATCTGGTCCTTCAGCCGCTGGAACCGCGGTCCCCCGCCCCGCTCGGCGGGGTCGGCAGCGGCGTCGGGGAACGCCTCCCGGGACAGGCTGCCCGTGAGGGCCCTGGCGAGCTGGTCGCGCCGCGCGCGCTCGCACACGCCGACGAGCGCGAGCGTCACCAGGACGGCCCAGGCCTGCCAGACCCTGATCGGATGGCCGGTGAACGCGGCCCTCAGCACGAGGAACAGCAGCCCCGCCGACAGAAGGCCACCCGCGCAGCGCAGGAGGGACGCCGGCAGCCGCCACCGCGGCGCTCCCCGGGCACGGCCCCAGCCGGCGAGGACGATCAGCAGCCCGGGCAGGGCGAAGATCAGCAGCAGTCCCCGGGTCAGGGCGGCGCCCGCCGCCCACAGGGCGAGGATCGCGCCGGCCCACTGCAGCTCGATGCGGCGTGCCCGCAGCGCGTGCGCGAGGACCCGGGCCACGTCCAGTCCCAGCGAGGGGGCCACGAACCGCTGCTCGTTGAGGTGCAGCTCCTCGATCACCCGGTCCCGGAAGGCGGGGTCCAGATAGGTGCCCACGCACAGCAGCCGGGTGGCCTCACTGGCGTACGGCGGCGTGGGCGGAGGCTCCGGTGACGCACCGGTCCGGGTGGGCCGGGGTTGCTGCGGTACGTAGGCAGTGCTCACGCGGTTCCCCCGAGGCGTGAATGACCTGTGACGGTCAGTGAGGTGACGGAGCATCAGCATAGGGGAGCGCAAGTCCACCGGGAAGTGGATTGTCAAGAAGGGTGCAAGGTGAGGCGCGACACATCGCGCCTGTCGTGCCGGGTCGGGCGCCGGGCGGCACGGGACCGGCGGTGAACGGCCACGGGCCCCGTTCCGGGGAAACCGGAACGGGGCCCGTGCGGGGCGCAAGGAGCCGTACGGCTCAGATGAGGCCGAGGTTGCGGACCGCCTCGCGCTCCTCCTCCAGCTCCTTGACGGAGGCGTCGATGCGGGCGCGGGAGAAGTCGTTGATCTCCAGGCCCTGGACGATCTCGTACGCGCCGTCCTTGCAGGTGACCGGGAAGGAGGAGATCAGGCCCTCCGGGACGCCGTAGGAGCCGTCGGACGGGACGGCCATGGAGGTCCAGTCGCCCTCGGGGGTGCCGTTGACCCAGGTGTGGATGTGGTCGATGGCGGCGTTGGCGGCGGAGGCGGCCGAGGAGGCGCCGCGGGCCTCGATGATGGCGGCACCGCGCTTGGCGACGGTCGGGATGAAGTCCTCGGCCAGCCACTTCTCGTCGTTGACGACCTCGGCGGCGTTCTTGCCGGCGATCGTGGCGTGGAAGATGTCCGGGTACTGGGTGGCGGAGTGGTTGCCCCAGATGGTCATGCGCTTGATGTCGGAGACCGCCGCACCGGTCTTCTTCGAGAGCTGGGTCAGCGCACGGTTGTGGTCCAGGCGGGTCATGGCCGTGAAGCGCTCGGCCGGTACGTCCGGAGCGGCGGACTGGGCGATCAGCGCGTTGGTGTTCGCCGGGTTGCCGACCACCAGGACCTTGATGTCGTCGGCGGCGTGGTCGTTGATGGCCTTGCCCTGCGGCTTGAAGATGCCGCCGTTGGCCTCGAGCAGGTCGCCGCGCTCCATGCCCTTGGTCCGCGGGCGGGCACCCACGAGGAGGGCGATGTTGGCGCCGTCGAAGGCGACGTTCGGGTCGTCGGTGATGTCGATGCCCCGCAGGAGCGGGAACGCGCAGTCGTCCAGCTCCATGGCCGTGCCCTCGGCGGCCTTCAGCGCCGGCGTGATCTCCAGAAGCCGCAGCTTGACCGGCACGTCCGCGCCGAGCAGCTGGCCGGAGGCGATGCGGAAGAGCAGGGCGTAACCGATCTGGCCGGCCGCGCCGGTGACGGTGACGTTCACGGGAGTGCGGGTCATGGCGTTCTCCGTATGACAGCTGGCGGTGGGGCGTCCCTGCCCCAGGTTGGGGATCCCGCCGCCGCGATGACCGATCACCGGGAGATGATCGATCTCTTGGCGTCAAGAGATCCGCTCGTCAGGCTATCGCCTCCGCGGGATCCTGGTCGGCCGGACCCCTGTGGCCCAGCCCACAGGGCGGCCATGTGGCGCACAAGGCGTACAGGGCGCGCAGGACGCACCGGGGGCGGCCGTCCGGAAAGAAGGGGCGGAGGGGCACCGAGGACGGCCGCCGCGGGGGGGACTGCCGGAACACCGGAACTCCCGTGGGGGTGACATCCGTATGCCCCGAGCGGTGATCCTCATGCCTGTCCGGCGCCCCTTCTTCCGCCGGGCCCTCCACCGGGCCCTCCCTCAGCTCCTTCCCCGGCTCCTTGTCCCCGGCCTCCTCGCCGGCCGTCCGGCACCCGCTCGCCGCAAGCCGGCCCGGTCCGCACGGCGCATCCCTACGGGGTGCACCCCCGCTGGCCCGAGACCAGCGTCGCGCACGCCGTCGCCTGGGCCGCGTCCTTCACCGCGATCATCGGCGTGTACGCGATGGACTCGCCGTCCTTGGTGATGCCCCCGGTCTCCTTGTGCGAGCCGACCGTGACCTGGACCTCGTCGCCCGGCACGGCCCGGGTGATGCGGGCCCAGGCGGCGCCGCAGGTCTCGCTGTGGCGGATCTCCAGGAAGGTGGCGCCGACGGTGACGCTCCGGACGGTGGTCGCCCGCTCGCCGCTGCATCCCATGCGCTCGGCGTCCTTGCCGGTGCAGCCGTCCCCCTTGCACTTGACCCCGGGCGGCAGGTCGGGCTGGGTGCCGGAGGGGGACGGCGACGCGCTCGCACCGCCGGCGTTCAGGTTGATTTCCAAGCCGGAGAAGGAGAAGACGACACCGATCAGGACCAGGGCGGCGACCAGGCCGGCGAAGAACATGAGCACCGGCTGCCCGCGCCCTCCGGCGGCACCGCCGGAGGCGGGCGGGGAGGCCTGCGGGGAGCCGCCGCGCGGGCCCGGGAGGGCGGTGGTGGCGGCGTACGGGCCCGGGGACGCCGGCAGGCCCTGCGTGTGCCCGGGGCCGCCGGGCCGGAGCGGTGCGGGGGGAGGTGCCGCCTTGGTCCCGGGAGGACGCCCTCCTGCCCGGGACGGCCCCCGGTAACCGGCCACGTTCCAGGAGTTGCCGCTCGCCGGGGTCCGTGTGCCGGAGGCGGAGGCCGGCGCGGACTTCTTCGCCGTGCCCTCCCGGGCGTCGGCGTCGGACGCCGTCGGCTGTGCGGGCACCTTCGGGGTCCGTGCGGTCGTCGTGGCACCGCCGCTTTCGCGGGACGTCCTGCTCCCGTTGGCCTCGGCGCCGGGGGCGTCGCCGCCGGCCTCCCCGAGCGCGGCACGCGCCTGGGAGATCCGGATGGCCTCCATGGTGCTGTCGTGCCGCATCTCCGCACGGCTCCACGCGCGCTCGGCGAGCTCCCACAGGGTGGTGAGGTGGACCGGGTCGGTGCCGGTGGCCTCGGCGAGGGCCACGACCGCGCCCTTGGGCGCCAGGAGCCGGCCGTTGAGATAGCGCTCCCAGGAGGTCCTGCTGTAGCCGGTGCGATCGGCGAGTGCGGCGATGCTCAGGCCGCTGCGGTCCACGAGTTGCCGCAGTTGGCTCATGAACTCCTTGATCTGCGGATCGAGTTCGTCGGGCAGGGCCTTCCAACGAGGCATCGCGTCCCCTTCCCCCCGGTACGTGCTGGCTGTTCCCGCGCATGACGTCCTGTGCCGCGCCCTTGTCCTGGCTGCCGCCGCCCACAGGTGTGCGCCCTGTCAGGATCTCAGGTCGCGCGGTGGGAGCACACAGGAGCGTCCGGGCCGAAACGCGCGGTGCGCTCCGGGCCCCTGCCGGCCCGGTCCTCTCCCGCGGGACCCTCGGGCTCCGGCCTCACAACGCCCCCGTCTCCCCCCCTGAGAAGCGGGCCTTCGGGCATGTGCGATGGCGGAACCGTCACTTCCGTGCCACAGCACATGGACAGGCGTTGAACGTCCCGTCCGCGGTGCAGGAGGGTGGGCCGTGACGGCGGCCCCGTCCCCGCTCGGGGGAGGGGACGGGCCGTCGTCGCCGGACAGGGGTGAGATCCCGTCAGCTGTTGCGAATGGTGAAGTGCAGCGCGTCGTCCAGGAACGGGATCTCCAGCCACGGCTTGGGCTGGGCCATCAGCGCCAGCAGGACGATGGCGCCGCCCAGCGTGCCGTAGGTGATGATGTCGGTGAAGCGGGAGCGGACGGCGAGCATGCCGACGCGGGGCAGCAGCCAGCGCAGCACGGCCCCGCCGATCAGGGCGGCACCGACCAGCAGCAGACCGACCCGGAAGGCGTCGAGGGCGGTCGTCAGCAGCCCGGTCCCGACCACGGACAGCACGGCCAGCATCGGCCACTGCCGGGCGGGCGCCGGGGCGTCGCCGGGCGCGGCCCGGCCGCCGCCCTCGGGGCGCGCGGTGTCCCTGGTGAACAGGTGAAGACGACGCGTGGTCCGGCGCGGCCCGCCCCGGGCGCGCGACGCGCCGGCCGGGTCCTGTGTCCCTATGTCCGGCTCCGGCTTCGCGGAAGCGGACTCCCGCCCGGTGCCCTCCGCCTCAGCCGACACTGCGCTCCGCCGCCTCGACCACGTTGACCAGCAGCTGGGCCCGGGTCATCGGGCCGACACCGCCGGGGTTGGGGGACAGCCAGCCGGCCACCTCGGCGACGTCCGGGTGGACATCGCCGACGATCTTGCCCTCGGCGTTGCGGGAGACGCCGACGTCGAGGACGGCCGCACCGGGCTTGACGTCCTCGGCGCGGATCAGGTGCGGGGAGCCGGCCGCGGCGATGATGATGTCGGCACGGCGCAGATGGGCGGACAGGTCACGGGTGCCGGTGTGGCACTGGGTGACCGTGGCGTTCTCGCTGCGCCGGGTGAGCAGCAGCGGCATCGGGCGGCCGATGGTCACCCCGCGGCCGACGACCACGACCTCGGCGCCCTTGATCTCCACCCCGTAGCGGCGCAGCAGCGTCAGCACGCCGTTGGGGGTGCAGGGCAGCGGGGCGGGCTCGTTGAGGACGAGCCGGCCGAGGTTCATCGGGTGCAGACCGTCGGCGTCCTTCTCCGGGTCCATCAGCTCCAGGATGCGGTTCTCGTCGATGCCCTCGGGCAGGGGCAGCTGGACGATGTAACCGGTGCAGGAGGGGTCCTCGTTCAGCTCCCGGACGACCGCCTCGATCTCCTCCTGGGTGGCGGTGGCCGGCAGCTCGCGCTGGATGGAGGCGATGCCGACCTCGGCGCAGTCGCGGTGCTTTCCGGCGACGTACTTGCGGCTGCCCGGGTCGTCACCGACCAGAATCGTGCCGAGGCCGGGCGTGACGCCCTTCTCCTTCAGCGCCGCCACGCGGGCGGTCAGATCGGACTTGATCGCGGCTGCGGTGGCCTTGCCATCGAGAATCTGGGCGGTCATGTTCCCATCCTCGCGGATGACCGGCGCCCGGTTCCAATCCGGGGGTGCCCGGGGTCCCTCCCCGCCGGAGCCTTTGATCGCCGATGTTGCACTTGCACAACACCTGCGAAAAGCTGCTGGACAAGTAAGTTGCTCATAAAGAACGATGAACAGCATTGTGCTGCGGGCAGCTCATCGGGGGGACAAGTCGCACTTCTATGAAAAATTTTTTCCTCCGCATGATGCCTCGCGCCGTCCCCCCACGTAACCGACGGAGGAAGCAGAAGCAATGAGTTACGGCAACCCGAACAACCCCTACGGAGCGCCGCAGCAGCCTCAGCCCGGCTACGGCTACCCGCAGGCCCCGCCCGTGCAGCAGCCGTACGGTGCCCCGGTGCCGCAGTCGCCGCAGGGCACGGTCGCCGCGGCCCGGGTGCTGCTGTGGGTGATCGTCGGACTGCAGGTCCTCGGGGTGGCCCTGTTCGCCTTCAGCGCCGTGGTCGTCGACCGCGCCAAGGAGGACGCCGCCTTCGAGCAGCTGGCGGACTACCCGACCGGTGCGCTGTGGGGCTTCGCGGTGTTCGCCCTGCTGTGGGGCGTCTTCGCGGCCGTCCTGGCGGCGAAGTTCGGCAGCGGCGGCAACGGCCTGCGGGTCGCGGCCCTGGTCTTCGGCATTCTCACCGCGGTCTTCGCCGTCTACCCGTTCACGATCGCAGGCGTCGTGCACCTGGTGCTCGGCATCCTGATCGCCGTCTTCGTCGGCAACACCAAGGGCAAGGAGTGGTTCAACCGCCCCCGCCACTGACGCCTCCGCTCCCGAACGGTTCCGCACGGAACGGTTCGCGCCCTTCGCTTGTGGTGCTCCCGGGGCCGTGTCTCACCCCGACGAGGGAGGGACACGGCCCCGGTATGTCCCCCTAGTCTGTTTTCTGCAGCTGTTCAAGCACGGGGAGACATCTTGTACAGCATCATCGTGGTACCTCCGCCGACCGCGGAGGGCGAGCAGCCGGACGCCCGCTTCCGGCTCGCACCCGGCGAGCGGCTCACCTTCGGGCGCTCCGCCCCGGACAACGACCTGGTGATCGCGCACAACGGGGTGTCCCGCCGGGCCGGGGAGATCACCGCGCAGGGCACCTTCTGGATACTGAGCAACCTCTCCGCCCGCCACACCTATGTCGTGGAGAACCCGGAGGGCGCGGGCGAGCACATCAAGATCGCGCCGGGACGGCTGGACGCACCGGTGCCCTTCGAGTTCTCCCGGATCGTGCTGCCCGCGGCCGGCGACCTGCTGCCGATCGACGTATGGGCGCCGCGCCACGACTATCTGAGCGTCGCGGGCTGCGACGGCGACCCCACCGCACCCGCCTTCTCGATGGACCGGAGCAAGCGGTACTACGCGGTGCTCGCCGCCCTGTGCGAACCCCGGCTGCGCCATGACCCGCACGCCCCGCTGCCCACGGTCGACCAGGTGGTGGAACGGTTACGGCCGACCTGGCCGGCCGCGTCCCGCACCGCGGTGCAGTGGAACATCGACTATCTGGCCGTGAAGCTGCGGCTGAAACCCGGCCCGGAGACCGCCGAGACGGGCCCCCGCCTCAACGGCAAGAAGGAGTCCCTGGTCTCCCTGGCCCTGCGCTTCGACCTGGTCCGGGAGGACGACCTGGCCGTCCTCGGGGAACCGCCGGGACGGAAGCCCCGATGAGCGGGCCGTATGCCGTCCCGGTGCCCCGCGGCTACCGCGTCGGCGTCTGGGAGGTGCGCCGTCCCCTCGCCACCGGGGCCTTCGGCAGTGTGTACGAGGGCCGCCGCGTCGGAGGCGACGAGAGCCTGCCGCGCACGGCCGCCCTCAAGTTCCTGCCCACCGGCACCAGCACCCCGCGACGCCTCGCCCATCTGCGGGAGCTCGTCGAGCGGGAAGTGGCGTTGCACCGCAGACTGCGCCGCCCGCGGCTGATCCGGATGTACGAGACCCTCACCGTCGACGATCCGGACCGCCCCGGCCTGGACGGCGCCACCGTGCTCGTCCTGGAGAAGGCGGAGAGCTCGCTGGCCGCCCTGCTCGCCGCCGAACCCCGGCCGGCCGCCGGTCCCGTGCTGCTCGCACAGATCTGCGAGGGGCTCGACCAGCTGCACCGGGCGGGCTGGGTGCACGGAGACCTGAAACCGGCCAATGTGCTGCTGATGGCGGACGGTTCGGCACGCCTGGCCGACTTCAACCTGGCCGCCGAGCTCGAGGGCACCCACGCCTACGCGCCGGCCTTCTCCACCCCCGACTACACCCCGCCCGAGCTGCTGTGGTCGGAGATCGGCGAACGCGGACACCGGATCCGCCCCTCCGCCGACGTCTGGGCCTTCGGCGTCCTGGCCCATCTGGTCCTCACCGGCTCCTTCCCCCTGCCCGGCGGCACCCCGGCGGCCCGCCGGGACGCGGCCGTCGCCTACGCCCGCGGCTCGGACGAACTGCGGCTGAGCCCCGAACTCCCGGACGCCTGGCGGGAGATCGTGTGCGCCTGCCTGACCCGCACCCACGCCGACCGCATCGGCACCGACGCCCTGCTGCGCCGGACGGCCGCTGCTGCCGGAACGGCACGCGCGCCCCGGCTGCCGGGCCTTTCCCGGCTCTCCAGGGCCCTCACCTCCTCCAGGGCCTCCGGGACTTCCGGCTCTCCCAGGTCTCCCAGGGGCTCCGGCCTCCCCGGGAGCCGCCGGGTCCGCGGAGCCGTGCTGGGCGCGGTGGTCGCCACGGCCGCCGTCGCCGTGCTCGGCCACGGCATCGGCACCCGGGCGGACCACCCGCCCGGCGCCCGGGGCGCACCGCGGACGGCGACACCCGCTTCGGCCGTCTACGGCGCCTCCGAACTCCGTACCGACCGGGGCATCCCCGCCGTCTACCGGCCGCCGATCGTCGACGCCGCGCACGCCTGCCGGCACCCGGACGTCACCCCCGCGCTGATCGCGGCCATGCTGAAGACCGAGAGCAACTTCGATCCCGACCTGTCCGACCCGGCCAGGGACGAGTACGGCATCGCCCGGTGGACGCCGCGTGTCCTGCGCTGGTGGATGCGGTCCGACGGGCAGCCGGCGGCGTCGGTCCCCGAGCCGCCCCTCTCCCCCGACGTGTCCATCGCGGCCATGGGCCGCTATCTGTGCTTCATCGCCTCGCACCTGGAGCCCGAACTGCCCGGCGACCGGCGGGTGCTGATCGCCGCCGCCTACCGGACCTCCTACAAGAAGGTGAACGAGGCGGGCGGCGTCCCCCCGAAGTACCGCGACTACTGCGCCCGTGTCGCGCACCACCTCAAGGAGTACACCCCACCGGGCAGGAGGTGACCCTGAGACTTCCGAGGTACCGCTGCCGCCGCGCCCACGGCACCGTGGAGCCGTCCACCCCACGGGGTGGCAGAACACCTCATGGAACAAACAGGGGGAATCCTTCATGACCGTCATCCGCAAGGCTCTTGCCATGGGTGCCGCCGCCGTCACCGCCGGCGCCGCTCTCGCCCTCGGCGCGGCCGGCAACGCCCAGGCGGCGTCGCCGTGCTGGAAGAGCGGCTCCGTCTGGTACTGCAACAACGCCACCGGCGCCAACGTCTACAAGAGCCCCAACACGGGGACCGTCGTGGGTCGCATGTACTCCAACCCGTCCTGGTTCATCTGCAAGTTCGACGGCGGGCAGAACCACGGCGGCCCGCACCCCACCCGCTGGGTCTACACCCAGGCGGACAACGGAGCCTGGGGCTGGATGAGCGACAACGACATCGCCTCGGAGACCAACCCGCTGCCCAACTGCTGAGGCACCCGGCATGACCGCGGCCCCGGCCTCCTTACGGGGGGGGGAAGGCCGGGGCCGCGGCTGCACGGGGGACGGTCCGGGCCGGGTGATCCGGCCGGTGCCGGACCGGCCGGTCCGG
>NZ_MUME01000344.1 GCF_002155915.1 Streptomyces thermovulgaris | reverse complement strand
GACGTTCCAGGCCGCGCGGCCTGGAACGTCGTCACCTCCTGGGACGCCTTCACCGGCGAGAACTTCCGCCGCGGCGGCTTTCTGCCGGAGGAGGAACGCTACTCCCGCGCCAAGGAGTTCCTGGCCACGGCGAACGAACTGTTCGACTCCTGGCGCGGCGACGAGATCCTCGCCGACCGGGAGACCGGCACCTTCCTGCGCGACGCCAAGGCCGGCGCCTTCGTCCACACCGGACGGCACTTCGACATCCACGGGCGGTTCAACGTCCCCCGCTCCCCGCAGGGCCGCCCCGTCATCTTCCAGGCCGGCGACTCCGACGAGGGCCGCGAGTTCGCCGCCGCCGACGCCGACGCGATCTTCAGCCGGCACGCCACCCTGGAAGCCGGCCGGGCCTTCTACACCGACGTCAAGCGCCGCCTCGCCACATACGGCCGCCGCTCCGACCAGCTGCTCATCCTGCCCGCCGCCACCTTCGCGCTCGCCGACACCGACGCCGAGGCCGAGGAACTGGCCCACGAGGTGCGCCGCCAGCAGGTCAGCGGCGCCACCGCCATCAAGCACCTGGAACTCGTCTGGAACCGGGACCTGTCCTCCTACGACCCGGACGGGCCGCTCCCCGACATCGACCCGGACGTCGGCGACGACCACATCGCCAAGGGCCGCGCCCAGGTCCGCATGTACCGGGACCGCCTGGCCATTGCCCGCGAGTGGCGCGAGCGCGCCGCCGCGAACAACTGGTCGATCCGCGACCTGGTCATCGAGCTCGGCAACCGGCAGACCTTCATCGGTTCGGCGGAGACCATCGCCCGCACCATCAACGAGTTCGTGCAGACCGACGCCAGCGACGGCTTCATCCTCGTGCCGCACCTCACCCCCACCGGCCTCGACGAGTTCGCCGACAAGGTCGTCCCGCTGCTGCAGGAGTGGGGCGTGTTCCGCACCGAGTACGAGGGCCCGACCCTCCGCGACCACCTCGGCCTGGCCCACCCGGACGACACCCGCGCCCGGGAGGCGGCGTCATGAGGTTCCTCGCCATCACCCTGATCACGCACCGACCCGACCCGGTCAGCGGGGTGCGCAAGTCGACCCACGACCGTTTCCGCGAGGTCCTCGACAACGCTCTGTTCGCCGAGGAACTGGGCTTCGACGGCTTCGGCGTGGGGGAGCGGCACGAGCGGCCCTTCCTCTCCTCCTCGCCGCCCGTCGTCCTCAGCCACGTCGCGGCACTGACCCGGCGCATCCGCCTCTTCACCGCCGTCACCACGCTCAGCCTTCTGGACCCGGTGCGTGCCTACGAGGACTACGCCACCCTCGATCACCTCTCCGAGGGCCGCCTGGAGCTGATCATCGGCAAGGGCAACGGCACCGCCCAGCGCGAGCTGTTCCATGTCACGCCCGAGGACCAGTGGGAGCGCAATGCCGAGAGCTACGAGGTGTTCCGGAAGATCTGGCGCCAGGGCAGGGTGACCGCGGCCACCCGTTTCCGCCCGCCGCTGACCGACGCCGAGGTGTGGCCGCGTCCCTTCCAGCAGCCCATCCGGGTCTGGCACGGCAGTGCCACCAGCAAGGAGTCGGTCGACCTGGCCGCCCGCCACGGCGACCCGCTGTTCTCCGCGAACGTCACCAACCCCATCGAGCCGTACGCCGAACTGATCAGGTACTACCGCGAGCGCTGGGAGCACTACGGCCACGACCCGGCGAGGATCGCGGTCGGCGCCGGTACGGCCGGAGTGCTCGTGACCCGCACCTCCCAGGAAGCGGTCAAGCTGTACCGGCCGGTCTTCGAGTCGATGCTGGCCTTCCAGAAACAGGCCGGCCTGCCGGCGGTCTTCGAGACCGTGGAGGACTTCGTCGAGCGCAGCTCCGCCCTGATCGGCAGCCCGCAGCAGATCATCGACAAGGTGCACCGCTACCACGAGCAGTTCGGACACACCGTGCTCCATCTGCAGGCGGACGCGAACGGGCTGGCGCAGGCCCAGCACCGCGCCTCCCTCGAGCTCTTCCAGTCCGAGGTCGCTCCCGTGCTGCGACGGGACATCCCGGATCCGCCCTTCGCCTGGGGCCCCGTCCGGCCCGCCGCCGATGAGGGGAGCCGGGGATGAACGGAAGGGCCCGGCACGGGGCGGAACGAGGATCGTCCGGGCCGGGTGACGGCCACGACCTCGTCGTGCGCCCGCGGGAATGCCGGCCGTGAGCACACTGGTTATCCCGGACATGACCATCGGATTGGCGCTCTCTCCCCAGGAGCGGATCGACACCTTGGTCCAGCGCGCGCGGGAAGCCCGCGACGCCGGACTGCATTCCGTGTGGTTCGGCCAGCTCTTCTCGTACGACTCCACCTCGCTGGCCGCGATCGTCGGCCGCGAGGTGCCCGGACTGCACGTCGGAACGGCGGCGGTCCCCATCTTCGGCCGTCACCCGCTTCTCCTCGCCGGCCAGGCCCAAACGGCACAGGCGGCCACCGGCGGCCGCTACCACCTCGGGCTCGCGCTGGGCGTCAGGACGCTGACGGAGGCCGGTTTCGGCATCCCGTACGAGCGCCCCGTCCGCCTGCTCAGGGAGTTCCTGACGGCCCTGCGCCAGCTCGTCGAGACGGGCAGCGCCGACTTCCACGGAGAGCTGCTGACCGCCACCACACCCTTCCCGGCGGCGGTGCCGGGCGCCGAACCGCCGGTGCCCCTCCTGGTCGCCGCCATGGGGCCGCAGGCGCTCCGCGTCGCCGGTGAACTCGCGGACGGCATCCTCCCGAACCTGGCCGGCCCGCGCGCGCTCGCCGAGCACATCGTCCCGGCCGTCACCGCCGCGGCCGAGGCGGCGGGCAGACCGGCGCCGCGCATCGTGGCCATGGTGCCCGGCGTGGTCACCGCGGACGTCGAGGCCGTGCGGGAGAAGGCGGTCGAGACGCTCGCGGCCGCCGAACAAGTCCCCTCCTACCGGCGCGCCATCGAGCTCTCCGGGGCCACCCGGGCCGCCGACCTGGCCGTGATCGGGGACGAGGAGACCGTCGCCGCCGAGGTGCGGCGATACCGGGAGGCCGGGGCGACGGAGGTGCTGTTCACCTGGACCGACCTGGGCAGCGAGGCCGACCGGCGCCGCACCTGGAAACTGCTCGGAGAGCTGGCCACCGGCTGAGGCCCCACCGGTGTGACCGGTGCGGGACCTCGTGAGACGTGAGCGGGGCGTGAGAAGTCCCGAGGGGTGAACGGGACACCGGACCGCCGGCCGGGATCCGGAGGAACCCGGAGGAGAAGGGAGGACGGAGGAGGAAAAAGGGAAGACGCCGTCCGGGCCGGCACGGCCGGCCTGATCAAGGCGATCGACCATGTGAACCCTCACAGGAGCCCGCATCCCTCGCCGTCTCCTGTCTCGTCGGCGCGGGCAAGCGGTTCCTCGGCCCGCCCGGCCTGCTGCGCACCTGGACGGCGGACCTCCCGTGGGGCGTGCATCAGGGGCCGTCCCGCCGTTTCGGTGCTTGCTTCCGTGCAACCCGGTCGTTCCGGGACCGGTGCGCGGCCGGGCCGGGACGGGCCACGCCGCCGCGGCATCCGCGAGGAGGGCAGTGATGGACCACTCTCGTGCCCCCGTGCTGGAGGCGCCGCGGGAGTTCCGGCGCCGTGGCGACGTGGTGTACGGACCTCCCGGCCACCAGCAGGGCCTCGGAGCCGGTCCCCGCGTCCTCGACAGCGCGGGGGAGGGCGTCTTCGCCTCGGACGTGCCGTCCCTGAACGGACTCGACGACCGTCGCGAGCCCCGGGGAGTGCACCGGGCGGAAGAGCCGACGGCCGGCACGGTCGGCGCGGACCACGCCTTCTTCTCCACCTGCGGCAGCTCCCGGTCGGTCAAGGCCGCGATGCCGGCGGTGACCGGACCGGACGAGAAGCTCCTCGTCTCGCGCGACGCCCACAAGTCCGTGATCGCCGGCATGCTCCTGCCCCGACGCTTCCGGCCCCCGTGCCGGGACCCTGCGGGTGACGGCCCGGCAGGCGGTTCACGAACCATGCGGCCCGGCACGAGGACGGCCCTGGCCCGCGCTCGACTCCCGCGAGGACGCGCGCCTTTTCCGGCGCGCAGCCGGCACGTTCCCGTGGTGACACGAAACCGGAGGACGTCATGGAGCCGGATGACCAGATCATGCAGGGGCCCGGCGAGCAGAGGGTCGCCGATGCGGCGGAACGGATCGTGGCCGAGGGCCGGCCGCGGCTGCACCGCACCTGGACGTCCTTGGTGGCCACCTCACTGCTGGGCGGCATCGACGTCGGTGTCGGTGTCCTGGCGCTGCTGTTCGTGCAGCACGAGACCGGCAGCGAGCTGCTGGCCGGACTGGCGTTCTCCGTGGGGCTCATCGCTCTGCTGCTCGGGCACAGCGAACTGTTCACGGAAGGATTCCTGGTGCCCGTCGCCACCGTCGTGGCGGGCGCGGCCACCTGGCTGGACCTGGCACGGATGTGGGGAACGGTCCTGGTGATGAACCTGATCGGGGGGTGGGTGTTCCTGTGGCTGGTCATGCAGGCCTACCCGGAGCTGCACCGCACCGCGGCCGCCGCGGGCGCGCAGTTCGTCGACGGGGGGTACACCCTGGGCACCTTCTGCCTCGCCGTGCTGGGCGGCGGCGTCATCACGCTCATGACCCGCATGCACCACGGCAGTGAGTCCATGACCGGAAAGATCACCGCATCGATCGCCACCGCGTTCGTCCTGGCCGGGTTCGGGCTGTGGCACTCGGTGCTGGACTCCCTCATCGCCTTCGCCGGCCTGCACACCGGCAGGGCGCCCTACGGCTACCTCGCCTGGCTGGGGTGGCTGGCCTGGGCGGTTCTCGGCAACGTCGTCGGCGGTCTCCTGCTGACCACGACGCTGCGCCTCATCCGCAGTGCCCCGGTGCTCAACGACGACAACGCACGCCTCGGCTCCTGACGCCCGCGAAGCCGGTGACGACCGGGCACGGCCGTCGGCCGGCCAGGACGCCCGGCGGAGCCGCCCCCGCGGAGGGCGTCGCCGAGAGCGTCTCGTACGCGGCCGCGGACGCCCGGCGGAGCGGACGTCCGCGCCCGGACGGGAACGGGGGAGGGGCGCAGCCGGGCAGAGCGGGCGAGGCGGCCGTGAACATGCGCCGGGTACTGTTGTCTTTCCGGGCCCACGAGGGCCCCGGCGGCGCCGGAGGCGGCGTGCCGGAAGGAACCGGAGCCGTCGGTTCCCCCAACTGTGTGAGACCCCGTGAGACGTGAGAAGGTCTGACGGGTGAGCGAGACACCGTCGAACATCCTGCAGTACCGCTTTGACGGGCCGGACCAGGCACCGGTCCTGATCCTGGGCCCCTCGCTGGGGACCACGTGGCACATGTGGGACCGGCAGGTCCCCGAACTGGCGAAGCAGTGGCGTGTTTTCCGGTTCGACCTGCCGGGGCACGGCGGCGCACCCGCGTATCCCGCCGCCTCGGTCTCCGAGCTGGCCACCCGTCTGCTGGCCACCCTGGACAGTCTCGGCGTGCAGCGCTTCGGTTACGTCGGCTGCGCGCTCGGCGGCGCCGTCGGCATCGAACTGGCCCTGCGCCACCCCGAGCGGCTCGCCTCTCTCGCGCTGATCGCCGCCTCGCCCCGCTTCGGCACCGCCGACGAGTTCCGCCAGCGCGGGGTGGTCGTCCGCACCAATGGGCTCGACCCGATCGCCCGTACCTCCCCGGACCGCTGGTTCACCAGCGGCTTCGCCGCCGCGCAGCCCGCGATCACCGAGTGGGCCGTGCAGATGGTGCGCACCACCGACCCCGGCTGCTACATCGCCCTCTGCGAGGCCCTGGCGACCTTCGACGTCCGGACCGAACTCGGCCGCATCGGCGTTCCCACGCTGGTCCTGGTCGGCTCCGAGGACCAGGTCACCGGCCCCGCCGAGGCCCGCACCCTGGTCGCCGGCATCCGTGACGCCCGGCTGGCCGTCGTGCCCGGCGCCTCCCACCTGGTGCCGGTGGAGCAGCCCGCCGCCGTCACCGATCTGCTGGTCCGGCACTTCTCCACCACCTGGCAGCTGCCCTTCGAGTCGACCACCGGCCAGATGATGGTCGTCCCGCCGCAGGGCCAGCCGGCCATGCCCGCCATGGCCCCGCCTCCGCAGGCCGCGCCCATCGCCGAGATCGCCCCGGTGGACCAGCCGGAGCAGCTCACGGGCGGGCCGGACACCTACGAGACCGGTCTGAAGATCCGCCGTGAGGTGCTGGGCGACGCGCACGTCGACGGTGCGCTCGCCGAGGCCGAGGACTTCTCCGGCGACTTCCAGGACCTCCTGACCCGGTACGCCTGGGGCGAGATCTGGGACCGGCCCGGCCTGGACCGGCGCACCCGCAGCTGTGTCGCCCTCGCCGCCCTGGTCGCGGGCGGCCACTTCGAGGACCTCGCCGCCCACACCCGGGGCGCCCTGCGCAGCGGCCTCACCCCGGACGAGATCAAGGAGGTGCTGCTGCAGACGGCCGTCCACTGCGGCATCCCCGCGGCGGGCAGGGCCTTCCGGGTCGCCCAGCAGGTCATCCGCGAGGAGACGACGCCTCCCGTGTGAGCCTCCGGCCGGGCACCGGGAGCGCGGGTCCCGGGCGCACGGGCCCGGGAGCACGGGCAGCAGGAGCGCGGGCCCGGGAGCACGGGCAGCAGGAGCGCGGGCCCCGGAAGCGACTGCGCCGTGCGGTCCGCGCGCCCGGTGCGCGGCAGGATGGGACGCATGAAGCTCACGAAGAAGTCGCACTCCTGCGTCCGCCTGGAGAAGGACGGGCGGACGCTCGTCATCGATCCCGGTGGCTTCAGCGAGGAGGACGCCGCGGTCGGCGCGGAGGCGATCCTGGTCACCCATGAGCACCCCGACCACTTCGACGAGGGACGCCTGCGCGCCGCCCTGGAGGCCAACCCGGAGGCCCGGATCTGGACCCTGAGGTCGGTCGCGGAGCAGATCGCCCCCGCCTTCCCGGGCCGTGTCCACACCGTCGGCCACGGCGACACCTTCACCGCCGCCGGCTTCGACGTCCAGGTCCACGGGGAGCTGCACGCGGTGATCCACCCGGACATCCCGCGCATCACCAATGTCGGCTACCTCATCGACGGCGGCCGTGTCTTCCACCCGGGCGATGCGCTCACCGTGCCCGGCTGCCCGGTGGAGACGCTGATGCTCCCGGTGATGGCGCCCTGGAACAAGATCTCCGAGGTGATCGACTACCTCCGTGAGGTCAAGCCGCAGCGCGCCTACGACATCCACGACGCCCTCCTCACCGACCTGGCCCGTCCGATCTACGACCGTCAGATCGGCGCCCTGGGAGGCTCGGAGCACCTGCGGCTGACCCCGGGCGCGTCGGCGGAGGTCTGAGCCCGGCGCCGCGCACTCCCGGCCCGGGCTCCCGTGGGCACGGGGCTCGGGCGGGAGGCGGTGTCGGCGGCTCCGGGTAGGTTGTGGGGCATGCGCATCGCGACCTGGAACGTGAACTCGATCACCGCCCGCCTGCCGAGGCTGCTGGCCTGGCTGGAGAGCAGCGGCACGGACGTGCTGTGCCTGCAGGAGGTCAAGGTCGCCGAGGAGAAGTTCCCGTACGAGCAGCTGCGTGAGCTGGGGTACGAGGCGGCGGTCCATGCCACCGGGCGGTGGAACGGCGTGGCGGTGCTCTCCCGTGTGGGCCTGGAGGACGTGGTCAAGGGGCTGCCCGGCGACCCCGGGTACGAGGGCGTCGAGGAGCCCCGCGCCGTCTCCGCGACCTGCGGCCCGGTCCGTGTCTGGTCGGTGTACGTGCCCAACGGGCGCGAGGTGGACCACCCCCACTACGCCTACAAGCTCCAGTGGTTCGAGGCGCTCAGGGCGGCCGTCGCGGGCGACGCGGCCGGCAGCCGTCCCTTCGCCGTCCTCGGCGACTACAACGTGGCGCCGACCGACGACGACGTCTACGACCGGGCGGCCTTCGAGGGCTCCACCCATGTCACCCCGGCCGAGCGGGCCGCCCTGGCCGCCCTGCGCGAGACCGGTCTGACGGACGTGGTCCCGCGGCCCCTGAAGTACGACCACCCCTTCACGTACTGGGACTACCGCCAGCTCTGCTTCCCGAAGAACCGCGGGATGCGCATCGACCTGGTGTACGCCAACGAGGCCTTCGCGAAGGCGGTCACGGACGCCTATGTCGACCGCGAGGAGCGCAAGGGCAAGGGTGCCTCCGACCACGCCCCGGTCGTGGTCGACCTCGACATGTAGTTCCGGCGTGCGGCTCCGGCGGCCCGGCCGCGGCACGGCGCCGACAGGGTGCGGAGTCCGCGTGCCCTGTGGTGCCGTGGCGGCCCGGATGTCACCCTGGGGCCATGGGCATCCCTTTCCTGGGCAGATGGCGCAAAAGGCGGGAGGTCTCCCGCGGCGTCGCCGTGCTCTTCGGGGAAGGCGACGGCGGGGAGGACGACGGCGGTGCCGGGCTTGCGCAGCTTCTCTCCGAGTGCGAGCTGCTGCGCTCCCAGGTGGCCGAGGAGGGGCTGCGGCTCGACGACTCCGCGGCCTCCTTGGAGGCACTGGACCAGCTGCTGCCGCGCTGGCGGGACGACGAGGAGACCCTGCCCTGGCTCGGCAATGACGCGGGGCTGTATCTGGGCACGGTCGTCGTACGGACCGTGCCCGGCGCCGCGTGGGAGATCGGGGCGGACGGCCGGCCGGTGGTCCGTCTGGCCTCCGGCCGTGAGATCGACGTGGTGACGGCCGGTCAGGAGTGGGCGGTCGGCGGGGTGCCCGGGCTCTCGCAGCTGTACGCGGAGATCTCGGAGACCTGACGGCCCGTGCCCGGCCGGGGCGGCCGGCGGAACGGGCCTTTCTGCCCACCGGCGGTTTCGGCGTGCCGGACCTCGACTACGATGGTGCGCTCGTCCCCGGGGTGACGGCGATCCGGTCCGTTGCCACCGGGACGGGGATGCTGTCGCCGGGTGGGGTGCCCCCATGGCCCTTCGACCGCAGGGGGCAGCAGTCCATGGAGCCATACCCGGCCGGCGGCAGCCGGAGATCACTGCTCGCGCAGCGGAACGGACACATGGGACGGGTCGTTCGCCGGTGAGGAGAAGGTCAGCTGCGCGCCGGGCGGGTTGTGCTCGAGGCAGAGCGGGTCGACGGTCTCGACGACCAGGGCGAGCCGGTGCCCGGCCGGAAGGCCGTGGGCGGTGGTGTACAGCGGCAGGTCCACGGTGAACGGCACACCGGGCGTGCGGCCGTGCCAGGGGTACGGCGCACGGGTGATCGGCTTGCCGATGCCGGGCGGGCCGACGTCGTAGAGGCGGACGACGAAGGTGCCGCTCCTGGCGATCGGGGTGAGCGTCGTGTGCAACGTCGCGGTGCCGCGCACCTGTTGGGAGTGGTCCAGGTGTCCGACTGCCGCACCGCGGCCCAGCGCCGGGGGAGCAGCGGGGGGTACGCCGTCGGGGGGGATCCGGGCCGTCTGGTCGAGCAGGCCGGACAGGAAGGCGGTCCCGCCGTTCGCACCGGAGTCGGTTCCCGCGTGGATGGTGACCGGGTCCGTGGGGGCGGACTTTCCGCGGTCCGCGCTCACCGGCCTCCAGTCCGGGTGGGTTTCGTGGATGCCGCCCGGGGCGGCCTGTGCGGCGGGGGCGGCACCGAGGGCGCTGACGGCGAGCAGGGCGGCCGGCACGGCACCCGCGGCGGTCGTGCGCAGGGCCTCGCGGTTGAGTCCCACGGGCGCTCCTCACGCGTACCGATGAAGGCGACCCGACGGTAACCGCTCTCGCCGCCCGAAGCAGCCCGCCGGTGGGTCACGTGCTGGTGACGCTTGGTGAGGCCTCGGTCTCGGAGGCCGGCGGAGCGGTCCGGGCCTCACGGGTCACATCCGCGACGAGTTCGACCACGTCCGGGCCGTACGCCTCGGAGTTGATCACCTTCAGCAGCAGGACGAAGGAGCCGTTCTTGTACTTGCGGGCCAGCCGCTCGTAGTTGCGGGCGAGATAGCGGGTCGCGGCCTGGTTGTCGATCGCGAGCTGTCCGCAGAACAGGAACACCGGCCGGGACTCGGAGCGGCGCTCCCCGGCGGTGAGCCGGGCGAGCAGGACGTATTCGCTGCGGCCCGGGTCGGCCCGGTAGCACGTGTCGCCGATCCGGAACGCGCCCCGGTCCGGGCCGGGTTCGGTGTCGGTGTTCACCTGCACCCCGGGCAGCAGGGACGAAAGGTGCGCCGCCATGCGGCGGTTGGAGGCGGGCCCGCCGACGCAGAACTCGGTGCGCTCGCCGAATCCCTGCCGGGCCGTGTCGTGCGCGACGACCTGGAAGCCCGCGTTGCAGTCCTTGATGAGCGCGGACAGCTCCAGCAGGGCGAAGACGTCGTGGCGCATCACCGTGGGCTTGGTGCCGCTCGCCTCGCGGTTGACCACCAGCAGGCACTCGGAGTTGTCGGGCAGCCCGAAGAAGGCCTGCTTGCGGCGCAGTTTGCGCCGCCACAGGTAGGTGCGGGCCAGCCAGCCGAGTGCGGCGCTGATGCCCGCCGCCACCAGCCCCAGGACGATCTCGCGCACGCCTTCGCTCATGGCCGGGGATGCTAGCGGCTTCGGGCGCACCGGTGTTCGACACCCGAATGGTCCCATTGTTCTGACGGGATCATGGCAATGACACTAAGCTGCGCGAACGGCCAGGCAACCGAGCACAACCGGTGTGGAGGTGCGGATGCGTCGTCCTGTCGCACGGAAACTGACGGTCCTGGCGGTCTCGGCCGTCCTGGTGTCGGTGGGCGCGGCCGCCCCGCTCGACGCACAGCCCCGCACCGGTTCCGGACCGGTCCGGAAGACCCCCGTCGCCGTCGGGCACGGAGGCGTCGTGGCCAGCGTCGACGCGGACGCCACCGCCGCCGGCATCGAGGTGCTGAGGAAGGGCGGCAACGCCGTCGACGCGGCCGTCGCCACCGCCGCCGCCCTCGGTGTCACCGAGCCCTACTCCGCCGGCATCGGCGGAGGCGGCTACTTCGTCCACTACGACGCCCGCACCCGCACCGTGCACACGATCGACGGCCGTGAGACCGCCCCGCTGAGCGCCGACTCCGGACTGTTCCTGGAGAACGGCAGACCGATCCCCTTCGACGCCGCCGTCAGCAGCGGACTGAGCGTCGGCACGCCCGGCACGCCCGCCACCTGGCAGACGGCCCTGGACCGGTGGGGCACCAGAAGCCTCGCCACGCTCCTGGAACCGGCCGAGCGCCTGGCCCGCGACGGCTTCACCGTCGACGAGACCTTCCGCGAGCAGACCGCCGCCAACGAGGCCCGCTTCCGCCGCTTCCCCGCCACCGCCGACCTGTTCCTGCCGAACGGCCGGCTGCCCGTGGTCGGCTCGACGTTCAAGAACCCCGACCTCGCCCGCACCTACCGGAAACTGGCCCGCGAGGGCATCGGCGCGTTCTACCACGGCGACCTCGGCAAGGACGTCGTCAAGACGGTCAACCACCCGCCGGTCGACCCGGCCTCCGGCTGGAACGCCCGCCCGGGCAGGCTCTCCCTCGAGGACCTCGCGGCCTACCGCACCGTCCTGCGGGCGCCCACCAGGACCTCCTACCGCGGTCTGAACGTGTACTCGATGGCGCCCTCCTCCTCCGGCGGCACGACCGTCGGCGAGGCGCTCAACATCCTGGAGGGGACGGACCTTTCGAAGGCGAGCGAGACCCGGTACCTGCACCGCTTCATCGAGGCGAGCCGCATCGCCTTCGCCGACCGAGGACGCTGGGTCGGCGATCCCGCCTTCGAGAACGTCCCCACCAGGGAACTGCTGTCGCAGAAGTACGCCGACTCACGGGCCTGCCTGATCAAGGACAACGCGGTCCTCACCAGCCCGCTCGCCCCCGGCGACCCGCGCCGCCCCAAGGCCTGCGCGCGGGGCGGCACGGCGGCACCGACGACGTACGAGGGCGAGAGCACCACGCATCTGACGGTCGCCGACCGCTGGGGCAACGTCGTCGCCTACACCCTCACCATCGAGCAGACCGGCGGCAGCGGCATCACCGTGCCCGGCCGGGGCTTCCTGCTCAACAACGAGCTCACGGACTTCTCCTTCGCCCCGGCCGACCCGGCCGTGCACGACCCGAACCTGCCCGGGCCGGGCAAGCGTCCGCGCTCGTCGATGGCGCCGACGATCGTGCTCGACCGGCACAACCGGCCGATGATGGCGCTCGGTTCACCCGGCGGCGCGACCATCATCACCACCGTGCTGCAGGTCCTGACCGGCGTCCTGGACCGGAACCTGCCGCTGGCCGACGCGATCGCCGCGCCCCGCGCCAGCCAGCGCAACACGGCCCAGACCGACCTCGAACCCGGCCTCTACGACAGCCCGTTGAGAAAGCGGCTGGAGGAGATCGGCCACTCCTTCAAGCCCACCCCCGAGATCGGCGCCGTCACGGCCGTCCAGCACCTGCCCGACGGCAGATGGCGGGCCGCCGCGGAGAAGGTCCGCCGGGGAGGGGGCTCGGCGATGGCGGTGCACCCGGTGCCGTAGACCTGCGGGACCCGGGGCCGGTGGACCCGCGCCGGCAGACCTGCGGAAGCTGCGGCCGGCAGGTCCGAGCCGGCGGAGCCGCGGGACCTGCCGGCCGGTGACGCGGCGGGGCCGTCTCCCCTTCGGGCGGGGCCCGTTCTTCCCCCGGGCACGGCGGGGCCCGTCCCCGCGCGGACGGGGACGGGCCCCGCGCCGCTCACCCGGCTCCCCGCGCCGCTCACTCGGCGGGCGCCGGCGTGGGCTCCCGGTCCTGGACGCCGAACGTCAGCCGGCCGTCCGCCACGTCCACCGTGACCCGGCTGCCCTCGTGCACCCGGCCGTCCAGCAGCAGCCGGGACAGCTGGTTGTCGACCTCGCGCTGGATGGTGCGGCGCAGCGGACGGGCGCCGTACTCGGGCTGGTAGCCGCGCCGGGCGAGCCAGTCGACGGCCGCGTCGGTGAACTCCACGTCCACGCCCTGCGCGTGCAGCAGCCGGCGGGTCCTCTCCAGCAGCAGATCGGTGATCTGCCGCAACTGCTCGCCGGTGAGCCGGCGGAAGACGACGATCTCGTCGATCCGGTTGAGGAACTCCGGGCGGAAGTGCTCCCGCAGCGGACGCAGGATCTGCTCGCGCCGCGCCTCCTCGTCCGCCTCCGCGCCTCCCGCGCCGAAGCCGATCCCGGCACCGCGCCGGGTGATCAGCTCCGAGCCGAGGTTGCTGGTCATCACGATGACGGTGTTGGTGAAGTCCACCGTGCGGCCCTGGGCGTCGGTGAGCCGCCCGTCGTCGAGCACCTGCAGCAGGATGTTGAAGACGTCCGGGTGCGCCTTCTCGATCTCGTCGAGCAGCAGCAGGGAGTACGGGTGCCGGCGCACCACCTCGGTGAGCTGACCGGCCTCCTCGTGGCCGACGTACCCGGGCGGGGCACCCACCAGGCGGCTGACGGTGTGCCGTTCCTGGTACTCGCTCATGTCCAGCCGGACCATCCGGTCCTCGCTGCCGAACAGCGCCTCGGCCAGCGCCCGGGCGAGCTCGGTCTTGCCGACGCCGGTCGGGCCGAGGAACAGGAAGCTGCCGATGGGCCGGTCCGGGCTCGCCAGCCCCGCACGGGAGCGCAGCACCGCCTCGGCGACCGCGCTCACGGCCTCGTCCTGGCCGACGACCCGCTGGTGCAGATGCTCCTCCAGACCGAGCAGGCGCTCCTTCTCCTCCTGGGTCAGGCTGCTGACCGGGATGCCGGTCTGCCGGGACACCACCTCCGCGACGGCCTCGGCGGTGACCTTCAGATGCTGCCCCTCGTCGGCCTCCCCGCCCCCGGTGGCCTGCGCGATCTTCTGCTTCAGCTCGGCGATCCGGTCGCGCAACCGGGTGGCCTGCTCGTACTGCTCGTCCGCGACCGCCTGGTCCTTGTCCAGGGTGAGCTGTTCGATCTCGCGCTCCATGGCCCGTATGTCGGCGCCCTTGGTGCGGGCCCGCAGCTTGACCCGGGCGCCGGCCTGGTCGATCAGGTCGATCGCCTTGTCCGGCAGACGCCGGTCGGTCAGATACCGGTCGGACATCTCCACGGCGGCCACCAGTGCCTCGTCGGTGTAGCGGACCTGGTGGTGGGCCTCGTAGCGGTCGCGCAGCCCGCGCAGGATCTCCAGGGTGTCCGGGACGGACGGCTCGGGCACCAGGATCGGCTGGAACCGGCGGGCCAGCGCCGCGTCCTTCTCGAGCCGCCGGTACTCCTCCAGCGTGGTCGCGCCGACGATGTGCAGCTCGCCGCGGGCGAGGGCGGGCTTGAGGATGTTGCCGGCGTCCATCGCGCCGCCCTCCCCGCCCGCGCCGGCGCCGACGACGGTGTGCAGCTCGTCGATGAAGACGATCAGCTGGTCGGAGTGGGCGCGGATCTCGGAGACGATGGTGTTCAGACGCTCCTCGAAGTCGCCCCGGTAGCGGGTGCCCGCCACCACGGCCGTCATGTCCAGGGCCACCACCCGGCGGTCGAGCAGGATGTCGGGCACGTCCCCGTCGGAGATCCGCTGGGCGAGTCCTTCGACGACGGCGGTCTTGCCGACCCCGGCGTCCCCGATGAGCACCGGGTTGTTCTTGCCCCGCCGGGAGAGCACCTCGATGGTCTGCTCGATCTCCTGCTCCCGCCCGATCACGGGGTCGATGCGCCCCTGCCGGGCCAGGTCGGTCAGATCGCGCCCGTACTTGTCCAGGGTCGGCGTCGAGGAGGCCCGCTGCCGCTCCGTCCCCGGCGCCGTGGTGGTCTCCGGGCTCTCGGCCTGCAGCCCGCGCGCCGCGAACCGGGCCGAGTGCAGGATGTGCCCGGCCGCGGAGTCGGGGTTCGCGGCGAGCGCGCTGAGCAGGTGCTCCGGGCCGATGTACCCGGCACCGCCGGCCCGCGCCATGTCGTGCGCGTCGAGCAGGGCGCGCTTGACGGCCGGGGTGAGGGCGAGGGTGGTCGGCGGGGGCAGGTCGCCCGGCGGCTTCTGGACGGGACCGGCGCGCTCGTCGATCTGCGAGGCGATCGAGTCCGGGTCCGCGCCCGCCCGGCTGAGCAGACTGCGGGTGGGTTCGGTCGCGAGCGCCGCCCGCAGCAGGTGCTCGGTGTCCAGGTCCCGGCTGCCGTGCTCGACGGCGTACTGCGCCGCGCCCTTGACGAGCTCCCGGGCGGGCTGGCTGAGCAGTCTGCCGATGTCGACGTGCCGGGGCCCCTGACGGGGGCCGCCGAAGAAGCGGGCGAAGAATTCGCCGAAGGGGTCGCCTTCCGGTCCGATGAAGCCGCTGGTCATCGTTTCGGTTCCTTCGCTGACGAGTGGCTCCCGCCGGGTATCCGGTCGAGCTGCGCTCATGCCACGATGACACGTCCGGTTTCACCGGGCATGTCGGGCACCTGCCGGCCCGGGGGGCGCTCCCGCCGCACGGACGCGGGCGTGGTGGGGCCCGTGCGGCGCCCACCGGCCCGGTCCTTGCGGCCATGCGGCGGGGCCGCACCGGCGGCCCGGTCCTGCGTCTCTGCCGGCGGTGCGGGCCGTACCGGCGGCACCACGGTCCCGCGCTCACGCGATGGGCCGCCCGCCGGCCCGCTCCGCGCCCCCGCGCGGGCCGCCTGCCGTTCCGTGAGGACGGCCTACCGTTCCGTGAGGATGCGCGGGCCCGCTTCCGTGATCGCCACCGTGTGCTCCACGTGCGCCGCCCGGGAGCCGTCGCGGGTGCGGAGGGTCCAGCCGTCGGGGGCCACGCGGTAGCCGTCCGTGCCACCGGCCAGCAGCATGGGCTCGATGGCGAGGACCATGCCGGGGCGCAGGGGGAGGCCCCGGCCGGGGCGGCCCTCGTTGGGGACGTCGGGGTCCTCGTGCATACGGCGGCCGATGCCGTGGCCGCCGAATCCGTCCAGGATGCCGTAGCCCGCCGCACGGCACACCGTGCCGATGGCGTGGGCGATGTCGCCGATGCGGTTGCCGGCCACGGCGGCCTCGATGCCGGCGGCCAGTGCGCGCTCGGCGGTCTTGATCAGCCTCAGATCGGCGGGGCGCGGCCGGCCGACGACGAAGCTGATCGCCGAGTCGCCGACCCAGCCGTCGAGTTCGGCGCCGAAGTCCACGGAGACGAGATCGCCGTCGCGCAGCCGGTACCCGGTGGGGACGCCGTGCACGACCGCGTCGTTGACCGAGGTGCACAGGACCGCCGGGAACGGGGTCGGGGCGAAGGAGGGCCGGTAGCCGAGGAAGGGCGAGGAGGCACCCGCCTCGCGCAGCACCTCGCGGGCCAGTGCGTCCAGCTCCAGCAGGGAGACCCCCACGTCGGCGGCCTCGCGCACGGCGGTCAGGGCCCGCGCCACCACCTGGCCGGCCCGGTGCATGGCGTCGATCGATGCATCTGTCTTCAGTTCCACCATTCCAATTACTATACCGGTATTTGAATAACGGAAGCCGCGGTAGGATGGCGGCATGGTGCGCACTCCTCTGACCCCGGAAGAACGCGAGCGCGGTGAACGGCTCGGGCGGTTGCTGCGCCAGGCGCGCGGCGACCGCAGCATGGCGGAGATCGCGGCGCGCGCGGGCATCTCGGCGGAGACCCTGCGCAAGATCGAGACCGGCCGGGCTCCGACGCCGACCTTCTTCACGGTGGCGGCCCTGGCCCGTGCCCTCGGGCTGTCGCTGGACGAGCTGGCGGGATGGTGCACCCCGGTCGAGGTGTGACCCGGGGCACTCGCCCAGTGGGGTGTGAAACCCGGCCGACTTCGCGGGTTGGCCGTGACGAGCCTTGGCAAGGTGGTCCGAAAGGCGTACGTTCGTCCCTCTAGGCCTGTTCTACGGGCGTAGAGGCTCTGCCCCTGCCGTACGTCGAAGGAGCAGCCATGGCCAACGTCGTCCGTGCGGCCCTGGTCCAGGCCACCTGGACCGGCGACACCGCGTCCATGATCGCCAAACATGAGGAGCACGCCCGCGAGGCGGCTCGTCAAGGCGCCCGGGTCATCGGATTCCAGGAGGTCTTCCACGCGCCGTACTTCTGCCAGGTGCAGGACGCGGAGCACTACCGCTGGGCCGAGCCCGTGCCGGACGGTCCCACCGTGCGGCGCATGCAGGACCTCGCCCGTGAGACCGGCATGGTCGTCGTCGCCCCCGTCTTCGAGGTCGAGCAGCCCGGCTTCTACTACAACACCGCCGCCGTGATCGACGCCGACGGCCGCTACCTCGGCAAGTACCGCAAGCACCACATTCCCCAGCTCAAGGGGTTCTGGGAGAAGTTCTACTTCAGGCCCGGCAATCTCGGCTGGCCCGTCTTCGACACCGCCGCCGGCAGGATCGGCGTCTACATCTGCTACGACCGCCACTTCCCGGAGGGCTGGCGGCAACTCGGCCTGAACGGCGCCCAGCTCGTCTACAACCCCTCCGCCACCCACCGCGGCCTCTCCGCCCACCTGTGGCAGCTGGAACAGCCGGCCGCCGCCGTCGCCAACGCGTACTTCGTCGCCGCGATCAACCGCGTCGGCCAGGAGGAGTACGGCGACAACGACTTCTACGGGACGAGCTACTTCGTCGACCCGCGCGGACAGTTCGTCGGGGACGTCGCCGGCGACTCCAAGGACGAACTCCTCGTCCGCGACCTCGACTTCGACCTCATCGAAGAGGTGCGGCAGCAGTGGGCCTTCTACCGCGACCGCCGCCCCGACGCCTACGAGGGGCTGGTGCGGCCATGAGCGACCTGTACGCCCGCCACCGGGCCGTCGCACCCGACTGGCTCGCGCTCTACTACGAGGACCCGATCGAGATCACCCATGGCGAGGGCCGTCACGTCTGGGACGCGAACGGCAAGCGCTACCTCGACTTCTTCGGCGGGATCCTGACCACCATGACCGCCCATGCGCTGCCCGAGGTCACCAAGGCGGTGAGCGAGCAGGCCGGACGGATCCTCCATTCCTCCACCCTCTACCTCAACCGGCCGATGGTCGAACTGGCCGAGCGCATCGCCCAGTTGAGCGGGATCCCGAACGCCCGGGTCTTCTTCACCACCTCCGGCACCGAGGCCAACGACACCGCGCTGCTGCTCGCCACGACCTACCGGCGCAGCAACGCCGTCCTGGCCATGCGCAACAGCTACCACGGCCGCTCCTTCAGCGCGATCGGCGTCACCGGCAACCGCGGCTGGTCCCCGACCTCCCTGTCCCCGCTGCAGACGCTGTACGTCCACGGCGGCGTCCGCACCCGCGGCCCGTTCGCCCATCTGGACGACGAGGAGTTCATCGCCGCCTGCGTGGAGGACCTCAAGGACCTCCTCGGCCACACCCGTCCGCCCGCCGCGCTGATCGCCGAACCCGTCCAGGGCGTCGGCGGGTTCACCTCCCCGCCCGACGGCCTGTACGCCGCCTTCCGGGAGGTGCTCCAGGAGCACGGCATTCTCTGGATCTCCGACGAGGTGCAGACCGGCTGGGGCCGCACCGGCGACCACTTCTGGGGCTGGCAGGCGCACGGACGCAACGGACCGCCGGACATCCTCACCTTCGCCAAGGGCCTCGGCAACGGCATGTCCATCGGCGGGGTCGTCGCCCGTGCCGAGATCATGAACTGCCTGGACGCCAACAGCATCTCCACCTTCGGCGGCACCCAGATCACCACGGCCGCGGCCCTCGCCAACCTCACCTACCTCCTCGAGCACGACCTCCAGGGCAACGCCCGGCGCGTCGGCGGGATGCTCATCGAGCGGCTGCGGGCCGCGACCGCCGACCTGCCCGGCGTACGGGAGGTGCGCGGACGCGGACTGATGATCGGCATCGAACTGGTCCGCCCCGGCACGGACGAGGCCGATCCGCGGGCGGCGTCCGCCGTGCTGGAGGCGGCCCGCGAGGGCGGCCTGCTCATCGGCAAGGGCGGCGGCCACCACACCAGTGCCCTGCGCATCGCCCCGCCGCTGTCCCTGACCGTCGCGGAGGCCGAGGAGGGCGCCGCGATCCTGGAGCGCGCCCTGCGCAGCGCCTGCTGAGGAGTTCCGCACCGAAGCGAGCGCCGGAGCAGCGAGCACCGGAGCGAGGGGTTCGCACCGCCGTCGGGCCGGCCGGGGCCACGCGACCGGGCCGGCCCGCGGCCGCCCCGGCCCGCCCCGGTCCGCCGTCGCCGGTCGCGCGCCCCGGCCCGGGGCCCGCCGTCCCACCGCGCACGCCCGGCCGGAAACCAACCGGAGTCCGGCCGGAAACCAACCGGAGTCCGGCCGGAGACCGACCGGAAAGCAACCGGAATGCGCCCGGAGTCCGACCGGAAGGAGCAGGGAGCATGAGCCGTACCGTCATCCGCGGCGGTCTCGTCATCACCGCCGCCGACGAGATCCACGCCGACGTCCTGATCGAGGACGGCCGCATCGCCGCCCTCGCCGCCTCCGGCACCCCGGCCGCCGAGGCGTTCACCGCCGAACGCACCCTGGACGCCACCGGCAAGTACGTCATCCCGGGCGGGGTCGACGCACACACCCACATGGAGATGCCCTTCGGCGGCACCCGCGCCTCGGACACCTTCGAGACCGGCACCCGGGCCGCCGCCTGGGGCGGCACCACCACGATCGTCGACTTCGCCGTCCAGAGCGTCGGCTCCTCCCTGCGCGAGGGCCTGGACGCCTGGCACGCCAAGGCCGAGGGCACCTGCGCGATCGACTACGGCTTCCACATGATCGTCTCCGATGTGAACCAGGAGACGCTCAAGGAGATGGACCTCCTGGTGGAGGAGGGCGTCACCTCCTTCAAGCAGTTCATGGCCTACCCGGGCGTCTTCTACTCCGACGACGGACAGATCCTGCGCGCCATGCAGCGCGCCGCCGGGAACGGCGGGCTGGTCATGATGCACGCCGAGAACGGCATCGCGATCGACGTCCTGATCGAGCAGGCGCTGGAGCGCGGCGAGACCGACCCGCGTCACCACGGCGAGGTCCGCAAGGCCCTGCTGGAGGCCGAGGCCACCCACCGCGCCATCCGGCTCGCCCAGGTCGCGGGCGCGCCGCTGTACGTCGTGCACGTCTCGGCCCAGGAGGCGGTCGCCGAGCTGGCCCGGGCCCGCGACGAGGGACTGCCCGTCTTCGGCGAGACCTGCCCGCAGTACCTGTTCCTGTCCGCCGACAACCTCGCCGAGCCCGGCTTCGAGGGCGCGAAGTACGTGTGCAGCACGCCCCTGCGCCCCAAGGAGCACCAGGCGGCCCTGTGGCGGGGGCTGCGCACCGACGACCTCCAGGTGGTCTCCACCGACCACTGCCCCTTCTGCTTCGCCGGCCAGAAGGAGCTCGGCCGCGGCGACTTCTCCAGGATCCCCAACGGGATCCCGGGCGTCGAGAACCGCATGGACCTGCTGCACCAGGCCGTCGTCGACGGGCACATCTCACGCCGCCGCTGGATCGAGATCGCCTGCGCCGCCCCGGCCCGGATGTTCGGCCTGTACCCGAAGAAGGGCACCATCGCGCCGGGCTCCGACGCCGACGTCGTCCTCTACGACCCGCACGCCGAGCAGGTCGTCTCCGCCGGGACCCACCACATGAACGTCGACTACTCGGCGTACGAGGGCAGGCGCCTCACCGGCCGGGTGGAGACCGTCCTCTCGCGCGGCGAACCCGTCATCACCGAGCGGGAGTACACCGGACGCGCCGGACACGGCGTCTACCTCCCGCGCTCCACCTGTCAGTACCTCGGCTAGGAGTGCCCCTTCCATGGACTTCGGACTCGTCCTGCAGACCGATCCGCCCGCCTCACGCGTCGTCAGCCTGATGCAGCGGGCCGAGCGCAACGGCTTCCGCCACGGCTGGACCTTCGACTCCGCCGTGCTCTGGCAGGAGCCGTTCGTGATCTACAGCCAGATCCTGGAGCACACCCGGAAGCTGACCGTCGGTCCGATGGTCACCAACCCGGGCACCCGCGCCTGGGAGGTCACCGCCTCCGCCTTCGCCACCCTCAACGACATGTTCGGCAACCGCACGATCTGCGGCATCGGCCGCGGTGACTCCGCGATGCGCGTCGCCGGCCGCAGACCCAACACCCTCGCCGGGGTCAGCGCGGCCATGAAGGTCATCCGGGCGCTGGCCGCCGGGGAGGAGGCCGACCTCGGCGGCGGCACGGTGGTCAGGTTCCCGTGGGTCAAACCGGGTGCCCGGCTCCCCGTCTGGATGGCCGCGTACGGCCCCAAGGCGCTGAGAATGGCCGGGGAGGAGGCCGACGGCTTCATCCTCCAGCTCGCCGATCTCCAGCTGACCGAGTACATGGTGGGGGTCGTCAAGGACGCGGCGAGGGCGGCCGGACGCGACCCGTCCGAGGTGGCGGTCTGCGTCGCCGCCCCCGCGTACGTCACCGCGGACGACTCGCCCGCGGCCCTGGCCCACGCGCGCGAACAGTGCCGGTGGTTCGGCGGGATGGTCGGCAACCACGTGGCCGACCTGGTCGCCCGCTACGGCGAGCACTCCGACGCCGTTCCCCGCGCGCTCACCGACTACATCAAGGCCCGCGAGGGCTACGACTACGCCCACCACGGACGCAGCGGCAACCCCGACACCCAGTTCGTGCCGGACGAGATCGTCGACCGGTTCTGCGTCGTCGGACCCGTCGAGAAGCACATCGAGAAACTGAACGCGCTGCGCGAGCTGGGCGTCGACCAGTTCGCCGTGTACGACATGCACGACGCGCAGGAAGAGGTGATCGACGCCTACGGGCAGAAGGTGATCCCCGCCGTCGGCTCCTGACCGCCGGGCGCCCCGGGGAGGAGGCGGTCAGCTCTTCCTGCTGCTCGCCAGCGTGGCCACCGCCTCCTTGGCGGCCTTGATGGCCCCCTTGTTGATCTCGTCCGTGCTGGGCGCCTTCTTCGTCTCGAAGTCGCTGCCGTTGTACGTGACGGACACGATCGCGTTGGCGGTGCGGACCAGCACGGCGCCCTCGCGGGTCTCCTGCTTGTCCTCCGTGGTCAGGTTCACGACAGAGTAGGCCTCGTCGCCGAGGCCGGGCACCGCGCCGCCGCCGCTCTTGTCGGCGGTCCGCTGCCGGTACGACTTCTGCGCGGCCTCGTCCGAGTCCATGATCTCGAAGGACACGTCCAGCCAGCGGTAGTCGAAGCCCTTGAGCGCGTTCCAGGAGCAGGTGCGGCGGACGGTCGAGTCCGTCGAGGGGATCTCCTTGCCCGCCGTCTTCGCACCCGGCACCAGGGACGTGATCGTCTTCTTGTCGAGGCTGGTGCACGGCTCCGGCGCGGTCGTGTAGGTCTTCGGCGCCGCGGTCGCCGAGGGCGCGGAGGACTCGGGGGAGGACGGGCTGCCGGTCTCGCGCGTCTGCTGCTGGGCCGCCTTGGGCTCGGCGGCGGACTCGCTGGCGAACGGACCGGATGTCAACGCCCAGCCCGCACAGGCGAGTACGACGACCGGACTCAGACGCGCGGTGAGCGCGAGAGGCAGAGGAAGTTCACGCACGGCGCACTTCTCGTATGGGGGGACGGACGCGGTGTGGAACGAGCCCACATCACGGGCGGGCCCATAGTTTCACACGACTGCGGGCGGGACGGAAGGGAGACTTCGCAGCGTGCCCGCCCGGTCACGGCGGCTCGTTCCCGGTGCGTCGTTTGTCGCTTGTGCACCGGCGGAGCCGGACGGGCGGCCGAGTGGCGGACGGTGCGAGGGCCCGTAGGGTGCGGTGTGTGAGGGCCGGTGCGGTGCTGCTGCCCGTGGAGCTGCGGGACGGGGGAGGGGAGCAGCCGCTGAGGACGCCGGGGACAGGGGGAGAGCCCGGGCTGTGGCTGGTGCGGGCGGAGACGTTCAAGGCGGCGGTGGCCCGTCTGGCCCCCGTGGTGCTGGACGGCTCCGAGAAGCAGCGCGCGGCGGCCTTCACCAGGGCGCGGGACAGGGACACCTACCTGGCCGGGCATGTGGCACTGCGGCTGCTGCTGGGCGCGCGTCTCGGCGTACCGCCCGCCGAGGTCCCCCTGGAGCGGCTGCCGTGCCCGATGTGCAAAGGGCCGCACGGGCGTCCCGTGGTGCGCGGCGGCGCCGTGCATTTCTCGCTGTCCCGCAGTGAGGGGCTGTGCCTGCTGGCATGTGCGCCGGCGCCGGTGGGCGTGGACGTCGAGGCGGTCCCCGAGTACGCGGTCGCCGAGGAGGTCGGGGCCTGTCTGCATCCGTGGGAGCGCGCCGAGTTGAGCGCACTGCGGCCGGCGGACAGGCCGGCGGCGTTCGCCCGGGTCTGGGCCCGCAAGGAGGCCTGTCTGAAGGGGCTGGGCGTCGGGCTGGGACGCGCCCTGTCGCTGGACTACGTGGGGGCGGCGAGCGGAGCGGTGGCCGCGGTGCGGGGCTGGACGGTCGGGGACGTGGCGGTGGACGACGGGTACGCCGCCGCGGTCGCCGTCCG